>JABWBD010000017.1 GCA_013360685.1 Pirellulales bacterium
AATCACCCGGCTCAGCCTGGGCGTGGAAAATTTCGACGACGGGATCCTCAAGAGCAACGGCCGGGCCCACTTGTCCCAAGAGATCTACCGGTCCTACGAGTACGCCCGTTCGAGCGGGTTTCACCAGATCAACATCGATCTGATCGCCGGCATGCTCAATGAGACCGACGCGAACTGGCACGACTGCGTGCAGAAGACGGTCGCGTTGGCGCCGGACTGCGTAACCGTCTACCAGATGGAGATCCCCTTCAACACGACAATCTATCGCGAGATGCACGAGCGGGGCGAGATCGTCGCCCCGGTGGCGGATTGGCCGACGAAGCGTGCCTGGGTCGCCGAGGCATTCGACAAGCTGGAAGCCGCCGGCTACACCGTGGCCGACGCGTATTCCGCCGTCCGCGATCCCGAAGCATACCGCTTCCGCTACCGCGAATACCTCTGGACCGGCGCCGACATGGTTTCCCTGGGCGTTTCGTCCTTCGGGCACTTCCGGGGCGTGCACTATCAGAATGAGAAGGATTTCGATCCTTACATGGACCGCGTCGCCCGGGGCGATCTGCCGATCCACCGCGCTCTGGCAATGACGGAAGAGGAGAAGCTCATTCGCGAGTTGATCCTGCAACTGAAATTCGGAAAGCTGGACCGGGCGTATTTTCAGCGCAAGTTCGGCGTCGATCTCTACGACCGGTTTGCCGAGCCGCTTGGACGCCTCCGGGATGAGGGGCATCTGGCGATCGACGACCAGCGGGTCTCCGTCCGCCGCGCCAGTCTGCTGGGGATCGATGAATTGCTCCACGACTTCTTCCTGCCGCAGCACCGGACCGCCCGCTACACGTGAGGCCGAAAGCATGCCCCCCATTGAACTGACCGCGATCGCTCCGGTGAAGTCCTGCGAGAAGGTCTCGCGGCTGGTGAACCAGCTTTGGCAATCGGTCTCCGCCGAGCCGGTCCTTGCCGCGGAGGTGATTGACCCCGGCGACATCCCCGAGCCCTATCGCACGCTGTTGGTCCACGCCAGCGACATGACGTCCACGCTGACGGACTACCACGGCGAGCCGATCAAGCTGGACGTGGTCGAGCGGGTCGTCGGATCGGGTTGGCTGGCGCGGTGCAGCATTCTGGAGGTCGCCCGCACCGGCAGGCCCGTCGAGTTCGGCGTAATCCGGATCGACTTGTCCTTGCTCCACGAACCGGTCCGCAGGCAGGTGCTCGAGGGCCGGGTGCCCCTGGGCGGTCTGCTCAACGAGTGCGGCATCGGCTACCGGAGCTGTCCGGGCGGCTTCCTGCGGGTCAAGTCGAACGGCACGATGAACCAGGCGTTTCATCTTCCCCGGCCTACCTGGCTGTATGGCCGCTGCAATTGCCTCTCCGACCTGGCAGGGCGGACCATTGCCGAGGTCGTGGAGATCCTGCCGCCGTGAAGCAAATGACAAATGACGAATGACGAACGACAGAGGGAGTAAAACGCTCGTGAAGGCACGTGATGACTTTGACGTGGTGATCGTAGGCGGCGGGCCGGCCGGTTCCACCGCGGCGTCGGTGTTGGCGCAGCATGGCCGCAGGGTGCTCGTTCTCGAAAAGGAAGAGTTTCCCCGCTACCATATCGGCGAATCGCTGCTGCCGTTCTGCTACTTTCCGCTCCAGCGGATCGGGCTGGTGGAGCGAATGAAGGCCTCGCATTTCCCCAAGAAATACGCGGTGCAGTTCGTCTCGCGCGACGGCAAGCGATCGACGCCCTTCTATTTCTTCCGCCACATGGACCACGAGGCCGCGCAGACCTGGCAGGTGCTGCGAAGCGAGTTCGACGCGATGCTGCTGGACAATTCTCGCCGCCTCGGCGCCGATGTGAGGACCAGCGTGGAGGCGACCGATTTCTTGCGAGAGGACGGCCGCGTGGTCGGAGTGACCGCCGTCACCCCCGACGGCGGGAAGCTGGAGGTCCGCGCGCCGGCGACGATCGACGCCAGCGGGCGAGGCGCCCTGGCCGTAAAACGCAACGGTTGGCGCAAGTCGGACCCCTATCTGAACAAGGTGGCCCTCTGGACCTATTTCCGCGGCGCGATGCGGGATCCCGGCATGGATGAGGGAAACACGACGGTCGCCTACGTGCCCGAGAAGGGCTGGTTCTGGTACATCCCCCTTCCCGACGACGTGGTGAGCGTCGGCATCGTGGCGGAACGCGACTATCTGTTCAACGGGACCAACGATCTGGCGGCCATCTACTGGCGCGAGGTGAAAAAAAACGTTTGGATCGAGGACCACTTGAAGCCGGGCAAGCAGATCGAAGAATTTCGCGTCACGAAGGAATACTCCTATCGGTCGGAATACTGTGCCGAGAACGGCCTGGTGCTCGTGGGCGATGCCTTCGCCTTTCTCGATCCGGTCTTCTCCTCCGGGGTCTACCTGGCCCTGCGCGGGGGCGAACTGGTCGGCGACGCCGTGCACCAGGCGCTGGCCGAGGGCGACGTCTCGGCCGAAGGCTTTGCGGCCTACTCCCAGCGGCTCTGCTATGAGATCGAGTCGATGCGCAAGCTGGTCTACGCCTTCTACGACCACTCGTTCAGCTTCGGCCGCCTCGTCCGCGAGTATCCGGACCTGTGCGGCGACGTGACCGATTGCCTGATCGGCAACCTCAACAAGGACTTCCAGCGGCTGTTCGACGCCGTTGCCCAGCAGGCCGCCGTCCCCGGACCGCTCCCTCACGGCCGCCCCCTGGCCGCAAAACGCAGTACATTCCGTTCCTCCGACGTGGCAGATACAATCCAGTTGACACGGACGCAGTAGCGTCCTTTCCTCGCATGCGCACGTTCCGGAGTTACGGAGTGTTGGAATACTGCAGTAATGGCATGAATCGTATCGAAACTCCTTCGCTCGCCATCATTCCATCGCCCCATCCCCGCGTCTCCCCATCCCCGCGTCCCCGCGTCTCCTCACCCACTTCCCACCAAGCCGCGTCACGGAGCAACCCATGGCCTGCGAGTTTCGCTGGCAACACCGCGTCGAATTCGCCGAGACCGACATGGCCGGCATCGTCCATTTCTCCAATTACTTCCGGTATATGGAGATGGCCGAGCATGCGTTCCTGCGGTCTCTGGGGCTCTCGGTCCATGCGGACAACGGCGGCAGGGCCGTGTCGTGGCCGCGGGTCCGCGCGGAGTGTTCCTTCCAGTCGCCGCTGACCTTTGAAGACGTGGTGGAAGTCCGCCTCCTGGTCCGCGAGAAGACCAGCCGCACGATCACCTATGAGTTTCAATTGGCCAAAGACGGCGGCGGACCGGTCGCCCGCGGCTCGACCACCGTGGTGTGCGTTTCGATCGAACCCCAGAGCAAGCGGATGAAGGCCCTTCCGATCCCGTCCTGGATCGACGAGAAGATCGAAGTCGCGCCGGATGCGCTGTTCGCCTCCCGACAAGAATCGGCCGCCGGCAGCGGCCCGTCTCGGAACAACCAGTCTGCGTGAATATGTCCTCCCAGCCCAAACGAGATCGTATGAACTGGCTCGCATTCGCCTTGATGACCGTTGCCGCCTGGGGCGTGTACGGCGTCTTTCTCCATACCGGCCAGACGCTCATGCGGGACCCGGCGGACGGCCGCTACAAGGCATTCTTGTTCGTCGGCATTGCCTACTTCCTGACGGCGGTCGTCGCGCCCTTGGTCGTACTGTGGCTTCGCGGCGCGACGTGGAGCTTTTCCGCCCCGGGGATGAGTTGGTCGCTCCTGGCGGGCATCGTCGGGGCCGTCGGTGCGTTCTGCGTGCTCTTGGCCTTCGGCGCGGGCGGCCAGCCGAGCGTGGTCATGGCGATCGTCTTTGCCGGGGCGCCGATCGTCAACGCCGCGGTTGCCTTGGCGATGCATCCGCCGGCCGGCGGATGGTCGGGACTGCGGTGGCCGTTCCTGGCCGGGATCTTGCTGGCGGCCGTCGGTGGGTGCCTGGTGACGCTCTACAAGCCTGCACCCGCCCGGCCGCCCCAAGCCCCCACGGCGCAACCCATCCCCGCCCCAGACCACGTCGTCGGCTCGGAGAAGTCATGGCAGCCTTAGCTCAGCGATGCTTCCAGACCCGCGACGCCATCGCCCGTCACCAGTTGCTCGCCCTTCGGCGGCTCCTGGGAGAGCTGGTCCCAGGCAATCGCTTTTACACGCCGATCCTGCGGAAAGCGGGGCTCGACGGGAATCTGGGCAGCCTGGAAGAGTTCTTCGAAAGGATGCCGCTGACCGAGAAGGCGGCCGTGGTGGAAGACCACCATCGCAACCCGCCTTACGGCACGAACCTGACCTATCCTCTCTCCCGGTACTCCCGCTACAACCAGACCAGCGCCACCAGCGGCGCCCCGCTGCGATGGCTCGACACGCGCGAAAGCTGGCAATGGATGCTGGAGAACTGGAAGCAAGTGCTCCGCGCCGCCGGCGTTGAACCTTCGGACTGCCTCTACTTCGCGTTCTCTTTTGGGCCGTTTCTCGGCTTCTGGACGGCGATGGAGGCCGCGGCCCAGTTGGAGTGTCTGTGCATCCCGGGCGGCGGAGTGAGCAGCTTGGGCCGGCTGGAGGCCATCGAGGCCAACCGGGCCACGGTTTTGTTTTGCACGCCGACCTACGCCCTCCGCCTGGCGGAAGTCGCCGCGGCGGAACACGTCGACCTTGCCCGTCTGGCGATCCGCAGGATCATTGTGGCGGGCGAGCCCGGCGGCAGTGTGCCCGCGGTGCGCGAGGCGATCGAAAGCCGCTGGTGCGGAGCCCGCGTGTTCGACCATCACGGCATGACGGAAGTCGGACCCGTCAGTTATCAATGCCCGGAGCGGCCGGGAACGCTCATGGTGATCGAGTCGTCGTACGTGGCCGAGATCCTCGACCCGGCAACCGGCCGCCCGGTCGCTCCCGGCGAGACGGGCGAACTTGTGCTGACCACGCTGGGCCGTTTGGGCTCGCCCCTGATCCGCTACCGCACGGGCGACCTGGTTTGTGAGGACCGGGAAATCGCCAATCGCTATGGCCGGCACGAGTTGGCCCTCAAGGGAGGAATCCTGGGCCGTTTGGACGACATGGTGCTGATTCGCGGCATGAACGTATATCCCGGCGCGATCGAGGAGGTGGTCCGCTCCTTTCCGGAGGTGTCCGAATACCGTTGCGAAGTCCGCCGCGAAGGCGCCATGGCGGAGCTCCGCATCCAGGTCGAGCCGGCGCCCCTCTGCAAGGACGGCGATGGCCTCGCACGCCGGATCGAAGCTCGCCTGCGGTCCCAGTCCAACTTGCGGGTGCCGGTGGTCGTCTGTCCGCCGGGAACGCTGCCGAGGTTCGAGATGAAGGCCCGCCGCTGGGTCCGCGTCTAAGGACTCCTCGGCTCTTCCGTTCTTAGGTGTAGGACGGCCTTCCCAGGCCGTCTTCTTCCTGCGATCTCGACGGCCTGGGAGGGCTTAAGTCTTACCACATTTTCGCTTGGCAGCAGTATAGCCGTCGACCATGGCCTGGAGCTTGGTCCAGCCACGCCAGAGGACAAGCCACCCGGGGCGGTGGTCGCTCTTGCGGTTTTGATGGCCGCCGAGACTTGCCAACGCATAGAAAGAGTCATGGACAGTCAGCTCTTTCCGGATTTCCCGGTAACGCCAAAGACTCATCTCCACGTAATCGGGTGCCGGGATCGTCGTCGCCCGTCGCGTTTTGGCGTCAGAGCGGCGGCTGGCGTCTCGCAGGTTCAGTAGCGTCACCGCCACCACGTACAACAACGCAATTGCCGGTTCCAATCGGGCCGTGGTCGTGAACTGCATGTCTTCAACTTAATAACCCGTCTTCTGCGCTTTGTGGTATTCCTCTACAATCCAACGCCGCTCGTACCACGCGGCTACCCGTCATGCATCCTCGAATGAGAAAAGGGGATACGTCCGTCCGACGATCGTTTCCAGGATTCAATACGTGGAATACCATCCTGCCCGGTGCTATTCGTGCTGCTCTTGGCATGCCAACCAGCTTATCATCCCGACACCCCAATGTCACTAATTGGACGTATCCCCTGTGGAGATGGGGCAGGGCGGTCAGCATGTTCTGGGCGAAATGGCGGCCGCTCGTCCGGCGCCGTCTCCAGGAGGACGATGTGCGTCGCGCCCCAGAGCGATGTTGCTTCGATGGGGCTGTTGTGCGAGAACTTGCTGCCGATCAACTGCGCCCCGTGGCCGGCCGGGAAAGATTTGCGGAGCGGGAGCCGTCGTTGTATGTTAAACAAAAACCACGCATCGGGAGGGCGAACATGAACCAACTCACTCGTCGACGATTTGTCAAACGCCTGGCCGGCGCCGCGGCAGCCGGGGCCGTCAGTCTCACCGCTAAGAGAACCGCGGCACGGGCGCCCGGCGCCAATGACGCGATCGGCGTTGCGGTCGTGGGACTCAACGGCCGCGGGCAGACGCACCTGCGGATGATCGCCGCCACCAAGGGGCTTCGGCTCGCCGGTCTCTGCGACGTCGATTCGGCAGTTTTGGAGGCGAACGCGAGAAAGGCCCGCGAGCAAGGCAGCAACGTTGTTGCAGAGTCCGACGTCCGCAAGCTCTTGGACCGCAACGACGTCGACGCCGTCACCATTGCCACCCCCAATCACTGGCACTCGCTGATCGGCATTTGGGCCTGCCAGGCCGGCAAGGACGTGTATATCGAGAAACCGGTCTCGCACCATCTCTGGGAAGGCCGCCAGTTGGTCAACGCCGCGAGCAAACACGAGCGGATCGTCCAGACCGGCACGCAGGCACGCGCGAATCCCGACGTGCTCGACGCCTTGGCCTGGCTTCGCGCCGGCAACCTGGGCGCGATCCGCTACGCGCATGGCATGTGCTACAAACCGCGGATGTCGATCGGCAAGTTCGGCCGCGGCGAGATCCCGCCAGACCTCGACTACGACCGCTGGACAGGCCCGGCGCCGCTCAAGCCGTTGGCCCGCAAGAACCTCCACTACGACTGGCACTGGTTCCACGACTATGGCAACGGCGACCTGGGGAACCAGGGCATCCACGAGATGGACCTCGCGCGCTGGTTCCTCGGCCACGCGGGGCTCTCAACTCGGGTGATGAGCGTCGGCGCGCGATTGGGTTACGACGACGACGGCGAGACACCCAATACCCAACTAGCGTGGCACACCTACGACGGGCCACCGATCGTGTTCGAAGTCCGCGGGCTGCCGAAGTCGCGAGAGCATCAGGCCAACGCCTCCCTGTGGGGCCGAAGCATGGATGCCCCTGCGGGATTCCGCGGCGGCCGGACCATCGGCGTGATCGTTTTCTGCGAGGGCGGCAAGCTGGTCATCGACGACGGGGGCGAAGCCCTTGTGGCGATGGATCTTCAAGACAAGGTGATACGGCGATTTGAAAAGCGAGATCCCGATCGCGGGATCGGCTGGCCCAAGGGCGACCGTTTCATCTTCGAAAACTGGCTTTCGGCTATGCACTCGCGCCGTCGCCAAGACCTGGCGGCCGATGTCCTGGAAGGGCACACGTCCAGTGCCTTGTGCCACATGGGCATGATCTCCTGCCGTCTCGGCCGCGCGACACCGCCCGGCGAGATCCTCGACCGGTTAGAATCCGAGCCTCTGGCGGCCGAGCAGTTCGCGGCGATGAAGGAACACCTGGAGCGCAACGGAGTCGATCTCGCCCAGGACCGGCTTGCGCTCGGACCGTCCCTGGCCTTCGATCCCCATCGCGAACAGTTTGTCGACGACTCCGCCGCCAATGGCCTGCTCCGTCGCAAGGACCGCGAGCCCTACATCGTGCCGGAGGTGTAGAACTTGCCTGCTGCCCAAATGGGAAATGGAACTTATTCCCTTCCAACGGCGGAACTCATTCTGTTCCCCGGCCGTGGCAACCGCCAACACAACTGAACACAAGAAGCAAAGCAACGGAATGAATTCCATTTTACCATGGAGCCCTGCCATGAACGCAACCTCTGCTCGTCGGCCCGTGATCGGTTTGCTGCCGGTCAAGGATCCGCGGATCGACCCCGCGCTGGAAAAGCAACTGCTTGGCAGGGCGGACCTGGAGACGAAGGTCCGAGCGTTGGATGTCGAGGTCGTCTGGCCCGGCCGCGCGGTAGCCACGGAAGAGGAGGCGGTCGCCGAGGTCCAGCGGATGCGTGCCGCGGGAGCCTGCGGGATCGTCTACTTCACGTCATGGTTCCTGCGAGCCAACGTGATCGTCGGCGCTTGCCGACACAGCCACCTGCCGGCCCTGGTGTGGTCGATCCCGGACATGGACGACACGTCGCTGATCGGCTTCGGCGTCACGCACGGCTCGCTGGACGAAGTCGGTTTCCGCCACGAGATCGTCTGCGACGCCTGGAACGAAGCCTCGCGCAGGAAGATGTCGGCGTGGATCCAGGCATGCCACGTCAAGAGCGTTGTGGCCCGCTCTCGCTACGGGCACGTGGGCGGAAAGTGCCTGAGCATGATGACGGCCGACGCCGACGCCAACCAGTGGCGGCGCGAGTTCGGGATCGACGTCGATCACGCCGAACAGTGGACGCTGATCCACGAAGCCGAGCGAGTGCCGGAAGCGGAAACCCGCCCGCTGGTGGAACGATGGAAATCGGAATTCCGTGCGGTCGACGTTTCCGACGACGTGCTCACCCGCTCGGCCCGGCTCTACCTGGCGGGCCGGGCGATGTTCGCCCGCAACCGCTGGGACTTCGCCGGCGTCAAATGCCAGTTCGAGTTGCTGGACAACTACCTCGCGCCGTGCCTGCCGATCGCACTATGGAACGACGACGGCTTCGTTGTGGCCTGCGAGACCGACATGAACGCTGCCCTGACGATGTACGTGCTCACGCTGTTCAGCGGTTCGCCGGTGATGTTCTCCGACATCCAGTATCTCAACCGCGAGGAGCGGTGGGCGCGATTTCTCAACTGCGGCACGGCGGCCACGCGCCTGGCCGGCGGCAAGGACAAAATCGCGCTTTGCAATTGCCCGGAAATCCAGGGAACCTACGACGAATCCACCGGCAAGCATCTCTGCAAGGGAGGCGCCTGCCCGCACTTCATCCTCCCGCCCGGCCCGGTCACGCTGGCGAGGTTTGGGCGGGTCCAGGGCCGCTACGTGCTGCACGCCTGCCCGGGCGAGTCGTTCGCCTACCCCCACGATGAAAACGGTCTGGTGGGTCTGGGGGCCGTGTGGCCGTTTGCCTACGTGAAAATCCACCAGGACATGGAGCGGTTCGTGGCCAATTTGCGGGCCCATCATATGTGCATCATTCCGGGCGACTGGATGCCGCAATTGGAGGCATTGGCCCGGTTATGGGACGTGCCCGTGCTGTAAGGCGTGTGCATCATGACCTACCTCGGCATCGATGTCGGTACGAGCCGCACCAAGGCGGTGGCTTTCGACAGGGACTTCCGCCCTCTCGCCGAGGCCAGCGCCGCCTACGAGCGGCTTTCCCCGCAACCCGGCTGGTGCGAAATCGACCCCCGGCGCCTGGCCGAGGCGGTTCGGCAGGCTATCTGCCAGTGCGCCCGGCAGTGCCGGCACGACCCGGTCCAGTGGATTTCGTTCTCCGCGTTCGGCGGCGGCATCACCGCGATCGACCGCCGCTTGCGGCCCGTCCTGAACATCCTCAGCACGACGGACAACCGCGCCCAACCGTTTGCCGACCAGTGGCGACGCCGCTTTGGCCGGGAGCGGACGTACGCGATCAGCGGCACAACGACGCACCCGAGCCTCATGCTGCCCAAGATCCTCTGGATCCGCCGCGAACTTGACGAAGCGAATCGGATCGACAAGTTCATCACCGCCGCCGAATGGATCCAGATTGCGCTCGGGCTGCCGCCGAAGATGGACCTCGCCACCGCCTCCACGACGATGATGCTCGACATCGCCGGACGGCGATGGTCCGAAGAAATCCTCGCCGCGGCGGAACTGCCCGTCGAGCGGCTCCCGGGACTCGTCGCTCCCGGCGAGCCGATCGACACGCTGCCCCCCGACACGTGCGATGAGCTTGAACTCGCGCGAGGCTGCGCGCTCGTCGCGGGCGGCCACGACCAGCAAGTCTGCGCCCTGGGGGCCGGATTGCTCGATCCGGGCTCTGCCACTGATTCGCTCGGCACGGTCGAATGCATCACCACGCTTTTTACCGCGCCGGTGTTCCACCAGGACATGCTGGAGAACAACTTCAGCAACCTCCTCCACGTTTACGGCCGGAGCATTGCCACGCTGGCGTACAACTTCTCCTCGGGCGATCTGTTCGAGTGGCTGCGGAAGACGCTCCAGCCCCGCGAAACGGATTTCGACGCCATGTTCCGCTGCATGCCGGCAGAGCCGTCGAAGATCCTCGTCCTCCCGCATTTCGCGGGTAGCGGCACACCGCATCTCGACGCTCGCTCGAAGGGGATCATCGCCGGACTGACCCTTCAGAACACCCCTTCGGAGATCGTCCGCGGAGCGGTCGACTCGAACAACTACGAGATGAAGCTGAATCTCGAGGTCTGGAAGCGGCATGGCATCGCTTTCAATCGCCTTCGCGCTTATGGCAAAGGCTCCCTGAGCGATGCACTGCTCCAGATCAAGGCCGACATCCTCCAATTGGAGGTCCAGCGGCTCAACATCCTCGAGACCGGCTGCCTGGGCGCGGCCCTGCTGGCGGCGCACGGCGAGAACGGCAATCTGCCGATCCGAGAAATCCTCGATCGCGCCGTCCGGGTGGAAAGAAGCTTCGTGCCGCAAGACCGCTTTGCCGAGGAGCACGACCGGATGTACCGCCTCTACCAGCAGCTCTACCCCGCCACGCGAGACCTCCTCCACGAACTATGACTGCCGACTTGGAAACCGCGATCGTCGATTACCGGCGCCGGAGAGACGGGCTGGCACTGTTCGACGCCAACTGCTGGCTCGGCGACCCACTCACGCCGGCCTTCGCGCCGACCCTCGGCACCGGCGAATTGAGCGCCCGGTTGTCCCGCTACGGAATCAAGCGAGCACTGCTCTCGCACACGACGTGCGTCCGCTACGATCCGGCCGCCGGCAACCACATTCTTCTCGAAGCTTTGGGCGATCTGCCCGGCTTTTTCGGCGCGGTCGCGCTCGTGCCGCAATCCGCCGGCGGCTCGCCGTGGACCGATGAGCTGAGGTCGCTCATCGCCGCGCGCGTTCGGGCCGTGCGGCTCTTCCCGGCTTTGCACCGCTTTCTGCTTTCCGACGAGCCGTCGCAGGCGCTGCTCGCGTCGATGCAAGACCTTCGACTGCCGCTGATCCTCTGGCATACGCAGACCCGCTGGCGCGATATCGGGCAAATCTGCTCCCGATTCCCCCGCCTGCCGGTGATCGTCGAAGGCGCCGGCAAGAAGCTTTTCTACGACAACCGCATCTACTACCCAATGCTCCAGCGGCTGCCGAACCTCTTGCTCGAACTCCACAACGTGACCAACTACCTGGGCCTGGATGACATGGTCCGCCGGTTCGGCTCGGCGCATTTCCTCTTCGGCTCCTATTTCCCGCACGAGGAGCCCGGCAGTGTGACCATGCTCCTCACCCACGGCGATCTGCCCGACGACGACCGGCTCAACATCGCCGGCCGCAATCTCCAGCGCCTCATCGACGAGGTGGACCCGCGATGATCATCGACGTCCACTGCCACCTGGGAACCTCGCCCGGATTTCACTTCCCGGACCCATCGACTGCAACGATCCTGCGGACCATGGATCGGCTCGGGATCGAGCGCGCAATCTTCTGCCACCTGGCCATGCTCCACGGCGAACTGGCCCTGGGGCTCCGCGAGAGCATTGCCGCTTGCCGGATGGCGCCCGGCCGGTTCGCCTTCTACACGGTCTTCGAGCCCGGCCGCGACGGCGCGATCGAGTTTGTCAAAGAATCTCTCGAGCAACCCGGGTGCGTCGGCATCAAATTGCATCCCTCCTTCCACCGCTGCGCTGCCGACGACGACGCTTACGAGCCGATCTGGCGCCTGGCGGCCGAGCGGAACCTGCCGATGCTTACCCACAGTTGGGACATCTCGGACGACAATCCGAGTCAGAAGTTCTCCTTCCCTACGAGATTCGAGCGGTACATTTCCGTTTATCCCGAGGTCAAGCTCATCCTGGGCCATGCCGGCGGCCGTTACGGCGGCCATGTCGCCGCCGCCGACCTCGCACGCCGCTATCCCAATGTCTTTCTCGATATTGCCGGCGACTGCTACGTCCGCGGTCTGCTCGAATACCTGGCAGAAAACGCCGGCGAAGACAAGGTCCTTTTCGGCTCCGATCTGACCTGGATCGACCCTCGCACCCAGCTCGGCATGGTGTTGGACGCGGAGATCCCGGTGGGCGTCAAAGAAAAAATCCTCCGGTTGAATGCTTTGCGGATCTTTCCATGAATAAGGAAAACAGCATGAGCCAAGGCGACGGTGTCGATTCCCTCTACGCAATGACTACCGAGGAAATCGAGGAGTGCCGAAAGCACCTGATGATCGGCGGCGGGACACGCGGCGGACCGGTCCTCCATCACGGCAAAGGAGTCCGCGTCTGGGATATCGACGGCAAATCGTACATCGACTGCACCTCCCAGAGCTGGGCGCTTTACCTGGGCTACGCCAACGACGAGATCTGGCAGGCCGTCCAGCAGCACGCCCGGCGCCTGACCCACGTCCACCAGGGCTTCGACACTCTGCCACGTTTTGCCCTGGCGCGGAAGATCGCCTCGATCGCCCCGCCCGGGATGAGCCGCGTCTCCTTCGTGCCCACCAGTGCCCTGGCTCTCGAAGGCGCAATGAAGCTGGCCCTGAAGAACCGCCCCCAGTCGGCCAACTTCCTCTGTCTCTGGGACAGCTATCACGGAACCACGCTGGGCACCATGGGGGCAAGCTGGATCACCACCCGGTCCAACGGCCAATACGTCGGCGGCAGCCGCTTCCTGCCGCTGACCAGGCAGTGCGTGCGGGCGCCCAATCCCTACTGCTACCGCTGCTACTTCGGCCAGAAGCCCGAAACCTGCGATCTCATGTGCGCCAAGATGCTGGACCTCACGATCCTGAAGGGCGTGAACGGCCCGCCGGCCGGCCTCTTGATGGAGCCGCTCCAGGCCAGCGGCGGTCAGATCATCTTCCCTCGCCGCTACGTGGAGGCTGTCCGCGAGATCTGCGACCGCTACGGCATCCCGCTCGTTTTCGACGAAATCCAGACCTTTGTCCGCATCGGCAAGTGGACCGCCGCCGAGTACTACGGCGTGACTCCCGATTTTCTCGTCCTCGGCAAAGCCGTCGGCGGCGGACTGCCGCTTGGTGTGACGATCGTCCGCGACGGGCTGCTCGGCTACGATCCCGACACGGAAGAGCTTCACACTTTCGCCAACAACTCGCTCTCCCAGGTCGCTTCGCTCAAGCTCCTGGAGATCATCGAGCGCGACCGTGTGCTCGACAGCGTCAACCGCATCGGCGAGTATTTCAAAGAGGGCCTCCTGCGCCTGCAAGCGGAGTTCCCCGAGATGGGCGATATCCGGCAGGTCGGACTTCACATCGGCGTGGAATTCGTCAAGGATCCCGAGAGCAAGCTGCCGCTGGAGGCCGAAACCAAGAAGATTCGCGACGAAGCGATGCGGCGCGGCGTGATCTTCGGCCTGGCCGGCGTCCGGCGCAACTTGCTCAAGATCAAGCCGCCGCTCATTATCGGTCGAGAGGAGTGCGACGAGGTTCTGCGGATCCTCGGCGATTCCATGCAGGCCGTTTTCCGATAGACTCTGAGTTTGGCCTTGACCCAACGCGCCCCTTTTCTCATTTCTTGACAGCCGTCTTCTTGACTTCTCTCTACTGATGTCAAAGAAGACCGTCCTACCATCAACAGCGAGGCCCGAACGGAGAGGACATTCGATGAAAAAAGCCATTGTCATTCGCGCCTTCTCGCAGAACACCGATTTCATGGGTTCTGCCGGCTTTCTTCAGAACGAGGACGACTTCGCCCGCTGCTTCGACTCGGCCGCTCGCCACGGCTTCGACGGCGTGCAGCCTTTCGTCGAGCCGCAGGGCTACCTATCGCTGGAAAGCGACGGCGCCCGCGCGGCCGCCGTCGCGCGCCGTGCCCGCTCCTGCGGCGTCGAGCTGACCAGCCTCGAAATCCAGCCCTTCTCCTTCTCTTTGACCGCGGACGATGTCGAAGTCCGCCGCCACGGCGAGCAGGTCGTCGGTCAAGCACTTCGGCTGGCCGCAGTCATGGAACTGCCCGGTGTGCTGGTGATTCCCGGCTACGTCGGCCTGCCCTGGGATCCGGCCGCGAAACCGGTGCGCTATGACCTGGCTTACGAACGTCTCCGCGATGCCCTCAAGTCGCTGTCCCGCGATGCGGAGAGGTTGGGCGTGGCCATCCTTTTGGAAAACGTCTGGAACATGTTCCTGCTCAGCCCGCTGGAAATGCGTCAACTGATCGACGAGGTCGGCAGCCCGGCGGTCGGCATGCTGCTCGATACCGGCAATGTGATCCAGACCGGTTTCCCGGAGCAGTGGATCCGGATCCTCGGCCCACGGATCCGCGAGGTCCATCTCAAGGATTTCCGCCGCGCGGTGGGCACGATCCACGGTTTCGTTCCTCTCCTGGACGGCGACGTAAACTGGCCGGAGGTCCTCGCCGCCTTGGGAGAAATCGACTACGGCGGTTTTCTTACCGCCGAGATCTTCCCCTACCGCCATTTCGGCGACACGGCCCTGGCACACACCTCGGCAGCGATGGATCGAATGCTGGCAAGGAAAGCGTCGTGACCACGGCTGCCGGAATTGGGCTGTTCGGCTCCGATGCCATCGGGCGGTGCGGGTGAAGGAATGAGCGTTGCTCCACTCCACCATTCGGTTTCGCAGACTCTCTTTCAATGAGCCACCCATTCGGTGGAGACGGCCAGTCCAAACATACTGGGAAGTTGCGGCGTGGTTCAGACTTGAGCATCGGTGAGTTACAGAAGTAGGTCCCGTTTGCCGAGCGGGAGCTGTGGTGCAAGGTCCCGCTCGGCAAGCGGGACCTACCAGTTGTCACCCGCATCTGAACCACGCCGAAGTTGCGCTGGCAGACGCAACCGCAAGTATTGACTCTGGAAACACTTACGAGATTGTCCTTGTCCGCAACGCGTGCAACATGGATGCGGTGCGTTGGGAACGTGGCCACTCCGCACCGGCGCCACCCCGCGCCGCAACCGCCCTTCAAACCTCGATATCGTCGCCCGAGTCATCCCTCCCCCCGTCATCCTTCATCCTCCTCCGCGTACGCGTGGAAGGGGTTGCCAATCCAAGATTCCGTTCAGGAGGTCCAGAAATCGGAAAATCGCGAAGTCGTCCGCCAATGACCATGAACGGCTGACCGTCCGCGGCAGTGCGACGCCTACGCGCAAACCCGTCGGGTGTTCTCTCCACTCGATGAGATACATGAAACGGACCATTGGCTTGACCGCCGGGAAGGGGCGTGGGATGATTCTCACTCTGGAAACGAGGGTTTTTCGCCCACCTTGAGGCCGTAACCAGACCCCGACTGCTCTCACCCCCGGTTCCTTCCCGAAGCGGGAGAGGGGAGCTGGATTGCCTACCAATACTTCTAGGTATCTTTATGCGAGACATCCGGATCGCCGCCGTCCAGTTTGAAGCCCGCGACAGCGACAAGGAGTACAACCTCGGCCGGATCGCGGCATTGGCCCGGCATGCGGTCGAGCAGGAGGCGGAAATCGTCAGTTTCCACGAGTGCTCGATTACGGGGTATACGTTCCTGCAGACGCTTTCACGCGAGGAGATGGATCGGCTAGCTGAACCGGTGCCGGACGGCCCGAGCACGCAACGGCTGATCGGGCTTTCGCGGGAATTGAACGTTCCGCTCATGGCTGGACTGCTGGAGTCGGAAGGCGGCCGGTTGTTCAATACCTACGTGGCCGTTTCGCCCGACGGTTTTGTCGCCAAACACCGCAAGATCCACGCCTTCATCAGCAAGCACCTCACGTGCGGCGACCGGTTCACCGTTTTCGACCTCTGTGGCATCCGCTGCGGGATTCTTACCTGCTACGACAACAATCTTGTCGAGAATCCCCGAATCACCACGATGATGGGGGCCGAGGTGATTTTCGCCCCGCACGTGACCTGCGGGCTCGAAAGCCCCATGCCAGGCCGCGGGAAGATCGAACAGCGGCTATGGGACGAGCGCCGGCGCGATCCGGTCCCCTTGCGGATGGAATTTCAGGGGCCGAAGGGTCGGGGCTGGCTGATGCGCTGGCTGCCGGCGCGGGCGTATGAGAACGGCGTGTACTACGTATTCTCCAACGCGGTGGGCGTCGACTACGACACGATCAAGACCGGCAATGCCATGATCCTCGACCCGTTCGGCGAGGTGGTTGCCGAGTCGGTTGCCCTGGGCGACGACGTGGTCGTGGCGCTGTGCACCCCCGAGAAGATCGAGCAGTCCGGCGGCCGTCGCTATCTGCGGGCGAGGCGGCCGGAACTCTACGCGAAGCTCGTCGAGCCGCTCCCGGCAGGCCAATCGCCGGAAATCAACCCCGGCTGGCGAATCCACACCGCCCGATAGTCCGTGTCGTGGAGGCACCGGCCGTTGCGAAACCGCCGCGCGGGTGTTGCCCTGGGGAGACAGAACTACCCCGCGATTCCGGACACGGGAATGTGCGAAGGACGGAAGTTGTTGCACAGCAACGGCTTGCGCGCCGCGTCCCACCCGTTGGCACACGGAGTGCTCTTAAGAACTCCGCGGTCGCAGGGACCGGAAGCCAACAAGGAAAGAGAAGGGAGCAGCGGCATCCGATGAGAACCAATGGCGTTAAGATTCTCGACCCGGTATTGGAGAGCAAACAGCTTGATTGGATGGTCGTTCGCGTAGAGGAATGCCCGAACGAGCAGGCCGAGCGGCAACTCGTCGCGAGGCACTTCCGATTGCCCCGGCAGCCGGCGGGCAATTTGCGGGCGTACGTGGAACCGGTCGTCGTGCGGCGGAGCCGGCGGCGGGTGTTGTTCCAGCAAGCGTCGGGAGAGGTTTTTTAGCACGACCGATTCAGAATTCGCGCAAGGACTCGTGAATTCCTTTGTGGACCTCGTACCAGAAACTGAAGGCGGCCTCCGGTTCGTCTCTCTTGAACTGGTCGAGCCAATGGAGCAGTTCCGTGCGGTCGACGCCTTCCACGTCGCGCTGCCGCTTCAGGTACGTGTGGATGAGGTCGATGTTCCGCTGCGACTCCCAAAAGACGGAGGAGTTGCGGCTGTTGATGCGGCTGGCCGTGATGGCGACGCGCGAGAGGTACTCGTCTTTCATGCCGTAGAGCGAGCCCATGATCTCCGGCAGCATCTCTTCCGCCCAGAGCCGGTGGAAGCGGCACATGCCGAGGTTGTCGAGGACCAACTCGTCGCGGAACCGCTGGGCATTGATCCGGCCCAGGCTCCGCGGCGGCATGAAATCGTTGCCGTAGTACATATAGTACTTGCCCATGATCGCCATGGGAGACAGTGCGCCGGGAGTCCAGTACTGGTTCGGCACCGTCCAGCCTTTGCGAGCGTAGCCGAGGTAAACAAACGGATCGAGGATCTCTTTGCCACGGTCGCGGGCCAGGCGCCGGCCGAACTTGCGCGGCCCTTCCGAGAGATCCAGGACGCCGCGCCGATGGATGATCGAATCGAGTAGTTCAACGCCGAGTTCCGCATTGGTCATCGAATCGGTTTCCAGGGCGAAACTGGCCGGCGAGAAGACCGGACGGCCTTTCACTCCCAAGTCCTCGCCGCCGAGCAAATTGCGGTCGAGGCACTCCATCAGCCAGCCGAGAACGCCGCCGACCGAGATGGCGTCGAAACCGTAGCGATCGGCATGGCGGTTCAGCCGCTCGGCCGCGCGCTGGTCGAAGATGCCGCACAACGGCCCCATCGTCTGGTAAGGTTCGTAATCCTTCTTGAACTCGGCGCGGGTCTTCTTGCAGACGGCCGGGCAGGGTTCGCCGCAGTTGCGCTGATTCTTCGGCTGGATTGTCTCCTCGTTGAACTGCCGGAGATAATGTTCGACGATGAATTTCCGGTGCATCTCGCGGCGATCTTCTTCCGGCAGATAGACGCTCCGGTAGTTGAAGGCGAGCAAGCGGCCGCCGACGGTGGCGTAGTTGACGCCGAACGTGCCGCCGGTCTCGAACTTCGGGTCGTAGCGGTACTTGACCGTGGCCTCAAGGTCCTTCGCGCCGAGTTTCTTCTGGTACTTGTCCTGGAACCACTGGTCGGCTACGTTGCGGTCGCGGAAATCCTCGTCGATGAATGTGCCGCCGTAGATGATCGCGGCAACTCCGTGGTGCTGGAGCATCTTGCTCCCCATGCCGCCGCGGCCTGCCCAGGTATCGATCTCGGTAATCCGTCCTTTGTAGATCGGTGCCGAGCCGATGGCGCCGAAATCGGTTGCTTCCGCGGCGGGACCGACGGCCAGCACGCGAGGGTCGCTCTGGTAGTGCTCGCCGAAACGGTCGAGGGCATGGTCCATCATGGCGTAGACCCCGCCGTGGCCGCTCTCCCAGACCCGGCGGAGATCGACGGGCTGGATGCGGACCTCGATCTCCTCGCCGTGCGTTCGGTTGAGATAGAGGACCGACGGCGAGGGGGCCTTCCCGACCAGGCAAAGCATGTTGAGCCCGAGGTTGTCGAAGACCAGACCGGCTCCGCCCATCGTGGAGATATAGAAACCGCCCCAGCAGGGCGAGAAGGCGTTGAAGATCAGGCGGTTGGAACCGGGCAGGATCGACCCGGCCAACAGCCCGGTGCCGATATTGAGGCTGTTGTACTTCCCGGCCAGGTGAAGCCCGAGGTCGACGGGGCCGAAAAAGTCGCCCAGCGGGTAGCGTTGGATGCGGTAGAAACCGGTGGCGGCGTCGACGAAGAGTACTTTCTGGTGAGCTTGCATGAGCGACCTCCTGCCGGCTCGGGAGCGAGTTCGAGGGTGATTCTACTGCCCCGCCGCCAGTTCCTGAAGTTGCTTCAGAAGGCGGACGACCTGATCGTAACGGCCCTCCCCGTAGGCATGTTCCAAACGGCTCAGCGCAGCCGTCATGCTCCAGGCGCGGGTGGAGTTGGCAAGCCGCTGGCCGTCGATGCGGCTGACGCCGTCGGAGGAGGCCAGCAACTGCTCGGCCTCCTGCCTGAGCTTGTCGCGGAGCGTTGCGAAACGGATCTCGCGGATTACGTCCTGCACATACTGCTTCTCGGCCGGGCAGGTTGCTGCTTCGAGGGCCTTGGCAAGGTTTTCCGGCGCTGGAAAACCGCCGTCGAGCGGTTCCATCGCGGCCATCACCTGTTCATGGGCCTGGAGCGCTTCGGGCAGAAGTTCTTCATTGTAGATCCGCTGGAGCTCTTTCCAGTCGCCCGGCAACTCGCGGACGCCGGGATCGCGGGCGGTGCTCACGCGGACCGGAGCGACCTGGCCTGCCTGGTAGACCTCCCAGCGGTCGAAATGGCCATCGGCATCCGTGTCGAACATGCGGACCTCGCCGATGGCGTCTTTCGAACCGAGATTGCCGACGCGAAGCCATCCTTCCGTCGCGCCCTTCAGATGGACGCGGCGGTCGGCACGGCAGTAGTAGAGTTCACGCTTTGTCGAGGGCGTCGGGCAGAATTCCCGCCGCATGTTCCACTCCTGCGTCGGACCGCCCGTGTTGTGCATGATCCGCCGGGTCCACATCCAGAAAATCCCTTCCCAGCGGCGGTCCTCGTCGGCGTGCGGGCCGTGGCCGAGCGAGACGCTGTCGTCGGCGAACTCGCGCCAACTGAAGCCGGTCTGCTCGGCCGGATACGACTCCGAGATCTGGCGGAGTTTCTCGAACGGCGTGACGACCGTCGTCTTCGGCTCGCGCCGCAACGGGCTGGTCTGTTCCATGCCTTCGAATTGATAGGGCAACCGGCCGATCATGTTGAAGCCGAGGTCGTGGTGCAGGGGCCGCTGCTGGGAATTGAGGTTGTCGACGTCGATGCTATAGCGGATGTTGACCGCGCCCATCTTCCGCAACCGCTCGGCAAACGGCATCCGGTAGTTGAACAGCGAGTTGCCCGGATCGCGTTCTTCCTCGGGGTTGAAATCCAGCGGCGCCGCGCTGACCCGGACCACGGCCTCCGAGAGTCCGTCGCCGTCGGTATCGTAGAAGGCGAAGGGGCATTCGCTGATCGGCCACCACCGCTTTTCGTCGGGGTCGTAGCGGTTGGCGTAGACGATGCTGTCGCCGTACGGGTCGCACTCGAAGAAATTGGCGCCGTACTCGTAGTTGGTGATTTTCCACATCAGCCCGTCGCCGTCCAGGTCGTTTCCGAACCAGGCAATCCGCAGTTTGCCTTCGTCGAAATAACGGATGTCCATCTGGTCGGGCCTATTGTCGCCGTCGTTGTCGATGTAGTCGACCATGCGGTCGGCTGTCCCGTCCGCGCCGTAGTCGGCGACGGTGCAGTCGCTGTCGGCATCGCCGTCGGAGGCGCCGTCGGGCATGTCGCCGTCGTCGTCGATCACCCAGACGATCAGGTCGGTCTCGCGGGGCTGCCGGCTGCCGTAGATGTAACGGAGGGTCCGCCGCTCGCGGCGAACAAGCATCTTCCCACCGCCGGGCTCCTCGCTCTTCACCATGAACTGTTCGCCGACCTTGAGGCCCTGGGCCTTCGGCCACCAGGGTTTCGCGGTCAAGGGCAACGAGCCGTCGGCGGCCAGCGCCGTTTCCGTCTCCCACCAGGCCGGCTTCCCGTCAGAGGCGCAAAGGGTTGAGGCGATGGCAAAAAGAGCGAGCAGTGCGGCGCCGGCGGCCATGCAGGGGGCCAAAGAGCCTGTTCGAGAGCGTTGCGGTTGGACCATCAGTGGCTCCTTTCTCGTTGGATTCAGAACAAGACCAGCACACGTAAAACGGAATGCATTCCGTTCATTCAGCCGTGAGACGCGGAAGGTCAACGGAATGCATTGCGTTGTGCGGGCTGAACGGAATGAAACTCGTTTTACGGAACTAACGGAATGAATTCCGTTTTACCCCGGACGGAAACTGGACCGGTCGGGGGCCGGTCACGGCTTCTCCATAATACTACAACGTTACGGTCCGGGTCGATGGGGGGATAGGTGGAATCGCAGTAACTCCGGAGCGCGCGGCAATCGGGGGCGCCGCCAGGGTGCACTGCCTTGACGACGCGGGCCGGTTGGAGGTAACGTATTCGTAGGGGGATTGGACTCGAGACATCGTGCCGCGCGGGCAGACACCCAGTGAAAACACCGCAAGGAACCGCCTTCGAGCGTTGCGCATTGGCCAGCGGACTGCTCACACGCGAACAGCTCAATGCCGCCCGTGCCGCCCTGGGTTGGCCCGCCCATTTCCCCATCGGCGCGGAAGTCTCGGACCGCGAGCAGGAACTTGCCAACCAGGTTGTCCAGATGGGGCACCTGAATCCGTGGCAAGCGCTCCAGCTCCTTGAGGGACGCACCAAGTTCAATCTGGGCCCGTACTGGATTGTCGACTCCATCGGCCGCGGCGGCATGGGGCAGGTGTTCAAAGGCGAACACAGCGTACTGGGTCGGGTCGTGGCGATCAAGGTGCTGCCGCAGAGCAAGTCCACGCCCGAAGCCGTCGCCAACTTTACCCGCGAAATTCGCGCCCAGGCCCGGCTCGACCACGAAAACCTGGTGCGTGCCTTTGATGCGGGCGAAGACGGCAACGTTTACTACCTCGTCGTCGAGTATGTTGCCGGGGCCGACTTAAGGAAACTCGTGCGGAGCCAAGGCCCGCTCTCGATGCAGCAGGCGGCAAGCATCACGGCCCAAGTCGCCGCTGCGCTGCAGCACGCGCACGAGGCGGGGCTGATCCATCGCGACGTCAAGCCGGGAAACGTCCTGGTGACGCCGGACGGCCATGCCAAGCTGTCGGACCTCGGGCTGGCCGGGCCCCTGGATGCCGATCCGCAGAGCGATCCGCGGTTCGGCCGGATCGTGGGGACGGCGGATTACGTTTCCCCGGACCATATCAAGTATCCGGCCAACCCCACACCGGCCTGGGACATCTATTCCCTGGGATGCACGCTCTACTATGCCGTGACAGGCAAGGTCCCATTCCCCGGCGGTTCGACGGCCGACAAGGCCCGCGCGCATTGTGAACTTCGGCCCCTGGACCCCAGGCGCCTGAACCCATCCTTGAGCGCCGAATTCGTCGAAGTGGTCGCCGACATGATGGCCAAGGACCCTCGCGAACGAATCAGCTCGGCCGCGGAAGTGCGAGTGCGGCTGTGGCCCTGGATGGGTCCGCTGACCGCCATTCCCATGGACCCGGTTCCCCTTTCTTCCCGGTCGGAAGGCAGCGGCGCGCTCGGCACGGCGGGCAAACTGCGGCCGCGAGGCCGCGAGGAAGCGGCCCAGAAGCAGGAAGGCGACTGGAAAGAGACCCTGATGAGCTTTCCGGATCTTGCCGAGCTGATCCACGAAGCGGCCCAGCCTTCCGCCCCGACCCTCCAGTCGACCGACCCGGCGGCCTCCGCGGCCGAACAGACCTACAGCGCGCTGGATATCAAGCAGCCCGATCCCTGGGACGGAATCCTCTTGCACCCGTTGGTCGTCCTGGTGCTCTTGCCGATGAGCCTGGTCGGTCTGGTGATGCTCATTTGGTGGCTCCTCCATCTGCCAGGCTGATTCCATTTTGGACTTTGGATTGCGCGGTGTGTCGTTACGCAATTCTGATCCGGAATTGCAGGAGCAAGAGTGTGGCACGGCACTCCGTGCCGTGATTCACGACGCAGAGCGTCGTGCCACGCTGGGTGGAACCCGCCTCAAGGGGCCCGCTCCGCTGCGCTCGGAACAGCCGGACCGGTCGGATCGTCCGGATCGGCGGAAGGTGTTGCGCCGCCCGTGTCCGGCGCGGGTGCGGTGTCGGCCGGGACCGCCTCCATGCCGGTCTCGACGCCCGTCTCACCGGTCGGCGCTGCTTCCGGAGGCGCAGTGGCCCTCTCCACCAGCGCACGGACGACATCCCGCGTGCTCGGGGCATCCGACGACGACACGATCGAATTGAGCAGGCCGCACCATCCCGACAAGTAACCGATGGTGGCCTGTTGCGACGCTGCGTCGAGCCCGAGCCTCCTGCCGGACTCGGTTTGCGCGTAGGGAGTAAGGCAAAGCAGGAAGGCCAGGAAGCTCCCCGTCAAGAAACCGGCCAGGAACCCCAGCAGCCCGCCGCCGAAGAGGTCCCATGTCGGAGAAAACTCGGAGCGAAGCCGTCCCCGAAGCACCGCGGAGCAGATCCCCAGGCCGATCAAGAGCGTTGCCGCGCTGATACTCACCAGGGTAAGGACGTGATCGTAGGGCGTCGACGCGCCTCCGGGCAGGGCGGCAATCGCGACGGGCGTGAGGAAAATGCCCATGTACGCGGACAATATCAGGTTCAAGAGAAGAATCCAGGCCGCATAGAACCCGAGCCGCGAGCCCACCCAAGCGAAGAGTCCGCCAACGAGCAATATCACCCAAAAAACCATGGCCGTTACCCTACGACTCTCTTGAATTCGTCGAGACTGGTGATTCCCGCAACCACCAGGCGGAACGCCTCGTTTTTCAGGTTGGTCCGGCTCTTCTTCTCGCCTTCCGATCGGAGCTTGGCGGCGAGCCCCGGATTGTTGGCGATTTCCGTTCGCAGTTCGTCGGTCACCGAGAGGAGGTCGCAGACCGCCAACCGCCCAAGATAGCCGGTGCCGCCGCAGGCGTCGCACCCGGCGGCCTGGAACATCCGCCCCGGATCGATGCCTCGCTTGCGGAATCCCTCGGCTGCCGCGGGGCTCAGCCGGGCCGGCCGCTTGCACTGGCGGCAAAGCTTGCGGACCAGGCGCTGCGTCATCAGCAGGCTCAGGCCCGACGACAGCAGCATCGGCGACACTCCCAAGTCGAGAAGCCGAATCAGGGCCGTCGGATTGCTGTCGCAGTGCATGGTGGCCAGCACCAGGTGGCCGGTCTGTGCCGCGCGGACGGCGATCTCGGCCGTTTCCTCGTCGCGGATCTCGCCCACGCAGATCACGTCCGGATCCTGGCGGAGGATGCTCCGCAGCGAACTGGCGAAGGTGATCTTCGCCTTGGCGTTGATCTCGATCTGGCTGACGTTCGGCAGGTGGGCCTCGATGGGATCTTCCACCGAAATCACGTTGCGGGTCTGGCGGTCGATCGCGTTGAGCATCGAGTAGAGCGTGGTGGTCTTGCCGCTTCCCGTCGGCCCGCAAACGAGCACCATGCCGAACGGCTTGCCGAGGGCGCCGAGAATGATGGACCGCTGCTGCTCGGGAATGCCGACGTCGGCCAAGGTAAATCGGCCGGCGTTCTGGTTGAGGATGCGGATCGAGAGTTTCTCGCCGTTCAGCGCGCCGCTGCTGGCCACCCGGAAGGAAACGCTGGTATCCCCTTTCCTCGCCGTGAACGCGCCGTCCTGCGGTCTGCGGCGTTCCGCCAGGTCCATGCTGGAGACCGCCTTGACGCTGTTGAGCACCGCACGGCTGGT
Organism: Pirellulales bacterium; assembly: GCA_013360685.1. Taxonomy (GTDB): domain Bacteria; phylum Planctomycetota; class Planctomycetia; order Pirellulales; family Thermoguttaceae; genus JABWBD01. Next base: position 24,429 of record JABWBD010000017.1, read on the forward strand.
CGCCGCGGGAAGGATACGCAGGGTCCTCAGGGCGCCGTCGACGCGGAGCCGGACTGCATAGGAGGTATGGTCCTTCGGGTCGATGAGAATGTCGCTCGCCCGCTGCCGCACGGCCTCCTCGATGATCTGGACCGTCATGGCCAGCACGTGCCTGTCTCCCGGCCCGGCTTCACCGTGGCCGTAAAGCCGGCTCAACTCGGCGCCGTTCGCGTCGAACAGTTGCAGCCCGGACTCCTCGACCGGCATCGGCTTGACGCCCATGGTCCCAAGCATCGCGTCCTTCAGCCGGTCCCAGAAGCTCTTGTCCCGTGCCGACGCTCTCGTGTCGGTCAGCACCAGCACGAGGATCACCAGGGGACCGCCCAACAGCGTCGCCACCTGGAAAAGCGACTCGTACTCGCTGGGCACCAGCGGGTTGTCTTTCAGCCGCGGAGTCAGATACAGGCAAAAGCAGGCCCAGCCCACCAGGAGGATGAGTTTCAGCGGACTGAAAGGCAGCGACGTCGCCGACTCCAGGGGAACGGCTTGCGCCAACAAGAACCAGGCCGCCATAAGACTCTGCGGAAAAACGGGCATGGAACGGACAATTCGCATCGGGGTGGCAACGTAGCCAGCCCCTCCGGTAGCGGGATTTCTGGGATTTCGGGAGGGCCATGCGGCAGACTACGCAAACTTCCAACGCCTGACGACTTCGGCCACCGCAAGGCTGAACGGTTGTGGGGCGGGGAACCTGTCTTTATTTTCTACCAAGGGCAGGGCGGTCGTCAATACGCCACTCATGGAGGCCGAAACGCGCGATCCGAAGGGGGCGTGGCGGTTCTTCCCCGAGAAGGGCGTTCCGCCTTCGATGCCGACGCTTGCTGGCGCAACGTGGGAACCGGCAGGGCGACGAGCATCCCGTCGTCGCCGTCAGCTACAACGACGCGATGGCCTTCTGCGCGTGGCTGTCGCGAAAGGAAGGGGCGAAGTATCGCCTGCCGACGGAGGCCGAGTGGGAATACGCCTGCCGCGCGGGCACGGCCACCCGCTACTCGAACGGCGACCCCGAGTCGCTCACGCAGATCGCCAACGTTTTCGACGCAACTGCGAAGTAACACCTCTCGGCCGGGAGCGCGATCGGCTCCAGCGATGGCTACGCGTTCGCGGCTCCGGTGGGTCGATTCAGACCCAACGCCTGGGGACTTGACGATAGGCACGGGAACGTATGGGAGTGGTGCGACGATTGGTACGGGGCCTGACGCCCTCTTGCGGAACCGCCACGCGTGCGATAGACTTATCCCCGCTCATAACCATACGCTTTTGACGCCCGAAGGGGGCATGTCGATCTAGGTCAGAATCTCAGGGAGAAATACCGGTGTGGCACGCACGACGCCGAACACTGGTTGTAGGCAGATCGATCGAGCGTCGAACAAGAAGCCGTGACCGGAACACTTGACGAAAGGCATCTCGGTCAAGGGTGTGCTACCCGGCGAACTAGTGACGGTCGTGGACGTGAAGTGGATCGGCAAACCACAGACGACGCGGGTGCGTCGGGGAGTGACGATATGCTTGACTACCGGCGTTTGCAGGTGTCGGAACGTGGCGATGTGCTCATCCTGAAGCTTCTGGACAGCCGGCTTTCTGCTGATCTGGCCGACGAGATCGGAAATGAGTGCAGAGTTGCGGTGGAACGAGAAGGGTTCCAGAAGATCCTCTTGGATTTCTCCGGCGTGAATTATGCGTGCAGCGACGTGATCGCCAAACTCGTCATCCTGAACAAGAGAGTGCGGGAAAAGGGAGGGCGGCTCAAACTGTGCGGGATCTGCCCCTTTGTCCGAGAAATCCTCGCAATGACCAAACTGGATACGATCCTGGACATCGCCGCGAGCGAAGCAGATGCCTTGGCGGCGTTCACTTGAAACTGGGTGAGAAGACCCTGGAAGGAGAGACTGCCTACCGCGAATTCTGCTCGGACTGCACCCATGGCGTAAGCCCAAAGTCGGAGACATCCCGGCGCGGACAATCCTCTCTACCCTGGAGAAAAGCATGACCAACGCGCGAACCGCACCGAATCCATTCCTCGGGAAAACCGTTGTCTGCCTGCTTCTCCTGCCATCGGCACTCCCCATCGCCCTGGGAGTTCCTCCGGCTGCAACGGCCGTGGCTGCCGGGGAGAAACCGGTTTGCCGAATCCACGTGGATCCGGGGCATCCGTGGCAGCCGCCCTTCGGACTGGATCGAGTTGGCCGTCCGCTGGCGGTGACGGTGGAAGTTGTCGCCGATGCCTCATCGCCACGAGAGTACGTACTGGTCGGTTACCGCCAGGGAAAGGAACTTGCCCGCACGCAACTGGCCCTGGTCGGCGCATCGCCCTGCCAGTGCCACGCCTCGTTCGATACATGGCCGGCGGAACTGGCACTGCTGGCCACGACACCCCAAGGCGCTATCGTGGAACTGGCCCGGCAATCCGTCGAGGTGCCGCAACTCGAAGCGGAGGCGATCGCGAGGCCGGATCGCATCGTGAACCCGATCGATCTGGGAACGGTCTTCGTGCCCTACGACTGGCTCTTGTTGGGCGGCGACCAGAATGGGACTGTGGATGTGGCGGCTGTGAACCGGTCTGACGAAATCGCCGATGTCGTTGTCAGTGCCTGGTTTGAATCCGCGCCGGCGGCAAAGACAACGGCCGGCGTCCGGATGGTTAGAGACTGCCGCGCGCAGCATCGCCTGCCACTGCCGGCCGCTCCAGCAAAGGTCGATCGCGACTTGCTTCACATAAGCATCGCTTCGGCAGCCGGCAAGGAGCTGTGGCACAAGACGATCCCGACGATGCTGGTCCGTAACCCGCCCGCCTGGCCCGAATTCGGAGCGGTGGAAACGAAGCTCCGTTATGATGCTCCCATTTCCGTGCGCGGCAGCGACGGCACGTACTCCGCTCTGAGCTATGCGGACGCCTGGGAGTCGAATCTTCAGGACGTGGTGGTGGCGTTGCCCAATGGCACGCGTTTCGTCTTCTGGCGGGGCTCCAGCTACATCCCTTTCTGGGCCGGCCGGTACAACACGGGCTTCTGCTACGAATGGGCCGAAAAGAACCCGCCTGCCGATGCCTGCGATGCGGTGGAACCGCTGATGGACAAGGAACTCCGGTACAGCCGGGTGCGGATCGTCGAGTCCACGCCCGCTCGCGTCCATGTCCGCTGGAGCTATCAATCGTGCGACCTGCAATACAGAGTATGGGGCGATTCGGCGGTCGAGGATTTCTACTTTTACCCCGACGGCTTCGGCATCCGGACGCTCACGCTTCAATGCCATCCGGAGGACAACTACGAGCTAAGCGAGTTGATCGTCTTGACGCCTCAGTCGGCTTATCCTTTGAGCGTTCTGCCACCCAATCTCGTCGACATTCTCTTCCTGGATGGCCAGAAACACGAACTTGCGTTCCCCTATCTCGGCGCCGTTGATACCGGGCGGAACCGGACGCTGGCCGTCAAGTCCCGCGACATGCCGGCGGTCTACCGGATCCGACTGCACAAAAACGATCCGGCGACGGCAGTCTATTTCAGCCCGTTCGATCGAAAACTGCCCGAGATGGTCTACCGGCCCTTTTTCGATAACGGCCAGCTTGTGACGCCGGTCTATTGGGGCAGTCATTGGCCGCTGGCACGCGGCAACACCACCGGCGGCGCGATCAACGATCGGCTTTCGCTCACGCCCGGCCACAACAGCATCCTCACCTGGGGTTATTTTCATCAGCCGGCGACGTTGCGGACCACTGCCGCTGCCATGCTCGATACCTTGGGGCGTTCCCGGGTGATGGCGGTGCGAACGTGGGTTTGGCTGATCGGCCTGACCGATGCCGACGATGCGAGCATTCTCCAGGTGGCTCGTAGCTTCTCCGCTCCCCCGTCCATGGAAGTTCGCGGGGCTCGCCTCGATACCGAGTCCCATGCGTTCGAACGGCGGGCCATCCGGATGACCGTGGACAGCCCGGTTGTGAATCTGCGGATCAGCCCTGCCACGGTGTGCGTGGACCCGGTGTTCGAGCTTTCCGGCGTACCGGGAGACCTTGCCGGCATCGAACTGGCGGGCCGTCGCCTCGGCGCTCGGGAGTACTCCTGGGACGGCAAGACGCTCTGGATCCGGGCAACGCTCACCGGAGACACGCCGTTGAAATGGGATTTCAACTCCCGGTCTCCAAAATAGGCTGATCGGGATATCGCAATACGGGCTCGCGCTGAAGTCGCGTCGTGGGAGATGCGTTGCCGCTCGCCCACCCGGCGATCCAACGGCCAGCAATCATCACGGTAACCCGTTCGTCGCCGGCGAACCAGAGGGTCCGCCCGAGGACTGGCGACATTCGCGATTCCCTCTGGGTGGTGGCCATTCGGCGAGCACGACGAAATGCGCCGGGCCACCGAGTTGCGATCTTCCCGCAGTACCACGCCTTGTTCCTTGTCGTTACAATGCGGGACGTCGACCGGTCGGATGCTAACTGCCGCACAGCCGGCCGTCCACGTGGTAAGGAAAATACCCCATGACGAAGACGAGACTCGGTTTGATTGCCGTCGCCCTGTTCCTGTCTCCGGCGGCCGCCCCGCGCGCCGCCGAGACGGACAAGCCGCAAGGCAGGCCCAACATCATCTTCATTCTTGCCGACGACTACGGCATTCCCGGCGTCGGCTGCTACGGCGGCGCTTACAAGACGCCGAACCTCGATGCGCTGGCGGCCGGCGGCGTGCGGTTTGATCGCTGCTTCTCCGCACCGCTCTGCGCCCCCTCGCGGGCCCTGTGCATGTTCGGCCGCTACGCCTTCCGCACCGGTGTGCTCGACAACGGCTGCGGTGCGGCCGCCAGGCCCGACAAGGAAGTCTCCATCGCCAAGACGCTCAAGCAGGCGGGCTACGCGACGGCGCTGGCGGGCAAATGGAGCCAACTCTCCTATCTCGACACGGCCGGGGAAGGCCGCGCCTGGGGCTTCGACGAATTCCTGCGCTGGGACAAGTCCCAGGGCGAACGCTACTGGAAGCCCGCGCTGAATAAGAACGGCCAGGCCGTGCCTGTCACCGATGCCAGCTACGGCCCCGACTTGTTCCATGAGTTCGTTGTGGATTTCATCCGACGGCACCGCGACGTGCCGTTCTTCATCTACTACCCGACGCCCTTGGTTCACGGACCGATCCTGCCCACACCCGACAGCCAGCAGGCCGGCGACCGGAAAGCCAAGGGCCAAGGCAAGGGCGACAGTCCGCTGTACGCGGACAATATCGCTTACCTCGACAAGACCGTCGGCAAACTCGTGGCCGCCCTCGACGAGATGAAGCTGCGCGAAAAGACACTCATCGTCTTCACCGGCGACAACGGCAGCGTCCCCGTGGGCACGATCAACGGCCGTCCCGTGGACGGTCACAAGAGCCAGGTCAACGAAGGCGGCAGCCGCGTGCCGCTGATCGCCAACTGGAAAGGCGTGACGCCGGCCGGCCGCGTGCTGGAGGACCTGGTGGACTTCAGCGATTTCTACGCGACGTTTGCCGAACTGGCCGGTGCGAAAATGCCGGACGGGCTGACGTTCGACAGCCGCAGTTTCGCCCTGCAGTTGCGCGGCGAGAAAGGCACGCCGCGCGAGTGGGTTTACGTGCAGCTCGGAGCGAAGTGGTATGCCCGCAGCGACGGCTGGAAACTGACCGAGAGCGGCGAATTGTCCGACATGCGCGACGCGCCGTTTGTCGAGAAGCCGGTTCCCGCGGACGCGCAGAGTTCCGAGGCCAAAGCCGCGCGCCGCCAGTTGCAGGACGTGCTCGACAAGCTCGACCCCAGGGCCGGAGAATCCAAGCCGCGCAAGAGGGCCGAGGGCGACAAGCAGCAGCAGCGGAAAGATCGCAGGAGGGCAACGAGAGAAGCACCGAAGAAATAACGCTGCTCAAGCAGTGGTATGCCGGCCGTGGATTCGCGCTGGATACGAAATGCGTCCGATCATGCCGGAGTTGCCTGCGGGAAGCCGGGAGTGATGCGGGCTGGGCCATCGTGAAACGCCGCGCCCGGGCTACTCCCACCCGGCAAGAACCGCGTCGATGTTGTCAATGTCCGTCCTTTCGCTTGTGCCGCTCTTGCGGAGTTCAATCTTCTCAAACTGGTTCAGCCAGAGGAACTGGGCCGATTCCTTCAGGGGTACGTTGACCGGCGCGCCGTAAGTGACCAGGTCCACCGCGGCATCCGTAACGACCGCCTTGTCCTGGCCGGCGCCGCCGAAGGCGTTAATCTCGTCGAACCCTTCGGCGGAATTGGCGAAGGTCCCCTTGGCGTTAAGTCCAGAAAGACTCACTTCGGCGGCCGTGCCGGCCAGCTCTTCGGTCCCAGCCGTGCCGGTGAGATTCGCGATGTCGCGGCCCAGTCTCGCCTCGGCGTGCACTTCGTCGAAGAGCCGGGCCCAGAGCCGATAGCCCGGACCTGTCAGCTCGGCAGTTACGCTTCCGGCCGTAAACGTGTCGTCCCGGCCCCCCGTGTCGCTGGCTCCGCTTGAGTCCGAGAAGAACGCCTTGTCCACGCCCGCGCCGGTGCTGTAGGCCATTACCGACGGGAAACCTGTCGCCTTGTTCGAGTAGGCCGGATTGGAGCTCGTGATCTGGACCGCAGTCGGGTTCCCGACGAGAGTATCGTCGCCGGGCGAGCCCTCCAACGTTACCGTATCCTCGGCCATGTTGACGTTGACGCGTGTCGCCTCGACGCTCCCGAACCCGTAGCCCGTGAGCTTGTAGGCCGGAGTGATGAGCGTCGTCTCCAGCGGCCTGAGCTTGAGCGTGTCAGCGCCCGGCGTGTCCTGCACCAGGAGCGTGTCCGGTTTGTCCTTTCCGCCGCGCGCGTAGGCGGTGATCGTGTCAAAGCCTTCGGCGTTCCGCCAGGCACCGAGTGTAAGCATGCGGGTGGTGGTGGTCGTGGACTTCAACCAGTCGCCCTGCGGCGAGCCGCGGAAGATTACCTCGTCAGTCCCGTTGACGCCCAGCGCGGCCTTGCCGACGATCGTCGTGAATCCGTGCACGTTGTGGAGATATCCTTCCCCACTCACGCGTGCCCAGATCGAGAAGAATTCGAAGAGGTCGTCCCCCGGCGAGTCCCAGATCGTAGCCAAGTCGGCCCCGCCTCCGCCGCGCGCGTAGATCGTTTCGGCCCTGGCAAGAATGGACACACCGTCTCCGGTCATCTGGCCTAGTCCCGGATGAGCCGTGTAGGTATTCACGTCCGGGCTGCCCAATACGGTGACGGTATCCTGGCCGCCCGCGCCGTCGTAGTCGGCCGATTCGATGTTTATCGCTGCCAGCGAATAGCTCTCGCCGGAGAACTTTCCAGAAGTGGGGTAGATCGTGGCGCTGTCTGGGCCGCTCGTGCCGATGAATTGAAGGTCGTCGCTGCCATCGAGGCCGTCCAAGGCGAAGGTGGTCGCCTCGTTTGCCGAGAAGTAATGATCTACGCCGTTGATGGTGATTTTGTAGCCCGAGGTCGCGTCGAAGCGGAACGAATCGCTCCGGGATGTGCCATAGACGGTGACGGTTGTCCCTTCGTGCTCGACAAGGTTGGCAAACCGCAGGTCCACGATCCCGCTGGTACCGTGGAGCCGGACAAAATAGTTCTCGCCGCTCTGGACGAGCCTCTGGAGTCGCTGTTTGCCCTCGGTCGCGGAAGATCTCTGCAAAGTTGCCAGCGACTGGTCGAAGAGCGTAAGTTCGACGTCCTCGCGGAGCGCCTCGACAATCAGCCATCCGTTACGGCTTGCCGGAAACTGATACCAAACGTCGCCGGCCGACAGATCTTGCTCTGGGATCGGAACGAAATCTACCGGCGCAAGCACGATCGGCGGGTCGTCTTGTGCAGCGACGTTCAGGACAAACGCGCTGCTGACGGTCCCCTCGCCATCGAACACAGTCACGGTGACGGTGGCGGTGCCGGCCCGATTGGCCGCCGGGGTGAGAAGGATGGTCCGGTTGGCGCCACTGCCCCCGAGGGCCAGATTGGCATCGGGCAGGAGTGCCTGATTGTTCGAAGCGGCCGTCACGACGAGCGAGGCAGCGGGTGTTTCCACGTCGCCGACGGAGAACGAGATCGGCCCGGTGGGCGTGTCCTCGCCGGTCGTCTGGTCTCCGATCGCGCTGATGGTGGGCAGATCGTTCTCCGCGGTGACCGACAGCACGAAGGTCTTGCTGGTCACCGCCGTCCCGTCCGAGACCGTCACCGTAACGGTTGCTGTGCCGAACTGGTTGGCAGACGGGGTGAGGAGGATGGTCCGGTTGGCTTCGCTGCCGCCCAGGACCAGATTGGCATTGGGAAGCAACGCCTGGTTACTCGAAGTGGCCGTCACGACCAAAGAGGCCGCCGCCGTCTCCACATCGCCGACGGAGAACGAGATCGGCCCCTTGGGCATGTCCTCGCCGGTCGTCTGGTCGGCGATCGCGCTGATGGTGGGCAGATCGTTCTCTGCAGTGACCGTCAGCAAGAAGGCGTTGCTGGTCGCCGCCGTCCCGTCGGAGACCGTCACGGTGACGGTAGCGTTGCCTGACTGGTTGGCCGCCGGGGTGAGGAGAATCGTCCGGTTGGCGCCGCTGCCGCCCAGGACCAGATTGGCGTTGGGAAGCAGCGTCTGGTTACTCGAAGTGGCCGTCACGACCAAAGAGGCCGCCGCCGTCTCCACATCGCTGACGGAGAACGAGATTGGCCCCTTGGGCACGTCCTCACCGGTCGTCTGGTCCGCGATTGCGCCAATAGTGGGCAGATCGTTCTCCGCGGTGACCGTCAGCAAGAATGTCCTGCTGGTCGCCGCCGTCCCGTCCGAGACTGTCACCGTGACGGTTGCCGTGCCTGACTGGTTGGCCGCCGGGGTGAGGAGGATCGTCCGGTTGGCGCCGCTGCCGCCGAGGACCAGATTGGCATTGGGAAGCAGTGCCTGGTTATTCGAAGTGGCCGTCACATTCAAAGAGGCCGTCGCCGTCTCCACATCGCCGACAGAGAACGAGATTGGCCCCTTGGGCACGTCCTCACCGGTCGTCTGGTCTGCGATTGCGCCAATAGTGGGTAGATCGTTCTCCGCGGTGACCGTCAGTAAGAACGTCTTGCTGGTCGCCGCCGTCCCGTCGGAGACGCTTACGGTTACGTCGGCGGTGCCTGACTGGTTGGCCGCCGGGGTGAGGAGGATGGTTCGGTTGGCGCCGCTGCCACCCAGGACCAGATTGGCATTGGAAAGCAGCGCCTCGTTACTCGAAGTGGCCGTCACGACCAAAGAGGCCGCCGCGGTCTCCACATCGCCGACGGAGAACGAGATTGGCCCCTTGGGAGTATCTTCACCGGTCGTCTGGTCTGCGATCGCGCTCATGGTTGGCGGATCGTTGGCGTCGGTAACGGTTATCGCAAACGTGCTTTCGCACCACAGTCCTCCGCGATCGGTCGCGCGCACGCGGATCGAGTACATTGGCTTCGTTTCATAATCGAAACGATCTGCCGTGCGGAGAACGCCGGTCGGGTCGAGCGTGAACGCCGCGTTGTCCGTGTCGCCAACGCCGGGCACGAGGCGGTAGGTATGCGTGTCGGCCGGCAAGTCAGGATCCGTGGCGGAGAGGGAGCCCACGGAGACTCCCGGCTCCTGGTTTTCGGCCACGCTCGCGTTGGAGAGTCCCATGCCAGTGGGGGCCTGGTTGAATTGGAAGTTGTCGAGGGCTGTCAATTCGGACTCGCTGAGATAGGCCGCGGCCTGGCCTCCGAAGCCATTGGCGGTAACCAAGACATTCGCTGCCGCCTGGGCTTCGGCGCGGGTCACACCCACAATCCGGTAATGTGCCAGACGGACCGTCTGCCCCGCCGGCACGGTGACGTTGTACGTCCATTCGATATTGTCGCCGCTGCGAAGAACGCTTGCCGGTGCCAGGCCCCGCACTCCGTGGATGTAGTGCACAACCGCGGGCGTTCCCGTGCCGTCGGCGTCGTCGGTGCCGATCCACTGGTCGGTGGTTTCGATTTCCGTATCACCGTCGGACGTATTCCACACGATGGTGGCCGCGTCGGATCCCATGTTGCCCACGATACGGACGGTGGTCGTGAGCGGAGAGTCGGTCGGATTGAAGAGTACATCGACCGTGCGGGCAAAGTCCTGGCTGCCTTGATCCGGCACGGTGACTTCCCGAAAGACGGTAAGGCCGCCAAGGGTCTGACTGGGCGTGATCACCGTTCGCCCGCCGTCCGTGGAGTTCTGCGCGCGAAGGCCCGGAGAGTATTCCGAGCCGCCGACCTGGAGCCGGCCAACCCCTTCGAAAAGGTTGCCCGCATCATCGATCAGTTGGCCGGTTCCGGGCCCGCCAATCTGTACGAGGAAACGTTGTCCGCCGGTCGAGGTGAGCGCAACGGGCGAGACCAGGAACGGTCCCGACAGAATGCCCACAAGGCCATTGCTGTTCGCTGCCACCACGTCGAGCTGACTGTCGCCGTTGATATCGGCAACGTGCAGAGATTGGGGAGGCCCTCCGGCGGAAAGGAACGTGGGGGCCGCGAATCCGCCGGCGCCATCGCCAACGAGGATCGCAACCTGGCTGCTGTTCCGGTTCGTCACCGCGAGGTCGATCTTGCCGTCGGCGTTGAGATCAGCGGCCCGGACGGACGCCTGCCAGGACGACGAACCGCCACTGGGTAGATTCTTGGCGACGCTGAAGCCGCCGGTGCCATTGCCGGTCAGAACCGCCACCTGGGTTTGGGAGTGTGTGACGGCGAGATCGAGATCCCCATCACCGTCGAAGTCGGCCGTTGCGATCGACAACGGGTTGGCGCCCACCGCCACGGTGGTCACGGGGCCAAAGCCGCCGGCGCCGTTGCCCAGCAACACGCCTGCGTTGTTGCCGTAAAAGTTGAGCACGGCCAGGTCTTGGTGGCCGTCGAGATTGAAATCCCCCACGGCAAGTTCATGAGGTGTGCCGCCACCGCTGTAGAAAGGAGAAGCGGCGCCGAAACCTCCCAGTCCGTTACCCAACATTACATAGACGTTGTGCGGATGGGAGTTGACACACGCCAGATCGATCCGGCCATCTTCATTGAAGTCCGCCGCAACCAGGGAGTAGCCTGCGTATCCAAAGGCGGTCAGGTCGCCGAAGCCGCCGGCACCGTTGCCCAGCCGTATGGTGAGGGCATTGCCGCTTATACTGTGGAGCACCGCCAGGTCAAGGTGGCCGTCGCCATTGAAGTCCTCAGCGACTAGAGAAGTCGGCATGCTACCGCCGCTGGGCATCGTCGTTGGCGACTGGAAGCCGCCGGAGCTATTGCCTAAGAAAACCGCCACCTTGCTCCACGAGGAAACATCGGCGACCGCGAGGTCCATCCTGCCGTCGGAGTTGAAGTCGCCGGTGGCGCTCCAGCCTGGGCTGTAGAGACTGGTGCTCAATGTCGTCAAGCTGCCGCCGCGGCCGACGGCTACGAAGTCTCGGTAGTAATCCCCGCCGGGCGTGCCGTCTCCGTCGCCATCCAATGCGTTCTGACGCCCGAGCGCTCCTGCAGCCAGAAGCACGCTCACGGCCACGTTTCCGCCGTTCGTCGCCGCCAGGTCCAATTGGCCGTCACCATTGAAGTCACCCGTGGCCAATCCCATCACCGTCCAGCCGCCCAGTGCGAAAGATGCCGGCGAGCCGAATTCACCGGTACCACGGCCCGCAAGCACCGCAACGTTGGCGCTTTGGATGTTGGTTACCGCCAAATCCAAATGCCCATCCAGATTGAAGTCGGCACAGGCCAAATCGTATGCGGACGTCCCGCCGCTGGAGTAGGCAGTAGCCGTGCCAAGACCGCCGGCGCCGTTGCCCAGGAGCACCGCCACCTGGTTGCTTCCTGTCACGGCCAGGTCGACCAGGCCATCCTCGTTGATATCGCCGGTTGCGATCCGGTAAGGGCTGGTCAATCCTGCCGCGTAAGCCGTGGCCGTTTCAAACCCACCCGCCCCGTTGCCCAGTAGAATGCCGATGTTGTTACTACTGCGGTTGGCGGCTGCGAGGTCGACCCGTCCGTCACGGTTGAAGTCCGCCGCAGCAACGTGATAGGGACTGCTGCCGCCGGTCGCGAACGTCGTCACCGGAGCCAGTCCGCCGCTTTCTGCACCCAAGAGCACGCCCACGCCGCCCGAGTGAGCGATGGCGATGTCGAGCCGCCCGTCGCCGTTGAAGTCGGCGGCCGCCAGAGAGATGGGGGTGGAACCGCCACACGCATAGGTCGTTGCCGCTGCGAAGCCGCCGGAGCCGTTGCCCAGCAGCACGCTTACGTCATTTGTGGAGAGATTGACGGTAGCCAAGTCCAGAATGCCGTCGCCGCTGAAGTCTCCGGCAATCAGAGAATTCGGCCGCACCCCTCCGGCGGCGAAGGTGGTCGGTGCCGAAAACGCCCCCGATCCGCTGCCGAGCAGGATGCCGACGAGGTTCTTATCTCGGTCCACCACAGCAAGGTCCAGACGCCCGTCTCGATTAAAATCGCCGGTGGCCACATCGGTCGGGTCGTTCCCGCCACTTCTGTAGGATGCGGCAGGCCCGAAGTGAGCCGGGAGGTCGGCGATCTTGTCACGAACCGTCAGGCGGTAAACGTCCTCGGCCAGCGGAGGCACGCTGAGAGTGACGGTGTTGGTTGCTGAATTGTACTGCGGGGAGACCGGGACGGACACGTCGTCGTCCGTGCCCAGCAACTCATCCGCGCCCGCCTTGACAAGGCGATAAGAGCTGGCGTTTTCCGCCCCGGTTACCGGCTCGCTGAAGGTTACGCCTATGGTCGTTGCCCCGGCGCAGGGCAAATAGGACTCGGCGTTCAAGTCCGGCCCGATTCCCGTGACCGTGGGCGGGGTCGTATCAGGCAACGACAACAGGCATCGCTCCTCAAGTGATTCCATCGCCAATTTTTGTTGATAAGGGTTCCGCTTCGGGCGTCGGAAGAACGACTTCCATGTCATGGCATGTCTCGCGATGGTGGGGCTGGCTGATATCGTTGCGGCCGAACAGTGACCGAGAGCAAGACGCTGGATCGACGATGAGTCTGCAGCCTCTGGGGCAGGCTTTGAGAAGAGAAGTTAGGGATCCTGGTGAGTTGATCCCACTCGGCTGCCCCGAAACGCTCCACAAAGGGCGCTACCGGTTGTATCGGTTTTTCCGGCCGTATGGGCTCATCCAAAACTTGAAGAATGAGAAGAATGACGGGTCACCGCGAGGCAGCCGGCAAATTTTTGGGCGGAGATTGTCTATGAATCGCATCTGTTGTGTGCCGGTCATTTGCCGGGTAAGGTATGTGGCGAGGGCCTTTGACTTGCGGCCGCGCAAGAGATCGCGGAATCATGGCGCGTCGTGACAACGGACGAAAGGAGAGTGACCGTGATGCCAACCGGGAAATCCATGGCTGGGACGATTCTACTGGTCCTTTCAACGACACGGATCGCGTGGGTGCAGGAGGCTGCGGTTGCCAGTTTGCCGGCCCCGTCGCCCGCCGGTCCCGTCACGCTCGAGGCCGAGGCCGCCCAGCTCGACTCAAGCCGGATGGAAGTCGTCCAACAGGATACGTTCCCGAGCGAACGCGGCGTGTCCCTGAAGAAGGACGTGACCAGCAACGTCGGTTCGCCCCAGACTTCGCCGGACTTGGTTTTCAAAGCGACGGCTTCGCGGGCCGGGCGTTACTGGATCCACACCCATGCCGCGGCCGATGCCAAGGGCGCCGAGGTCATGCGTCAGGCCGCGGCGAAAACCGCTTCGCTGCGCCTGATGATTTCGATCGACGGCAGCCGCCCGGTTTCGCGCGTCGTGTTTGTGCCGTGGAGTCAACCCGGAAGCTGCACCCAGGCCACCGGCAAGTTCGATCTCAGCGGCCGAGAGCAGGAGATCCGGGTTTGGCTGCCGGAAGGGGTCCGGCTCGATTACCTGCGGATCTCCCCCTACTCGCCGCCGAAAGTGCCCGCGGCAGCAGCCGAATACCGGCCCTCCATCGTGCCGCCCAAGTCCCGGCCGCGAATCTGGGTCAACGAGCAGTCGCTGCCGCTGGTCCGCGCCAATCTTACTCAGGGCGAGAACGCGCCGCTCTGGGCACGGGTCCAGGAGCAGGCTGCCAGGCCCTTTACGTTCACGGCCGCCCCTGATACTGAGATCCGCCACAATGCCGCCCTGGAACGCGCAGCCGTCGTCAAGGCATTTACTTATCTGATGCAGGGCGACAGGGCGCGCGGACTTGAAGCGGTGGCGCTTGTCCGCGATTATCTGGCGGCGGTCGAGTTTGACAACCTTCTCGACATTACCCGCGAGATCGGCAGCGCCATCTACTCGGGCTCGCTGGTCTACGACTGGTGCTACGACCTCTTGATGCCCGAGGACCGGGACAGCATCCGCAAGAACCTCCTGCGCCTGGCGGACGACATGGAAATCGGCTGGCCGCCCTTCCTGCAGATGGTCGTCAACGGCCATGGCAACGAAGCGCAAGTGGCCCGCGACCTGCTCTCGATGGCCATCGCCGTTTACGACGAGGATCCCGTCCCCTACCGCTACTGTGCCTACCGGCTCCTCGAGGAGCTAGCGCCGATGCGGAAGTTCGAATACCAGTCGCCCCGTCACAACCAGGGAGTCAGTTACGGCCCCTATCGGTTCAATTGGGACTTGCACGCCGCCTGGCTCTTCCGCCGCATGACCGGCCAACCGGTCTTCGACGACAACATCGGCGGAGTCTACAAGTTCTGGTTGTACATGCGTTTGCCCGACGGTCAGATGCTCCGCGATGGCGACGGTTTTTCCGATGGCCGGCAAGTGAACCTCGGCCTCACCCCGCTGCTCAGCTATGCCTATACCGGCGACCCGATCGTCAAGGGCGATTTCCTCCGCCAGGACGGCATGGCGGGCGACCCGATCCCGATCCTTCTACTGAACGACCCGGATCTGCCGGCGGAGAGGAGCCTCGCCTCGCTGCCGATGACCCTCGACTTCGGTCCGGTCCTCGGGTCGATGGTCGCCCGGACCGGATGGAATCTCGATCCGGGCGCCCCGGACGTCGTCGTCGAGATGAAAGGCGGCGGCTATCACTTCGGCAACCACCAGCATGCCGATGCGGGTAGCTTTCAGATCTATTACCGCGGCCTGCAAGCAGTCGACCTTGGCCAGTACCATTTCTACGGCACCCCCTACGATTCCAACTTCTGCAAACGCTCGATCTCGCACAGCATAATGCTGGTGGTCGATCCGGAGGAGAGGTTCGCGGGCACGATCTCCAATGACGGCGGCGCCCGCAACGTCCGCTCCTGTCCCCTGACTCCAGAGCAGGCGACGAGAGATCCAATGTTCGCCAA
>JABWBD010000320.1 GCA_013360685.1 Pirellulales bacterium
CCCGGCGAGTCGCCTTAGAGGCCCGGACACCGGCCGAGGAGACCTTCGGTCGGCGGTTTCGGCGGGGTCAGAGACCCGCGCCGAGCGGTCGGCAGAGACCCGCGCCGAGCGGTCTTGCTCGGGCCTCTTAGCAGCCTCTTGGTCGTGCCGCGACGGCATGCTGGGAGAGGATCGTGGTGATCAGGTCGTCGCAGGCCGTGTCCTTGCACAGATAGCGCACGGCGCCGGCGGCCTGCATCGCGCGGGCGAGTTCCGCCTCTTCGTGCATCGACAAACCGATGACTTGGACGCCGGGCAAGGATTTGCGGATCTGGCGGGTGGCTTCAATTCCATTCATGCCGGGCATGTTGACGTCCATCAGCACGACGTCGGGCTGCGTCTGCCTGGCGACGTCGACGGCCGCGCGCCCGTCGGAAGCCTCTCCGACCACGTCGATCTGGGGATGTTCCCGCAGCAGCCCTGCCAGTCCCTGGCGGACGATTGCGTGATCGTCGGCCAGCACGACGCGGATCTTCCGATAGGACTTGCGGCGGGTCCGAGCGCCTGCGCGGGCCCGTTGGGCGTTTTCCGTGGCGGCAGCGGCGGGCAAGACGGCCGGCGGCTTCGGATCGTGAGGAACTTCGATCACGACCCGCGTCCCTCCGCCCGGCGATGAGGCGACTCGAAAACTGCCTTCGATCAATTCCAGGCGTTCCCGGATGCTGAACAGGCCGAAGCCCCCGGAAGTGGCTCGAACGTTGGCGGCCGCCGGATCGAAACCCTGCCCGGAATCGGAGACCGCCAGTTGCAGCCGGTCCTTTCCGCGGCGTGTGAGTTCGACGCGCGCGGAAGGGGTTTCGGCATGTTTGACGACATTGAAAAGAAGTTCCCGCGCGGTCTGGAAGAGAAAGACCTTGGTGCCCTCGTCTGCCGGTTCGGCGCCGTCGCCGATCCGGACGTCGACGGAGAGAAAATGCTTGTCGTGCATGTGGCGCGCGAGCCACTTCAGCCCGCCGGCCAGACCCGCGTCGTACAAGACCGGCGGGCTTAGCTCGGCGGTCAGGGAGCGCGACTGGTTGATCGATTCGTCCAAGAGCTCGTTGGCGCGGTCCGCGGCCTGGGCGATTCTTGGATTCGGGTCGCGGCGAAGCCAGGCGATTTTCATCTTGGTTGCCACGAGCAATTGCTGCAGCCCGTCGTGGAGCAATTGTGCCAGTCGACGCCGTTCGCGCTGCTCTGCCTCCGCCAACTCGGAGGCGAGCGATCTTAGCTGTTCCGCGCGCTGTTCCGCTTCGGCCGTTCGGTCCGCGACGCGCTGTTCCAGGGTTTCGTTCAGCGCCCGCAATTCCGCTTCGGTCCGCCGCTTCTGGTCGATGTCGACCAGGACGCCGTACATCCGCGCGGCGGCGCCCCGGCCATCGTAGACGCAGCGGCCGCGCGCTTCGATCCAGTGCACCGAACCGTCGGGCCAGACGACGCGAAACTCGCAGGCATACTCTTTGCGGTGCTCGATCGACTGCTGGAGCGTTCGCTCTTGCCGCTCGCGGTCCTCCGGGTGGACGCGGCGGCGGAACGCCTCATACGCCGGCGCCAACTCGCCGACGGAATACCCCAGCAGCGTATAGTGGCCGTCCGACCATTCGAGATCTCTGCTGCTGATCCTCCAATCCCAGGTGCCCATCCGTCCCGCCTCCAGCGCCAGACGGAGCCGCTCCTCGTTCTGGCGCAGGGCCTCCTCCGTTTGCTTCCGGCCGCTGATGTCTTGCACAACGACATGGAAATAACCGGGCTGTCCGGCCTCGTCGCGATACAGCGCGACGGTCAGGCTGACCCATATCAACGAGGCGTCGGAGCGGATATACCTCTTCTCGATCGTATAGTGCGGGATCTCGCCGGCCAGGAGCCGCCGCACGTTTGCCAGGTCCTCGTCCAGGTCTTCCGGCCAGGTGATCTCCTGGAAGGTCCTGGACAGCAACTGTTCCCGGCGATAGCCGACGATCTCGCAGAGCCGCTCGTTCACCCGCAGCCATCGCCCGTCCAAGTCGACGTGCGCCATGCCGACGGCTGCTTGTTCGAAGCTTACCCGAAAACGATGCTCGCTCTCGCGCAGGAGCGACTCGGATCGCCGCCGCCCGGCCCGGACGCTGGGCGACCGTCTCGCATTGCCTTCCATTGCATCATGCCCCCATCAGAAGTCCGGCGCCGTTGGAAAGGCGCAACTCCCGGTTTCAGGCCGGAGCAATGAATGAAGAGGAGAGTGGTCCATCCTTGATCTCCGGCAAACTCGACTTTCAACCTACCAAAGGACCGCGCGGAAGGCAACTCAGTGGACCTGTTTGAAAACAAGCCTCCTCCTCCGGAGGGAACGCAGGGGCCCGCGGAGCCGCCAGGCGACCGGCAGGTAATAACCTACCCGTAGGACGGCCTTCCCGGGCCGTCGAGACGGCCCGGAAAGACGTCCTACGGGTGTTCTTGCTTCTGCCGGTCGCCGTCAACGGCGTGTGCGGCGTCTTCCGACGGTGCGCGGGGGGCGGCCGCCCGGGGCCGGCTCGTCCAGGAAGACGCCCACCTCGCGGAGTTTGCGCGACAGCGCGGTCTTGGCTTGGGCATCGGCCAGTTCGACCACCGTGTCGGTCAACGCGACGGCCTGGTTGCCGCCGGCCGCGACGACCCGCGCCGCCGTCTCGGCATCGGGACACGTGATCAGAGTCGCCGTGCGAATGGTGATCCGGCGGCACTGATCGAACCAGCCGGTAATCTCGCGCTCGACGTTGGCGGGAATCGGCTTGTCGGAGGCGCTGCGGAGCGTTTCGAGGGCCTGCTCGGCCGTCAGCCCGCTTCCGGCCGCAGCAAGGATCGACTTCTTGGTGATGGCAAACAGCGCGCCGTGGCCTCTGCTTCTGCGTTCGGCGAACCGGCCGATCGCCGCTTCCGCCAACGGCGAGGGCCCGAGGAAGACGACGTCGAAGTTGGGCTGCACGACGACCAGCTTCTGCCCGGCCGGGTCGTGGCCGTAGTCGAAGTCGCCGGCCAGGCCCAGCAGGTAGCGTCCGGGACCGGTCAGGGCAATGCACCACCGGTTCTCATTGCCGGCAATGCCGAACTCAACGCCGCCCAACGGGATGAGCCGGTGCAAGAGAAACGACGCGAGGCACTGTTGCCAGAACTCTTCCAGATCCTCCTGGTTGGTCATGCGATGCGACCAATCCAAGTGGACTCTCGGGCGGGTCTCTCCGCCATCCGTGCCGATGAGCGGATTGTTTTGCTCCACGTGCCAGCGGAGAAAGTCGCCCAGCGGGGCAAACTCGCCCTCCGGCAGGCCGGCATAGGCCGCAGTAACGGCCGGCCGCAAGTCGGGACCACCACCTGGTGACTTCCCAAAGGTTGGAATCCGCACGGGGAGGAATTCGATGAGTCCGGTGGCATCGTGGGTGAAGCGATGCAAGTCGCGGGCGTCGTGTTCTCCCAGGCGACGAAGCGCGTCGGGGCCGTCTCGGAGATAGTCCAGGAGGAACTTGAGCCGATCCTTGGGCGATTGGGCCAGCCATCGTTGGCCGCGGGGGGTTGCTTCCAGGCGCGGATGCTCGCGATAACTGCGCTTTCTGCGAGCCAGTGCCAGGGCTTGAAGCCATCGCGAAGCGTCTTCGAGACGGTATTCAGGGGAGCGCTCGGCGAACTGGTGGAACCAATCGGGCAACGGCATCAGGCTGTCGGCCATTTCGCGCAGCGATTTGGCATAGAGTCCGCCGTCGTTGACGCGGAGGCGGAGCGGGGCGGCCGCCGCGGCGACCAGCAGGGTCGTCATGTCCTCCATGAGGAACGGACCGTGAAAATTGTCTCTCGCTTCGACCGGTTGCGGCGGTCTTGCCTTGGGCCGGTGCAGCCACCGGGTGATTGCCGGCCACAGCCCGATCAGCGGGACCATGTCCGCGGGGCGCATGGTCGGAAAGAGCACGGCGTCCCGGATGCCCAAGAGCAGGCCGTCCGCCAATACCGAAAGCGTGACTTCGGGAAGCCGCTCGCATAACTTTGCGAGAGGCAGTGGTCCCGGCAAGGCCATTAGCTCGCGGACAATCGCCTGCGCCGCGGGCAAGGCGACCGACGGCTCCGCGCTTTCGCGCGGCAGTGTCGCCGTGCTGAGCCAAGACGGAAGATGCGACTGAGAGAATCGCGGGCGAGGACTCTCGGCTTTTCTTGCCAAAAACCGTTGCACCCAGCCGATCGACGCCACGGCGCGAGCGGTTTCTGCTCTCGATGGGAAAGCGTCGTGCGACAGCAGTGCCAGCAACTCGTCGTGCCGGAAGTGATCGTGGAGGTACCCCTCCAAGTCGTCTCCCGACGGGTCTGCCGGAATGTCGCGCCGCAGCATGGCGTGGATCCCGCGCGCGAGCCTGTGGCCTGCCCTTTCCAAGCTGACGCGTTTCCGGCCCTGGGAGCAGCGGATAAGTCCTGCTTCCAGCAGGATGCTCTCTTGGCCGTGAAACCTCGCGGTCGGAGTCTCCTGGTTCGTTTCGAGTTCGGCAAAGGCGCGGCGGGCTTCCAGAGAGAGGCGTTCCCAGAGAGGCAACCGTTGGAGGAAATCCAGCCAGTCGATTTCGAAATGGTTCATGCTTGCTCGCTGCCGTTGCCTACGTCGCGGATTTCGTACGAGTAGCCCTGTTCGCAAAGGAAGAGCTGGCGTTTCAAGGCGAAGTCCTGCTCGACCGTGTCGCGGCTGACGATGGTGTAGAAGTGGGCCTGGTTGGCGCCCGGCTTGGGCCGCAGGATCCGTCCCAACCGCTGCGCCTCTTCCTGGCGCGAGCCGAATGTGCCGGAGACCTGGATGGCCACCGCCGCGTCGGGCAGATCGACGGCGAAGTTGGCGATTTTCGAGACCGCCAGCACTCCGACACGCCCGCTCTTGAACTCCTCGTACAGCGCGTCGCGTTTGCGCTGGGCCGTGAGGCCGGTGAGCACGGGCACTCCCAGCTCGTCGGCCATCTGCTTGATCTGCTCGACGTACATGCCGATGATCAGCGTGGGCTCGCCGGGGTGCCGCTTGAGGATCTCGCGCACGACGGCCAGCTTGTCCGGGTTTTCCGAAGCGATGCGGAACTTCTGCCGGGCATCGGCCACGGCATAGGGCATCCGCAGATCCGTCGGCATCGGCAAGCGGATCTCCGTGCAGGTAGCGGTGGCGATCCAGCCCTCGCCTTCGAGCACTTTCCACGGAACGTCGACCTTCTTCGGGCCGATCAGGGCAAAGACGTCGTCTTCCCGGTTGTCCTCGCGGACGAGCGTGGCGGTGAGCCCAAGCCGGCGACGGGCCTGCAGGCCGGCCGTGACCTGGAAGACGGGGGCCGGCAGCAGGTGGACCTCGTCGTAGATGATCAGCCCCCAATTGCGCTCGTCAAAGAGTTTCAGGTGCGGAAACTCCGCGTCCTCTCGCGATCTCCAGGTCATGATGTTGTATGTGGCGACCGTTACCGGCCGCACGTCCTTGGTCGAGCCGTTGTACTCGCCGACCTGGTCGGCCTGAAGCGTGGTCTTATCCAAGAGCTCGGCGACCCATTGGCGGGTCGCCGTCACACTGGTGGTGAGCACGAGCGTGGAGGACTCAACGGCGGCCATGCAGGCCATTCCGACGACGGTCTTGCCCGCCCCGCAAGGCAGGACGATCACTCCCGAGCCGCCGCGCTCCGAGCCGCCGGCATGGAAGATGCGGGCGGCGTCCTCCTGATAATGCCGCAGGGAGAACGGCAAGCCCGAGACCGTTCTTGCGCGGAGTCCAATCCGGAGCGGTTCGCCCTCGCGATATCCCGCGAGGTCTTCCGCAGGGAAGCCGATCTTCACCAGCGCCTGCTTGATGCGGCCGCGGGCCATCGGCTCGACGCGAAAGTCGGTCGGCGACAACCTTGCGGCCAGTAGGGGGGCCACGTGCTTGTTGCGGCTGATTTCTTCGGCCAGCGGCGGGTCGGCCGCGGAGAGGACCAGCCCTTCGCCATCGCGCCCCAGCCGCAGGCGGCCGTAGCGGGAAGCGTAGTCCTGGATGCCCGTCGCCACGTGGTGCGGGACCTCGTATTTCGAGAACTCCTGGAGGGTCTGGATGATCTCGGCGGTTGTGACGCCGGCAGCGCAGGCATTCCAGATCGACAGGGGCGTGATGCGATAGGTGTGGACGTGCTCGGGCGACTTGATGAGCTCGGCGAACCGGGCCAGCGAGTCACGAGCGGCCTCATAGCGGGGGCTGTCCACCTCGACCAGGACCGTATGATCGCCCTGGACGATGAGCGGATTCTCCGGGCGGGGTTGGCTATGAGAGGTCGTCATCCGGCTCACTTTGGGCAGATCGAATCGGGTCGAGGGGCGGCAGCGCCGAGGATCCGCGAGGGAGCCCCCCGTGGAACCTATTGTAAAGCTCTCGCGGCAGAGCGGAAGGACAGAGGATCGAAGGATGACATGACTTCGAGGAAATCCTTAGGAGATTACCTCGACGCTCAGGCCGACCATTTCGCCGAGGGCCTTCATCTCCTTGGCGTAGTCGCCGAAAACCCACGGCAAATGGTTGCCGTAAGCCAGGCGCCTTCTCATGAACTCGTCGGCCCGGCCCGGCGGGGGCTGGATCACTGCTTCCACCGAACAGCCCAGCAGATCCTTGCCCCAACCGCTGGAGCCGACCAGCGTGCCTTTGAGCACAAGGAGCTTTGTGGCGGTTGGATCGACCCGGGCCACGGTAACCGTCTTTTCTTCGTTGTTCATGAAATCGATCACCGCCTTGGTTCCCCAGCCCTGCTCGCAGAAGCGGCCCAACTGATAGGGCAGGTCGGGCTTATCGAAGCCGTTCATCTTCATGCTCGGGGCGCTGTGGTTGATGCGGAACGCATCGTCGCCCCGCGGGTCGGCGTTGCCCTGGTGACACGACTTGTCCGACACGCTCATCAGCAGGCGCATTGCCAGGAGAATCCCGAAGTCGGCCTCGCACGACGAAGCGATCCCCTCGTTGCCGAACAGGGCATGCTGCAGGCAGGGGACGACCAGCCATTTCTGCGGCAGCAGGCTCGGACAGAACTCGAAGCAATCGATCGTAAAGGCATTGCAGCCGTGGCGGGCCATCAAGTTCCTGATGCAGCGGTCGAAGACCATGCTGCGCGTGACGAAGCGCTCCTCCAGAAACGCCCGGTCGGCCTTGCGGAGCAGTTCGGCGGCGGCCTCTTGGCTTCGCCGCCCTTCGTCGGTATCGCCGAGCAGCCGTTCCATTTCAGCGGACATCTCACGGTAGGGAATCGTAGTAACCGCCACGCCCAGCCGCTTCTGGAGGTCGTCGAAATCCCAGACGGTGTCGGGCGAGAAGGAGGGCACGCCGTTGGTCGGATAAAGGACTTTCGTCTGGCGAAACACCTTCCTGGCGCGGAGAAGCGAGAGGATTTTCGTAAGGTCCGTATCGTGGCCCGCCACGAAGACTTCATTCCCTTTGGCCAGCGTATAGCCGGCAATGCTGGCCGTCCGGCAGTTGTTGAAGCCGAACACGACCGGCTTCTTGAAGGTATTGCCAATCTCATAGCTCGCCCGGGCGCTGCCGTCGGGGTAGATGAAAAAGACATCCGTCTGGGGGTTGTCGGCGGCGAGTTTGGCCATCGCATCGGGGTCCAGCACCCATTTCTCGCTGAAAGTCACGTGGACCGGCTCGAGCAGGCGCACGTCCTCCGCGCGGCCGAGCGATTTCGTCTTGAGTTGCTCGGCCCATTGGGCGAAGCGGCGCTCGGCGCCGGCGCGCTCGGCCTCCGGCGTGGCCGAAGTCCAGCGGCACGGCCCCTGCCACACGGCCGAGTGAATGATATTCGTCATCACGGGCTTGACGCAGAGTCTGATGTCGCGGGGATGGTGAGCAATGTCGGCCGAGTTGGCAATCGGCGCGGGCCGGCCGTCGGACTCGGACGCCATGAGCAATCCGTCCGCACCGGCGCCCGCCACGATCGAGCCCAGACCACTTGCCAGGAAGGTTCGTCGCTTCATGGAACAGCTCCTGTGTAGGGATGACGGCCCGTCAAAGCACGCATCGCGCCGGCAACGGATCGAAGGGGACCGGAGGGTTATCGCCGTCAGCGGCCGTGCCCGGGTTGGAAATGGACATCTGCGGGGGCGATTCAAGAAACGGAGACAGGCACCGCGCCGATGCTTGTCTTTCCGGGTATCTACCCATGCCTGGCTCGGAGCCAGCCCCCCCTTTCGTGAACCACGCCCATCCACGCACGATTCTACCAGATCTCCACAGCGTGCTTGCCGGCGGAAAGCGATTTCTCCGCGGGGCCGGTTGACATAGCTCCGCAGACACGGTACGATCTGTGGTTTCCCGCTGTTTGGGCGGTCGAAAAGCGTCTTTGGCAAGTTGGAGTGGGAGTTACCCGGGAGACGATTTGTGTCTGGTCAGACGAACGAGATTATCCGTATTCGAATGGAAGCGTACGACCACGCCGTGCTGGATCAGAGTGCGGCGGAGATCGTGGATACGGCGAAAAGGACCGGTTCCATCGTCCACGGGCCCATTCCACTTCCCACCAGGATTGAGCGGTATACCGTTCTGTCCAGCCCCCACGTAGACAAGAAAGCCCGCCAGCAGTTCGAGATCCGCACGCACAAGAGGCTGATCGACATCATGCAGGCGACGGCCAAGACGATCGAGGCGCTCAATAAGTTGAGCCTGCCCGCCGGCGTTGACATCAAGATTAAGGCTTCGGCGAGGCACTAACCCCCACGGTTGGCTGGTAAATCTTGCGTTCGGTATAGGACAACGATATGCGACGGAGGCTACGCGGGCAAACCCGGCCATGAGCCGCACGTTCCCGCGGGCGACGTAGAGCAAAGGCAAGTACGATGGCATTTGGAATACTCGGCCGCAAGGTCGGGATGACGCAGATCTACGATTCTGCGGGAATGGTCATCCCGGTCACCGTGATTCAGGCGGGCCCCTGCCACGTGCTCCAGGTGAAGACCAAGGAGCACGACGGGTACGAGGCTGTGCAACTGGGGTTTCTAGATAAACCGCGTCGTCTTGCCCGCCGCAGTGAACGCGGCCACGTCGCCAATCTTGACAGCAAACGCCAGCGGAGCCGCACTTCCGCCGGGATTGCCGCTGTCGCCAAGGCCGATTGCGAACCAATGCGGCTCGTCCGCGAGTTCCGCATCCCCGCTAGCGGTGTGGAAGTCGGGCAGCAAATCGGCGTCGGCTCGCTCGAAGGTGTCGCCTCGGTGGACATTGTGGGCACCAGCAAAGGGCGCGGCACGACGGGGCCGATGAAGCGGCACAACTTTCGCGGCCAGCGGGCCACGCACGGCGTGAAGAAAGTCCATCGCCACGTCGGCAGCATCGGCAGCAGCCAGTTCCCGGGCCACGTTCCGAAGGGCCGCAAGATGGCCGGTCAATACGGGGCGACTCGCTGCACGATCCGGAACCTCAAAGTCGTCCGGATCGACGCCGAAAACAACCTTCTGCTGGTCCGCGGCGCGGTGCCTGGACCCAACGGCGGCTACGTCATCGTTCGTCCGACGAACAAGCTTCCTGTTCCGGCGGCTAAGGAGAAATGAGCAGAGAGACCATGGTAAGCTTGCCTGTTTACGATCGAACCGGCGCCGAGGTGGGCAGTTACGAGATTGATCCGGCGGAATTGGCCCCCCGGATCAGCAAGCAGTTGCTGCACGACGTGGTCGTGATGTACCAGTCGAACCTCCGCCAGGGGACCGCCAAGAGCAAAGGCCGCTCGGAAGTGGCGGGCACGACCAAGAAGATGTACCGCCAGAAGGGGACGGGGCGCGCGCGCCACGGCAACCGGAAGGCGCCCCAGCTCCGCGCGCTCCGCCTGCACAACGGAACCGTCTACCGCTGGAACCGCGCGTGCTACGGC
>JABWBD010000321.1 GCA_013360685.1 Pirellulales bacterium
TCCAACGCGTGCAGCGAGCGTGAGCGGACCCTCCGTGCCAGAGCTGTCGACACCGTAACCGGTTACGTGCTGCGGATTATAGCGGTGGTGCGGGGAAGGGGGAAGGCGGACCATGGCGCGGGTGCTTGCGGGCAATTTGGTAGCCGGGCGGCATCGATTTGGCGAACAACTCGGCGATTTTCCACTTCCAGACGTAGCCATCGGAGTGTCAGGGAATTCAGGATTCGTGGTCGAAACGTCGAAACCACCCATCGCTGCCGTTGAGCGGGATCCGCCTTTGATGATGTCGGCCACGCAACGCATCAAGGTGGTGTTGCACGGGGGTTTCCATGACGGAAGTTGTTTTGGTAAAAGGAGTTTTGCCAATCCAAGTGCAATCACTCTTGTGATGGGGTTGTTGCATAGACTGTCCTGTTCGCGGAGTGCAGTGACCTTGGCTCGAAATAGGGGCCAGGAAAATACGCAGATAAGAAAGAAACAAGCTTGGGAGAAAGCGAAGACTCGGGTGATGCCGACCCGGATGAGGAACGCTGCGCTGCGGCGGGGCCGACGGAGGGCGGGGACGTGGGCGACGCACTCGACCTGTTGCGCAGGGTACGATGGGCAGACGTTGAGACGTGCCCCCCCGCGGTCGTTGCGAACCTGCGTCCGCCCGGGCTAAAATCGGCGCGATGCGATTGGCGATTGGCGCATGGCCGCAAACCTCTTGAGGAACATTCTCATGCCGCGAATCCTGATGCCGATTGGCGATGCCACGGAAGTGCTCGACACGATGTATGCCTACTACCGCCTCCCGGAAGACGGTTTTGAGGTCGTCGTGGCCGGTCCGGAAGCCCGCCTCTACCACATGGTCCTCCACGAGATCCCTCCCAACCCCGACGTCCTCTGGGACATCACCCAGGAGCGGCCGGGCTACCACATCCGGGCAACGGTCCCATTCCGCGACGTGGATCCCGCCGAGTATGCCGGCCTGTTCGTTTCCGGCGGCCGCGCTCCGGAATACCTACGCTACGACCAGGATCTGCTGCGCGCGACCCGCCACTTCTTCGAGGCCAACAAACCGGTCGCGGCATTGTGCCACGGCATCGAGATCCTCACCGCCGCCGGCTGCATCCACGGCCGCACGGTCACCACGGTGGC
Organism: Pirellulales bacterium; assembly: GCA_013360685.1. GTDB lineage: Bacteria > Planctomycetota > Planctomycetia > Pirellulales > Thermoguttaceae > JABWBD01. Next base: position 1,141 of record JABWBD010000321.1, read on the forward strand.
CAAGTGCGCCATGGACGCGAAGCAGGGCGGGGCTACGTACGTCGATCAACCGGTCGTCGTCGACGGCAACCTGGTCACCGCGCGGACGTGGAACGACAACACGCTCCTGCTCAAACAGTTCGTCCGCATGTTGAAGGAGGCCCACCGCCATGCCTGAAATGCGCATCACGCGCCGACGGATGTGCCGAATCCTGGCCGCCGGCCCCGCGGCCGCTGCCATGGCCGGCCGAGCGTTCGCCGCGGAGGGGCCCTTCCGGCTCCGCTATTGCCTCGCCTCGTGCATGTACGGCACGCTCAAGCTCCAGGAGATCCTGCCGGAGGTCCGCAAGACGGGGGCCGAAACGGTCGACCTCTGGCCGCCTCGCCACGGCGACCAGCGCGTGCAAATCGACGACCTGGGGCACGATCGGTTCGCCGAGATGCTCCGCGAGCAGAGCGTCCGGCTGGGCGTGATCACGCGCTTCGACCTCGGGCCGTTCAAGCTCCAGGACGAGATGCGCGTGCTGCGGAAGCTGGGCGGCGCTGTGCTCGTGACCGGTAGCCAGTACGGAAAGACGCCGGAAGGGGACGCGCTAAAGCAGGCGGTCCGGAAGTTCGTCGAGGAGATGAAGCCCCATGCGGCAGCCGCCGAAGAGCAAGGAGTTGTGATTGCCGTCGAGAACCACAGCAGCGCCCTGCTCTGTTCGCCCGATTCGCTCCGCTGGTTCGCCGAGATGGCCCGTTCGCCGGCGCTCGGTGTGGCGCTCGCCCCGTACCATTTGCCGCAAGACCCCCAGCTCCTCGCCGGGCTCATCGAAGACCTTGGGCCGAAGCTCAGCTTGTTCTATGCCTGGCAGCACGGGCACGGCTGCATGACGAAGTTGCCCAAGCCCGAAGAGCTCCTTCAGATGCCCGGCCGCGGCACGCTCGACTTCGTGCCGCTCCTGGCTGCACTGAAGAAAATCAACTTCCAGGGCTTCACCGAGATCTTCATGCACCCCTGGCCTCGCGGCATCCCGATTCTCGACACGCTTGGCGAGGTCACCGCCGAGATCCATCGGGCGAGGCAGTATTTGGAGCAGTGCCTGGCGAAGGTGTGAAAGATCCGGGGATGACGTTTGTCTTCGGCAAGGGAGCTTGTCGCGCGAGGTCCACGCCTCCCCGGAAGAGTTCCTTGCCTCCATACAGCGAGACGGCCGCGACTTTGCCCGCTGCCTGCCGGACGTAAGCCACTTGTGCGTCGGTCTTCAGCCCGTCGAGTTCCAACGCTCGGCCGGTGGAATTGAGCACCACAAGATTGCGCGCGCCGTCCGCATCGGGAAACTCGACGACCGTTCGGGCCGGCTCGGCAAGCAGGACGCGCACTGCTTGCGCCAGCGGCCCAGCGCTACCAGGGCCATGAGGCACCAGGAGCGAGACACCGACCAGACTCGCGCCGGGCCGCGAATCCTGACGGAGCGTATACTGCACGCGGAGCGGCAACGGCAGCGTCGGATCCCTTTGGCTTTCGTCCACGAGTTCCAGCCGGCCGCACGGATCGGGGAGGAAGTAGATCAAGAGATCCCGCGGGCTGTTGCGCCAACGCGTGTAGACGGGCGCGTTTCGACCCAGGCCGCGGAGCGGCATCCACGGGCCTGTGGAGGTGTTGATCCAATGCTCGCCGTGATCGGGGCCTGCGTTGCGGGCGCGGAAGACCGGCCCCCAACGGAGCTTGAGGTCCAGTTCCAGACTCAGTGTGTCTTTGACCACCACCGCGCCGTGCTTGATAAAGACGATCTCTCGCACCAGCGCGGCCGGGTAGCCTTGATAGTTGTCGACGCGGACCCGCCCGTAGCCCGCCGCGCCGAGGTCCACGGCGGTCGCTTCCTTGAGCAGGTTATTATCGCTTTTGATGTGGTACGGCGTGTTGTCGCAAGGGTAGCCGTCGTAATCGGCAACCAGCGGAATGTTGTGCTCTTCGGGCAGCCGCTCCAGGTAGCCGAGTGAGGCCAGCAGCACCGATCCGTGGTCGGCCAGGGCGAGGATCGCCGGCCGCCGCGCATGGCTATGGCCCGCGTCGCCGACCACGTCGACCATCATCGAGAGCGCATCGCGGTCGCTGCCGCCGTAGAAGACGAGCTTGTCGGGCGCCATTTCCGGCTTCAAGTCGAAGAACTGGCGCGTCGCGACCCGCTCCGCCTCGCTGCGCTCGACGGCCTTGTGGCGCATGAGCACCGCAACGTCGCACTCGCGCGGACGCTCGGCGATCGTGTCGTCGGCGATCCTGTAGGCATTCAGCAGGGACCACCCGGCCTCGCTGCCCGTGTAGGACCAGCTATCCAGCTTCTCGATGCGGCCGACGCCGTAGTCGTAAAGCCGGTGGGCCGCCCACTTATAGCGGCCGTCCCGGTAGTGGGCGGCGCACGACTCGAACAGCCAGATCCAGTGGCCCCACGACACGTTCCACCCGCAGCTATCCGAGTAGTGCGGGAAGGCGCCCATCGGGAAGACCTGGTAGAGATACCGCTCGAAAAGCCGCTTGACTCCAGGATCGGACCAAAACTCCTCCGAGCAGCCGCGCATCTCGACCCAATCCAGGAGGTAGCGAAACCAGAGGGCATTGTAGTGATCGGTGCTCTCGTCGTTGTCGCGGAACTGCCACCAGTAGCGCCAGACCTGTTCCTTGAACTGGCGCCACCTGCCGGCGTCCGGGGCGTCGGGCACGAGCAGGAGCAGGGCCTCGCCGGTGATCGCGCCGTGGAAGGCCCGGTTGAACGCGCCGTACTCGACCGCCTGCTCCGGAAACGCCGGGACGGCGCGCAGGACAATCTCCCGCGCCTTCTTCCGATGCCCGGCCATGTACGCAGGGCTGCTCGCCAGCCAGCGCTCGATGAAGTACAGATCCACCACCGTCAGCCACGAAGGCTGCGTGTTGCGCGTATCCGCCTGGGGTTCGACGATCAGCCGATGCGCGTGCTCCAGGCACATGGCCGCGGTCCGGGCGTCCTCTTCGTCGCCTCGGATCGCGTAGATCATGGCCAGCCACTTGGCGTTCTCCACGTTGGCAGCCATGTTGGGATAGGGTTTGGGCTGCTTGAGCCAGTAGGCCGCCGTGCGACGGACGCCCTGGAAGAACGTATCGGCCGTCTGGAGGTACAACTCCCTGGTGATCGCATCGACGCGAGCTATCGCGACCTTTTCGGGCCACGGTTCTCGCCTGGCGATGGCCTGCTCGATGTCGGCCGCATAGGTATTCCCGGCGCGCGCGGCCGGAACAGCGGTCGGCGCGGCCGGCGAAACGGCCTCCGGGGATTTCAAGGCCGGTGCGCCGCTTCCCATCAGCGCGTCGACATCCTCCTGCGCAAAGACCTTTTCCTCGACGATCGTGACCGTATCGACCCACGTCGCCGTCTGCCCGTTCCAGGTCAGTCGCGGATCGATCCACGTTACGCCGGGCGGCAGAACGAAGCGAACGGCGACGTCTTGATAGGTTGCCGCCTGCTGGAAAGCCGCGGTGCTGATCGAGCCGGCGCTCAAATGGCCGATCGAGTCGGTATTGATATCCCACCCCAACGCCGCCGAAGCTGCGGCGGGAATCTCTCCCAGCTTCAGCCGAAAGACGGCCCGATACTGGCCGGGCGGCACGACGCGGGTGTAGAGGTTGGCGGCCAGGTAGCCGGGTTTTTTGGTGAACCGCGGATTGGCGAGCACGGCAAACCCGCTCGCTGTGTCGTCATCGGCAACGCGGCGGAACAGGTCTTGTTGGTAATGCCCTTCCGAGACGGCGAATCGCCATGCCCTTCCGCCCGGATTGGGCTCCCCCGGCCAGGCTCGCAACCGGACGTCATCGAGCCAGAAGCAAGAAGGCCGGCCGCTTTCGTTGACCGACATGGGAAAGCGGATCTGGACGGCGGCAGCGCCGGATGGAACGGTGAGCATCGATACCATGAAACGCCACTGGGGCACCGCGCCGTAGGAAAGCCCCGCTCCAGCCGTGCCGACCGGTTTGCCCATCGTGTCCAGCCAGGTCAAGACATACTGCAAGTTGACGCCCGCATACACTCCCGTTTCGCTGAAGCCTTCGGAACGATACCAGAACGACAGCAGGTAATCCCGGCCGGACTTTACGGGGGCCGGGCTGCTGGCAATCCCGGCGCTCGACGGTCCGGGCAGGCTGATCTTGAGCGACTTGCCCCCCTCGCGCGCCTTCGACGGGTCGATAGTCACGGCGGCGCCGACAGCTTTCGGGTCGTCTACCGAGGGCTGCCACCCGCCCATGCCTTCCTCGAAGCCGCCGTTGTGCATCACGTCAGGCCGCTGATCTGCGGCGGCGTCGATCAGAAGTAGGAGGACAGTCAGTGCGATGGTCATAGGTGAGCCAATAGGCAATTCAACGGTAGCGTGATACGGTTACGGGGTTGCCGCAGCAACCACAGGTCCGTTCAAGTTTACTGGAGTCTCAACCGGCGGGCAACGCATCGCGCGGCAAGTGGCACACCGGCGGCACGCAGCATGGCGGCGAACACTGGTCGACACGATCGGCCGCATGCCGGGCCTCCTCAGAAGGGATCGTTCTTGCAGTCCGGAATTTCCCGATAGGCCCCGCCCAATCGCGCCTTGAACGTCAAGGAATTTCATTGCACGAGGGTGCATTCCAGTCGCGCCCACAATATAATGGCGCCCCGGCGGCCTTGCCAGAGACGTCGCCAAGCAGACGCCGCCTTTTGCCCTGGAGCAGTTCGTGACAGCCATTCTCGTGGTGGATGATTCGGCCGTGGATCGCCGGCTTATATGCGGTCTCTTGGGGAAGGAACCCGATTGGTCGACTTTGGAGGCCGAGAACGGGCTGGCGGCCCTTGCCATGCTGAAGGAAGCGGCGCCGGACGTCGTGATCACCGACCTCCAGATGCCCGAAATGGACGGCCTCATGTTGTTGGCCGAGGTCCGTGCGCGTTATCCCGCCATACCCGTCGTTCTGGTGACCGCCCACGGCAGCGAGTTGCTGGCGGTGGAAGCTTTGAAGTGCGGCGCGGCGAGCTACGTTCCCAAGTCGCACATCGCCGGGATGTTGTCGAACACGGTCCGTGAGGTGTTGGCCGTGGCGCGCGGCAACCGCATTCACGAGCGGCTGGTCGAGTCGATCGCGGCGGCGCAGATCCACTTCACTCTCCAGAACGATCCGGCTTTGATCGACGCCGCGGTCGATATGGTCCAGCGGATGCTGGCGCGCGTGGGGGTTTGCGACCCGACAGGCCGGATGAGAGTGGCCGTGGCGCTGGAACAGGCCTTGCGGAACGCGCTGTACCACGGCAACCTGGAGCTTACCCGTGAGCAGATCGAGGAAGCCCGGGAGGCGTCGCTCTTGAGGAACAAGCCGAGTGTGATCGAAGAACGTTTGCGGCAGCCCCCCTACTGCCGCCGAAGAATCTCTCTCGACGTGTCGATTACCCCCATGGAAGCACGTTTCGTCGTCCGCGACGAAGGGCCCGGATTTGACGTCGCCGCCTCACTGGGCCACGACCGTGAGGACACCGTGGTGGGCAGCGGAGGACGCGGGCTGCTGTTGATGCGAAGCTTCATGGACGAGGTCACGTACAACGATCGAGGCAACCAGGTCACCCTGGTCAAGGACGGGGACTGGTGTTGAGGCGCAGCATGATCACGAAAGAGTCGGGTGAAGGTGTCGGCTGCTCGGCGGCTGAGCTGAACGGCGTGCGCCATATTCTGGCCACCGCGGCGCCTTGCAGGGGAACCGGCCTGGAGGAGCAGGCGGCCAGCGCGCTGCGAACAATCGAAGCGGTGATGCACGAGCATGGCGCGCGAGGCTCGATCGTCCAGCAGTCCGTATTCCTGAAGGACATCGACGACGTCGAAACCTGCCGGCGGATCCTGCGGGAGTTCTACGGCCCGCAGATGCCGGCGACGAGCTTCGTTCCGCAGACGCCGTGCGAGGGCCAGCTTCTGGCGATCGAGGCGTGGGGCGTGGGGCGTGGGCACAACGGCAAAACGGGCGTCGAGATCGATCGCCACGGTGAACACCTGGTGATCGCCCGCCACTCGGGCGTCGCCTGGGCCCACGCCGCCGATTTCTGGTCCGACGCTTCGTCCGGCGGCGTCTATCAGCGATCTCTGGCCGCCTTTGAGCAGATGAGCCGAATGCTGGCCAACCGCCGACTGCGCTACGAGCAGGTGGTCCGCACCTGGCTCTACTTGGGCGATATCGTCGGTGCCGAGGGAGAGACTCAGCGGTACAAGGAGCTCAATCGGGCGCGGACCGATTTCTACCGGCCCTTCGCCTTCGGCATGGGCCGGACGCCGCCCTGCTGCCGGCCGCCCGTGTATCCGGCCAGCACGGGAATCGGCACTTGCGGAAGGTGCATCGTGATGAGCTGCATCGCCCTGGAGATCTCGCGGCCGGACGTGCTCGTCATTCCGCTGGAAAACCCGCAGCAGACCTCGGCTTTCGACTACGGGGCCCACTACAGCCCGCGCAGTCCCAAGTTCTCCCGGGCGATGGCCGTGGCGGCGGGTGATTCGGCGACGATCTTCGTCTCCGGGACGGCGAGCATCACGGAGTCGGAAACCCGCCACGTCGGAGACGTGGAAAGCCAGACGGAACTCACGTTGGACAATATCGAGGCCCTGATCTCGCCGGACAACTTCCGTTGCCACGGCGCGTCCCAACTGGGCGCGGCACTCGACGACCTTGCCTTGGTGCGAGTCTACGTCAAGCGCCAAGAGGATTTTGAGAAGACGCGGGCTGTCTGCCGCCGTCGCTTGGGGGAGTTGGCCGCCGTCTACACCGTGGCCGACGTCTGCCGGTCGGAGCTACTGGTGGAGATCGAAGGCGTCGGTTTCGTCCGCGCGCGGCAGTAAGGTCTCTCAAGCCACTCCCCGACCATAGATGCTTCGGACGTCTACCAGGGTTCTGCCGATGGACTGTGGGATGCCTGAGTCCACACTAAGGTTCCGTGATAGCCGCGAAACATGGGCCGTCAGGGACGGGTGAGCCCGGGAACGACGGCATTCGTGGGCCGTCGGACCGTATTGTCGTGGGAGAGGATCCTGGCCTCGCCGACGAAATAGGTGTGGAAGTCGGCCACCACCAGGTTGTAGGTGGGTTCGTAGCCGGCCATTTCCACGGTGCCGACGCTTGCCGTGCCTGCGACGCCGTGGAGGACCGCACCCGTTTCCAGCTCTCGCGCCTTGACCCAACCCCGACCGGCGACCCAGAACGTGTGGCCGCCGCTGGAGCGGAGCGCGCGCTCACCGACCGTGATGCGTGTCAGAGGGCCGGCAGGACGCAAGGTCGTGCGAAGAACCGGCTTGTAGGCCAATTCACCGCTGTCGGCATCTTGTGACAGGACGCGGTCGCCGACGCGGATCTGCTCGACCGGCCTCATGCCCGCGTCGGTCCATACCGGTGTCCCGGCCGCAAGACAGTCGAGAGTGCCGGCGACGACAGGACTGGGCGTGACCACGGGCACTTCGTTCTGCTCGTAGTCCTCTTCGACGGGCTTGCTCCCGTCGGCATACACCTCGTTGAGATCGTTCCACCACTGCCACCAGGCTTCCGGGTCGGCCGGCAATTGCCGGCCGGTGACGGCAGCCAGCAGTTCGCACACGCGCGCATTCAGCCGCTCGATAACGTCGTTCTGCCGTTGCATCACTGCCTGGCGATTGGAGACGGTCGCGGCGGCATGCGGCAGGACCATGCCGGCGTCGGACTGCTGCAACCGGCCGCCGTTTTGCGGGCGGTTGTACTCGGTTTCAATCACCCGGTAGTACCCGAGGTTTTGCCCCTCGCGGTAGAACTCCTCGCGGACAATGAACTGCCCGCCGGGCGCTGCGTAGGCTTGCAGCCGCGTGCGGATCTTCGTGCTCATCGCGGCCAAGAGCGGGGGAACGTAGTCGTCGAGTTTTTTCGCGACCAACGCCTGGGTTGCCGTTTCGCGCACAGTGTTCCAGGCGGAAAAAACCGCCTGGCGCGCCAAGGCGAGCGATCCCTCGTGGGATTCGATCCCGGCAAGCGCGCGGACCGCCAGCAGTGCCGCCTCTTCGCTGTGTGCGGCGAGGATCTGCTCGATGGCGGCGACCGCTGCCGGGTCGTCGATGGCAAGCAGTTGACGGCTCGCCTGCTCGCGGCAGACCGCCTTGCGATCGGAAAGCCCGCCGGCGATCCGCTGGATCTCGGGGGCCCATCGCTTGAACCCCTCGGCCGTTTGTTGCGCCGCGGCGGCCGTTTGCCGAATTTCTTCCGGAGTGAGCCATGCCTTTCCGACCCGGCGGTGGCCCAACGCCCCACGGGCCTCGGCGTTGTCGGGATCCATCTCGAGAATCCTGGTCCGATGAGCGCGGGCCTGGTCCTCCAGGCTTCGCTGGGCGCACCAGCGTGCCAGGGCGAGATGGCCTTCGACCGAGTCGGGATACTCATCGCGCAGCTTCCGATACGTTTCCAGCCATCGATCCGAAGCCGAGACCCCGCTCAGGTCGTCGAATTTCAACCAGTGGTTCTCGACGCGAACGTAGCCGGCGTGCCATCGCGCTGGGGCGTGGTCAGGCGACCGGCGGAGAGCGGCCTGAAGTAGTTCGCCGCGAAGAGAATCGGAACCGTGAAGCTCCTGTTGCAGCGCGCCTTCGACAAGTTGCGAAGCGGCCCGGCGGTCGGCTCGCGTTGCCGAGAAGGCTGCCGTGCCGAAAAACCAGCCGGCGGAAAGACAAACGACTCCGAGCAGGGCGGAAC
>JABWBD010000322.1 GCA_013360685.1 Pirellulales bacterium
TCCTTGGCCGCTTCGGCGCTGCGCCCGGCCAGGCTGCGCACTTCCAGGCCCTTGCGGTAGTCGGCATCCCAAGCGAAGGCTGCGGCTGAGGAGGAAGTTGCGGAGCTCGTGGGTGATTCGGCCTCCAACTCCGGCGAAGGTCCGCCCCGAAGTTGCTCAGGCCACCCGTCGCCGCTGGCATGCCTGCACTCGGGCTTCGACTTCCCGAACCGGCACCTCTCGGAACTCGGCTGCACCGCCGCGGGTCTCTTGAAGCAGAACGTGAGAGGCCCCGTGGAGAATTCGCGGCACGAAATACCATGCCTGCCCGAGGCTTTGTCCGCTCAGTCCGGCAGCGATGACCACCAGATCGAAGCGGCCAAGCTCGTTGGCAAACCTGGAGAGCACGGTAAGAGGATCCCCCGGCAGTAGCCGAATGGCAGCCCCGGTCGACCGTAGCAAGCGATAGGCCGTTTTCAGGGAGACGCCGGGACCGCTGGCAGCCGAACGAGATTCGAAGAGATCAACGCCCACGTAATGGATTTCCTCGGCGCGGGCATGGTGCGCGGCTACCTCGATCGTTCGGACCGCGCGCTCGGCGGCTCCCATTCCCAGCTCGAGGATTCTTCGGGGTTTCTGCTCGTGTACGGCTCGATAGACAGTGCGGTCGCTGGCGGGTTTGGAGAGATGCAGAAGATAGCGAAGTCTCAGGCAGCGTGTAACGGACAAGGTTGCCCTCCCTGGCGACGTCCTTTCTCGGATAACCTGGTGCAAGCACTCCTGACGTAGATTTCGGCCTCCGCCGAGACTGAATCGAGCCGAATTCCCATTGACGGGATGGACTTCCTATCTCGCCGCGCTTGTGACAACCACGTCGGGATAGACTCCACGAGCGGTCAATTTTCCCCAGCCGTTCGCGATCTCCTCAATTCGCGTCAGTTTCTGTTCGGACAGCGTCTTGCTCGTTATGTTCTTTCCCACCTTGGACTTGCGACTATTCGATGTCTCCGATCGCTGCAAAGTCCTTCCTGCGCCGCACGAACTACCGCCAATTACACCTGATCTAGCTGACCTTGACACCCCCAGGGCTTCCTGGCAAACTCCCGCCGCCGGTCGCCCCGGCCGATCGGGTCGCTGGGCGGGTCTCCGGCGGGCCGGCAGGGCTATTCAGGAAAGCGTCCATGGGGTCTAAGGCAAACATTCTGGTGACTTGCGGCGGCAAGTGGGTAGGGACCGTACTGCAGCTCAGGCAAGCGATGCAAGAGGTTCCGTTGCTGCAAAACGGGCGGTTGTACGTCGCCGATCGAGCAGCGATCACGCCGGCGGGGCACTTCGCGGATGGCTCGTTCGTCGTGCCACCGATCGGCCATCCGGATTACATCGACTCTCTGCTGGAGGTGTGTCGACGTGCGGAGGTCCGTGTGCTCCTGCCGCTCATCGACATCGACCAGGTGAGGCTTGCTCGGCACGGGAAACGATTCAGCGAGGCCGGCACAACCCTCGTATCGCCTCCGGCGGAACCGGTCGAGTTGCTGTTCGACAAGGACTGTTTTCACCGTTTTGCCGTGGCGGCAGATCTGCCCGTTCCCAAACGAATCGCACTCGAGGAACTCGAGACGGCGGACTATCCCCTTTTCTACAAGCCGATTCGAGGTTACGGGGGGATAGGCGCGGGCCGATGCAACTCGCTTGCCGAGGCCCGCCGCGCGTGCTCGTGTCGGGATGACCTGATGTTTCAGGAGTTCGTCGGAGCCCCGGAGGTGAGCATCGACTGCTATATTTCGCCCGCCGGCGTTCCCACGGTGCGCGTGCCGAGAATCCGCGATAAGGTGGTCGACGGCGAGGTGATGCAGTCGCATACGGTTCGCTTGCCGGACGTGAACGCCCTCGCCATCCGGACGCTTGAGGCACTCGCAGGTCGCGGTGTTTCTGGTCCGGTGACCGTTCAGGTTTTCGCGGCGGAGGAACCGATGTTGATCGAAGCGAATCCGCGGCTGGGTTCCGGCAATGTGCTTTCCAATGTCGCCACCGGGGGCCGGTTGCTCCGCTCGGTGCTGGCGGGGGCGTGCGGACTGCCGGTGATCGGCGATCCGGACGATTATCGCGACGGCCTGTACCTCTATCGATACCTCGGCGACGTGATCCACGATGGTTCTGCTCCCTTCCAGGTCTTTCCCCGGATGGCCGCCTGATGCTCCGCGCGATCCTGTTCGATCTCGACGACACCCTCTATTGCGAAGGAGACTTTTACCGCAGTGGATTCGCGGTGGTGAGCTGCGAGCTCCAACGGCGGAGCTTTGGCCGCGCGGAGCCGATTCGGCGCTTGCTGGAGCATCTGCACTTCCACGGCGATCGCGAGCGCGTGTTCAACGATGCCGCGGAACGGATCGGGTTCCCGGCCGAGTGGGTGCCTGAGTTGGTCCTCCTGTTCCATCGCCACACACCGGCGATCTCGCTTCCCGTCGAATCCGCCGACGTGCTCAAACGCCTGCGCCACAGCTATCGCCTGGGAATCGTCACCGATGGGCACGGCGATGTTCAACGGCGGAAACTGTCGGCTTTGGGCGTTGTCCCGCTGGTCGATGCCGTGGTTGTCACCGACGACTTGGGACGCGAATACTGGAAACCCCATCCATTACCTTTCCAGAGGTGCTGTGAGCGCCTAAGTGTCGATCCTTCGCAGGCGATCTATGTGGGCGACAACCCCGACCGGGATATGGCCGGTGCGTGCCGAGCCGGGATGTCGGCAGTCCGCATCCGTCGGCCGGACGGCTATTTCCGCGATCATCCCGTCAATGATCAGGAGATGCCTTGCTGCGAGATCCGTCGCCTCGCCGACCTGGAGATTGAACTGTCAAGGCACTCGCCGCGGCCAGGCCACGGGACGAAGGCCGCATGATTGATTCCGCCGCCCGGCGCGTGCCCGCTCCAAGAAGGGAAGACCGAATGTCCAAAGTCTTGATCTTCAGCCCCACCGTGTTCGTGCCCTACGGCCACGGCAGCAACTACGCCAGCGGCCTGGCCGAAGCCTTCGCGCCGTTCGGGTTGGAAGTCCACGTCGTCGGCTACCAAGGGCCTTTGAAGCTTCAGAGTGAGGGCATCTGTCATCAAGTCCCCGTTCCCGACACGGACTTCGACCGCCGGCCGGGGTGGGCGGGGCTGCTCCGCTATGCCTGGAAGCGCCGTCGGCGCGACCGGGTTTTCATGCGAGGATTCGCCGAGGTGTATCAGAGGCTGGGCAGACCGTTTACCCTCTTCGAAGCCTTCGAATACGATTCGCTGGACCGGTTCGTCAGGCAAAATGGCGTTTCGCAGAACTATGCTTGCGTGCTTCACGAGACGAACTTCAACTTCCGCCATGCCTCACCGATCGTCGCGCTCTACAAACGGTCGGTCCACCGGCATGTCGAATCGATCCTCACCAAGTCGGCATGTTCGTTTGTCCACGGCAAGGGGATGCGAGAGAACCTCGTCGAAAGGGTCTTTCGCGGCAATCGTGCGGTGGAAGAGAAGGTGAGGATTTTGCCGCACGGCGCGCCGAGTCCTCGCGAGGAGCGGTTGATTCCCAGGCATACGGCCCTGGAACGGCTTAATCTTGACGCGTCCAAGCGATACCTGCTCTCCTTCGGTACCCTCCGCAGCGACAAGAAGTACCAGCCGGTGCTTGCCATCCTGCGGGAAAGCAACGAATGGAACTGGCTGCTCGCCGGTCCGGAAGGCGACTACCAGTATGCCCGAATTCGAGAGTTGGCGAAGCAATTCGGGGTCGAGGACAAGATCGTCATTCACAACCGCTTTCTCCCGGTGCCGGAGCATCCTCTCTATTTCGGCTGCGCCGACGCCGTGGTAAACCTGTACCAGGACTACATCCGCCATGAGAGCGGCACGGCCCAAACGGCCCGCGCATTCCTGAAGCCGGTCATCGTCGATGGTCCCCCGGATCTCACGGACTACGTGACCAGAGAAGGGATCGGTTGGAAGGTCGACTCCTCCGATCTGCAAAGTTTCAGGTCCTTGCTGGAACAAATCGCCAGGCAGCCCGAAGCAGAGAGGGCCGAGCTTACGGCCAGGATCCGCCGCTGCGCCGAGGAGCGGTCGTGGAGGAACGTGGGGAGGATCATGATGGAGAGCATCGGGCCGTGCTTGAAATGAGTGGTCTTCGCAGACTTTGGATCGCTTCTGGAACGAAATCAGCTCACGCCGGCCGACGTCGATCTCTACGTCTTCCACCAGGCCAGCCGCCTGACTCTGGACAGCCTCGCGCAACTGCTGCGGCTTCGGAAGGAGCGGGTCTTTACGAACCTGGCGGAGGTGGGCAACACGGTGTCGGCATCGGTTCCCATCGCGCTGAAAGACGCGTGCAGCGCCGGGCGGATTGCCGCCGGGCAAATCGTCGTACTCTGTGGTTTCGGTCTGGGACTCTCCTGGGCCTCGGCGCTCGTGCGGTGGCCAGGGAGCGTGTGAGGTTTTGGGATCTCACAGAATGCGACTGCCGGACTTCCAAGCGGCAGGCACGCTCCACCGTGATGCAGCGGACGGCACGGCGGAGCGTGCCTGCTACTTTTCTTGCGGAGGTTAAGGATTTGCCGATCGTTGGCCGGTGAAGCGCCGTACCCAGTCGGCCAGGTCGGCGAAGTATCGCGAAGGATCCGGCTCGAATTCCAGGGTGTGGCCCGCACCGCGATATTCGACAGTCTCCTTTCTGTCGCAGGCGATCCGATCCGCCCAGGCTCGCACGCGCTCGTTGTGGACGATCGCGTCGCGCTCGGCGAGCATCAGGAGCGTCGGCACGTGAATCGCCTCGGGCGCCTCGGTTGCGTAGTGCAGCAACTGCAGATTGGCCGCGGCAAAACGGATGGTGATGCGGCGGAGCGTCAGCGGGTCCGTGCGGATGTACTCCTGGAAAGCAGCCGAGGTCGTGAAGAGAGCGGGGTCTTGCAGCGGGATTGATACCCGGTGTTTCCCGAATCCTGCTCGATGCGCCAGGCGAATCGCCACACCCTGGGCCGCGTTGGCAGCCTGGCGCGCGTAGAGCCCGGGGCACAACAGGCCCATGCCCGAGAGGAGGTCGGGACGGCGCCCGGCGACGGCGGCGGCAAGGGCGCCTCCCCAACTGATGCCCATCAGCAGGCGGGGCGCATCGCGAGGCAACTGCTCCAGATACGCCTCGACGTCGTCCATCCACGTCCGGCATGCGGCCACGTCGCCGCGACCCGCGAGGTTGAGACCGGAGCCTCGGCGGTCGAGGAAGTGCACCTCGACGCCTTCTTGCGCGAGGTGGCGGCAACTCCGAGGGTACCACCCGGCGTGGCTGACGATCCCGTGCAGAAAAACCAGCCTCGCCGACGGCCGGGGGTGTTGCCATTGGTGGACGGCGAAGCGGTAGCCGTCGGGCGCGGTGAAGTGCGTCAGGCGGGCCGCGGACAGCATGGTTCAATCCAGTCGAAAGGTCTGCTTCTTGAAAGCGACGCGGTCAAGCACTTCCGTTCGGACCGTCACACCGAGGCCCGGTCCGGCCAGCGCGGGGGCGCGCCCGCCGTAGCCGAACGTGATGTCTTCGACAGTCAATAATTCCCCGAGGACGTGCCGATCGTAGGAACCTTCCAGATAGCGGATATCCCGAACGGAACATGCCCAGTGGCGGCCGGCCGCGGATAGAATGGCGGATTCCCCGGGATGGCATCCCAACTGGTATCCGAGGCCGTGACGGTGCGCGAAAGCCGCCAGCCTGAGGCTCGCCAGGTATCCCCCACACTTCGACAACCGTAGGTTGAAAAGGTCGCAGGCCCCGATGCGGACCGCTTCCTCGGCGTCCGCCATGCCGGTCAGCGACTCATCGAGCATCATCGCCACCGGCAGCCGGCGCCGCAGTTCCGGCATGGCGGCCAATTGCCGGTGAGGAAGCGGTTGCTCCACCGCCGAGATCCGATAGGCCAAGAGCGGCTCGATCCGAGCGTCGGCCTCCGCCGCGTTCCACGCCTCGTTGGCGTCGACCCTTACATCCATGCGGCCACCGAGCCAGCGACGGATTCGCGCCAGGCGCCGGCGGTCGTCGGCCCCAGCGACCCCAACCTTCACTTTGCACTGGGCAAAGCCGTACAACCGCATCTTCAGTGCGCTGAGGCGTTCGGCGCGGTCGCCCTCGGCCATGATCGCGCCGGAATAGCGGACCACCGGCTTGGAATCTCGCAAGTCGGAGGCGGGCGCGTAGCGGTGCGTGAGCTCACGGATCGATTCGCCGAACAGCCGTCCGTAGGCGTCGAGAACGCTCAACTCCACGGCACAACGAAGCGAGTTGCTTCTGCAGCCGCGGGGATCGTCTGCAAGAACTGCGGGCTGGAAACGCTCACAGAGGGCAAAGACGTCGTCCCAGCTCCGGCATTCGCGGTCGAACTGGCCGGTCAGCGGGGTGGAGTTCAACTGCTCGAGGGCGTCCTCCGCGGTCTCGCCGGTGACGTAGGGCCGGGGCACTCCCTCTCCCCAGCCCTCCGTTCCATCGGCGAGCCGGCAGCGGACCACGAGACTGGCGCTTTGACGCCGCGCGTGCGAGGCGTGCTTGATCTCGCGCCTCAGCGGCAGATTGACCAGATAAGTCTCCAACTCGGCGATCCGCACGGCAGCGATGCTCCCCCGTCAGCACGATTCACTTACCGGATGTGGATGCAGGGCAGACGGACGTTTCGTCATGTCAAGTTCTGGTCGGTGGGAAGCGATCAAGGTGGACAGCGCCGAGCGCATGTCAAAGAGCCTTCGCCTCGACCCCGATCCGGTATACCACGGGCGAGGTCTTATTGTAGTCGGGAGAGAACCGGGCGCCGGCGACCACAATATCGCCGGTTTCCCGATCCTCAAAGCTCCACCAGTGTGACAGGTTTACGCCGGGTTCGTCCGTCCGCTTGGTGTCGATCCTCAGGAGGGTGCTCTTGATCAGCCGCAGCGTGCCGGTGTCGACCTGCCCGATCACCAGCGGGTACCGCGGGTTGTTCCCCTGGCAATTCTGCGGGCTGATGTTGCCGATCCAGAACAGGCGTCCGGACGAGTGCTTCATCAATTGCGACATGGCCGAGGGCGAGAAGAATGCCGCCCCGTCGTCGTAGCTCCACGGTTCCGGTTTGGTCCAGGTGAAGCCGCCGTCCCCGGAGACCGAGAACCACCGGTAGCTGGGGATCTCGAATTTCGGATCCTTGCTGCCGCCGTTGCTGCCGCGCATCGCGCACAGGAGTCGTCCGTCGGGCAGTTCCGCGATGGTCGGCTCGATCATCCCGCGAGTGGACCGCGCCGGGTCGGCCTCGATCGGCTGGGAGATCTCCCACTCCAGCCGGTTCCCTTCGATCCAGCGCCCGAGGATCACGATCACGTCGGTGTAAGTGAATCCGCCCCCGGGCGACCAGAGCTTACCGTCGGGCCCCAATTTGCACGCCTGGGCAGGAATGAGGATCCGGCCCTGCCGCGTACGGAGAAGCTGTGAGCCGACGTCGCCCATAAAGATTCCGTTCTTGCCGCGGTAGACGCCCTCGAAGGGGTTCTCGGGGGTCTTGCCCTTTTGGACGATCGACTCGTCAAACAGGAACGTCTTCCCCTGGTCCACGCTCACCCGGTATCGCAGATAGTAGGCTTCCAGGGCCACGGGCGGTTCAACGATCGTCGGGTCCAGGCCCGGCGTGTCGAGCGAGGGAACGACCTTGACGATGTTCCCGTTGACCGGGTCGACAAACAAGGGGAACGACTCGCGGCGGTAGCCGTGGGGGAGCTTGCCGTCGAACGGCGGGTTGGCGGGCAGCAGGGTCCAGGTGCGTCCGTTGTCGGGCGAGCGAAGGGCGTTGGGCGTGAATTCCTCGCCGGGTTTGATCAAGATGGTCGAGCCGGTGGATTCGGTATATCCGCTCCCCTTGATCATTTCCAGTCCGGTCGGCTTCAGGTACGATGCGTGCAGCAGGGGCGACATCCGTTCGAGATGCTGCGTGTTCTTCAAAGTGAGCTTCGCCGGGGCGGATTGACCTTTCGCAGTCTCCATCACGGAAGCAGCGAGCATCAGGAACATGGCGGTTGACGACAGCAGCGTTGTGGTATGGTTTCGCACGGTGTTGACTCCTCAACTGGTGTCGTTTTCGGTATTCGGTAACAGTGTCTGGCGAACCGAGATTCGTCTGCTATTATGACATGCGTTCCGGTCGAAAGGAAGCAACCCGCGGCCGGGCCTTTCCGACAGCCTTTCTGTCTGATCGGGTTCTTTGAGCGAACCGGACGCGACCATCGAGGGGGGAGGAAGGAGGAGGGATTATTGCAGAAGCACTTGCCGCGATGCGAGGCTGCGCCGGATTGGCGTGTGGGAAATCAAATTCCTATCAGTTTACGCCGACACTCTCATGGCAACCGCCTACTTGACTCGGTGTCGCCGGAATGCTGTATAGATGTCGCGAGCCGAATGCACTACCTGAATGATACGCACACCGTGTTGCTCAGGAGTATACAGCACGAGATAGGAGCCGACGACAAAGCAGCGAACTCTCGGAGCCAGATCCTCTCTTGACTCTCCGAGGAAACGCTCCCGGGCGAGCACTCCAAAGACGTCGGTAATCCGGTCGATCTCTCGATCCGCCGCGGCGGGGTTGTGATTCGCCACGGCGATATGGCGCCAGATGTTCCGAAGATCCGCACGAACACCGGGAGCGAGTGTCAAGCGGCTCACGAGTTGCTCCTGTTCACGTCGAAGAATCGGCGCCCCTCTGCTTTGATTTCTTCGGCAAACGCTCGCATCGCTTGCTCGTCCGCCAATTCGATTCCCTCGCCGCGGTCGAGCGATTCGATCCGGCTTTGAATCTCGGCTCTCCACTGCTGAAGACGCACTTCTCGCTCGCCGAGTGCGTTCATGGCCTCCAAGAGGACCTCGTCCTCGTTGGCGTAGTTCCCCGTTGCAAGCTGACGCTGGATAAGTTGTTGCAGTTCTGCGGGAAAGGGATACGGCATCGACCAGGTACTCCAAATGGTGAACTGACACAAGCAATACTATCAGGGGGCGCCGCTGCCGTCAATAATCGTCGGCCCCAACACGACTCTGGCGGCGGATCGGGCGCACCATCGAGCCGATCTTCCAAGCGATGGGCTGGAACTGGAGGAATCGGCTCGGCGGTAATCACCTCGTTTCCCGCGAGCGAGATCGTCGTGGCGACCCTGGGCATGATTCTCGATCTCGGCCATATCACCTCTCCAGCGAACGCCAGAGAATGCGAATTCCGCGGACCGGCGAACGTCGTAGAGGGTTTTGTGGGCCAACTGACACCTGGGCTGGCGATGGACACCATGACCTAGCGCGGAGGATTGGCCGGAGCCTTGCTTCCTGGTGGCTGTGGCACTTCACCCAAGCCTTTCGTGTACGCGCGGAACATCTCGGCCCATTCGGGAGGAGGGTCGAAACGGCGGCTCTCGCGGAGGTTTTGCAGCGGATCCGTGGTTGACCGCCCGCCCTGTAGTTCCGTGCGGCGAGGCCGAAGGTCAAGGCTGCGCAGGGCATCTTTGAGATCCCTCTGCGCGGCCCGGCCCTGATCGTCGGGACGGCCGGCTTCTCGCTGCATCTTCTCCCAGTTGCGAATGAAATCCTCGGCCTGCTTGCGGTCCCAGCCCAAACGGTCGAGCAGTTCCGGATTCTCCTTGGCCAACTGGTCCTTGAGATGCTCCAGCGCCAACTCCGTCTGCTTGTTGGCATACTCCAGATTGGGATCGTCGGCGCCCAGCGGGCCGGACTCGGGCGGACTGCCGGCAGTCTCTTGTTGGCCGGGCATGCCGCCTTGGGTCGGATTCCCA
>JABWBD010000018.1 GCA_013360685.1 Pirellulales bacterium
GTCCGACAGCCGTCGCGATATAATCTTCGCAGGCATCGCGTCCCCCTTCGCGCCGGGAAATCCGGGAAAATCAGCCTTTTCCAGACAGACACTAGCTAGTTGGGCGTGTTCTGCACTACCAGGCGGTACTTCAGCGTCACGGACTGGCGTGAAGTCATACATCACTACCTGATGGCTTGCACGGAGGACGCACGCGAAGGTTCCGAATGCCGGCGGTCGGCGATTACGAGCGCGAGCACCGCTTCGCTGAGCACGAGCACGCGAATCGGCGACCGATGGTAGGCGCTGCCAGGCAACCCTGGGCTACGTGGTTCAACCGCTTCGCGGTACCATGCGGCGGCAATTGCGCGTTTCTCGTCGGGCAATCACGGTCAACCATGCCGCGAGGCAGATTGCCGGCATTCCTCTGCCAAGACAGAGGGGCATCGGTCGGGCAGTTTCATCGTTCATCGCGACCTCCCTTGAACCACAATGATTTCCAGTAGGCCCGATCGGTCGCGTAGGGGTCGATCGGCAAGCCGTCGGGCAGGTCGGCGGGGAGGATGCCGAACCGCTGCATCTCGTGAATATACTCGTGTCGCGGCCGGAAGCCAGGCATGTCAAAGCGTTTGATCTGGTCAAGTCGTCGCCCTGCGCGCTCGATGGCCCGGAGGATGGTTTGATAGTCGGCGTCGGCCGTGTCGGCGAAGACGGCCGTGCCGCAGGCATCCAGCCCGCCCGCCTGCTTCGCGAGCGGGGCCAGGAGCAGGGTCGATTTCTGCGGCCGGCTGAGATTGTAGAAGAGGTGGCGCGACCAGCGGCGGCGGATGTCGTCGGGCGCAAGCGGGGTCCAGGGAGGAGCACCGGTAAAGGCGCTGCCCCAACCGCCAGGTCCGGCAATGTGCGACACAGACAACGGCAGTGGCTTGTCTTCGCCGTGGCAACTCGAGCAGCGCCGCTCGATGGCCGCCATCGACGCTCTTGTCTCCGGCCACTCGGTGTCAGAGCGGTCCAGGCGGATCGAGCGGTCGATGATCTCAAAACCTCCGACCATGCCGGTCCCCAGGGCGGCGTATGTCCCGGGGTATGCCGCCCCGCTGTCGATCCAGAGGCGGACGATGGTCCGCTCGTCATTGGTGAACTTCGCCTCGTAGTGGCTCCCTTCGCCGAGACTTAACAAGCGGCTGGCCGAGCTGCCGATGGATCGCGGCGGCCGGTTGCCCATGCCGTTGCGGCCGTCGGAGACGAGGTCTTTCGCGGTCAGTGTATAGTAGCTGATCGAGAAGATGGGGCCGTGGTCGCCGGAGAGCGAAAGGCCGCCTTCGCGGACGCCTTCGTCGTGGCAGGGAAGGCAGCGGCGGTCGAGGATCGGCTGGACATCGCGGGGGAAGTCGATCACGTCGGGGACGCCCGTGATCGGCTCGATCCGGCTGGGAGCGCGGCACAGGGCCATCGGGTCCTTCGCCTGGTGCTCGGGCGTTACCACGCGTTGCTCGTGGCAGCCAAGGCAGGTGGTCGCTTCGCCGGGCATCACGGTCAGGAAGCTCTGCATCCGTTTGACCGAGAGGTCGTTTTCGTCCAAGGCGACGAAGAAGAGGCTTCGCAAGGCGGGAAGCTCGGCGAAGGCCGAACCGTCGGGCTCGACGGGGACCGTGCCGAGGATCCGCTCCAGGGTAAAGGTGCCGCCGTAGCTGAGAGGCTCCATGCCGCCGGTGTACTGCATCGGCTTGGGGAGCGTTTCCAGGACCAAGAGCTTCTTGATCGCGCCGCGCTGGACGCCTTCCATGTTCCGCCCACGATACACATCGACCAGCGTCAGCCGCCCGGTCGGCTGGCTCCAATCAGCCGCGGGCGCGACGACCGGCTCGCGCCGGCGAGGGACGACCGGCCGCGGCTCGTGACACTGGTAGCCCGCCTGGACGTCATCCGCGGGAAGTTGGTAGATCGTCTGCTCGCGACCTTCGCCGTCGACCAGGACGATTTCGGCCTGGCGCGAGGCCAGGAAGGCCGTTTCGGAGAATGCCCACGGATCGCGGAAATCGGCACCGTGGCTGATTGGCCGGGCGGAGTCGGCCAGATCGGGGCCGCGGCGCGGATCGACGACGGTGATCACGCCGTCGTGGTCGCGGCGGCCGTGGCCCGGCGAGAAGGAGGCCACCACGCGACGGCTCCCCGGGATCGGCTTGGCGTCGATCATCGTGGTTCCCGGGTGCTGGTTGCCGAAGAAGACCGTCTGGCGGAGGCCGTCGGGTGTGGAGACCCAGAGGTGGTGAAACGTCACCTGGTTGCGGTCGACGTACTCCCAGCGTGTGTAGAGCACCTGGCCGCTGGGAAGCAGCCACGGGGTGTTGTCGTGCTCGTTGTTGCTCGACAGAGGCCGAAGGTTCTTGCCGTCCGCGTCGCAACGGAAGAGCACGGCCGTCTCGGTCGTGTGGCAGTTCACCCGCCGCTTGCAGCGCGTGGAGACGAACATCAGGCCGCCGTCGGGCAGATAAATCGGCTCGACGTCGTCGAACGGGCCGTCGGTCAATTGCCGCAGGCCGGAGCCGTCGGCGTTGATCTCGTAGAGGAGGTAGTGAGGGCTCTTGCCTTTGCGGTAGGAGAAGAGAATCGTCCGGCCGTGGTAGTCGACCACGGGGTCGCGGATTCCGCCCTCGGGGTCCGCCAGCAGCACGGCCAGTTCGCCCGTGCGGAGGTCCAGGCGGCAAAGGCGGCCGCCCGGTTCAAAAGTAGTCCAGTTGGAGGCCGGCAGGGTTGTGCCGAAGTTGGCATACCAGTGGGGATCCCCGCCGGACTTGCGGACGGCGAAGACGATTTCATCCACGGCGGCCATCGGCCCTTTGCGGAAGTCGGCCAGGAGGTCCACCGGCGGAGGCTCGACAAGAGGCAGCGGCTTGCTTTCCGCGCTCAGGGCAACGTAGTCGTAGAGGATCCAGCTTTCTCGGTCGAGGCGGATGGAGAGGGTGTTTTCGCCACGCCGGATCTGGCCGGGCGGGATGGGGAAGATCATCGTCTGGGGCTTGCCGGGAATCTGCGGGCGGAAGCAAACGCTCGGATCGCCGGCGGGCGCGGTTTGCGGCGGCAGGGCGAGGCCATTGACTGTAACGATAACCTGCGACCGCTCGCTCGGCGCCCCGCCCGCCAGGCCGAGGACCAGGAACAAGGGCCGATTCTCGTCTCCCGGCGATTGGAAACGGACGGCGAAGCTGTGCGTCTTGCCGCCGGCCCAGCGGTCCTTGGGGGCGGGATGGATGTAGGGCCAATCCTTGGGCGTGCTTTTTCCGATCGTGTAGACGATCGGGTCGCCGGGGAATTCCTGCGCGAAGGCGGAATAGCCCGCCCGGTTCCAGGCCAGGCCGAACTCCGCGGCATATTTGTCGGGCGAGCCGATGACGAAGCGCGGTTCCGCTGCGGCGGCGCTTGTGGCCAGGGCGACGATGCCGCACAAGAGGCGTGCGCTGATCCCAAAGCGGACTTGGTTTACAGGAAACCGGTCAGGGACCCGGTGGAACGAGTGTTTGCGGCGATGCGACGCGGGCCGCACCGGCTTGCCAAACTCGCTGGAAATGGCTGACGTTGAACGTGAGTAGGTGATCGGTGCCGGCAACCTCGGCAGCCTTAGAGATGATCGCGTCATAAACCATGCCTCCGGCAAGCCCACTCTGAGCAGTCTGCTGCACGAGTTCGCGGTAGTGTTCCCTGGTCAAGGCAACTACGGCAGCACACGAGAGGACATTGTTTTCCAGAAACTGCCAGGCGGCCGCGGGCGTGATGGGAGGGGTGGCTGGAAGTCGGGTGAGAACGGCATACACTTCAGCAAGAGAGTGGGCCCAGACGACCAGCTCACACCCGCCTCGCAATGCGCACGCGAGCCATGCACTTGCGTCACGGTAATGAGGGTGTGTCGGCAAGTGTGCGGCGACCAGTACGGAGGTGTCGAATAGCACCTTCACGGCGAGGATTCCGGAAAGAACTGGCGGATTCGCTGTTCACGAACGGCTTCGAGCGTCGCTTCAACATCTCCGATGAACCGGCCGTCATATACGAGCAGACCTCCTTCGCGCCGCATTGGCGTGGTTACGTCCGCCGCCGGCGAGTTGCCGGACACCGTGGACAAAAAGGTAACAATGACCTTCCCCTCAGCATCTGCGGGCGGCTCCTCCAAGAGTTCAATTCTTCCTTCCCGGAACACTCCTTCAATCGATCTCAACACCGGATTCTCCTTCAAAGACCATTGCCCTTGCCGAGAAAAGCGTTTCGCGGTTCCACAATTCAGCCGGCCCTGCGGGACAATTGATTATACCGTCTTGAGCAGGCGCGCTGCATCCCCGCTCCCATAGCGCCATCATAGACAGGCCTCTGGAGGCACTGCAACCGGGTGGATTGCCCTATATCGCTCTTCGCACTAGCTGGCAATGGTTACGTGGGTTGAGATGTACCGGCAGTCCTCCCAACACGCGTGATTTACCGAAACTGGACGGATATCCGGAGGATGGCTACAGTAAGACTTCGAGTGGTTCGGGGAGTATTGCTGCGAATGCGGGAAACTGCATATCATGATTTCCCATGGTGCAATCTACGATGAGCTGCTCGAGCTTGCGATCGAAAAGGCGTGGCCGGGCGTCGAGGTGAGCGCGGTCAACGCCGGCATCAGCGGCAACACGACCGCCGACGGACTGAGGCGGCTCCAGAAAGATGCACTGGACCCCCAAGCCCGAGTGGCGCGAGGCGTGTTGGTGAGCCAAGCCGATTTGGGAAATTCCGGTTTCTTCCTACCTTCCTGCGGAGACTAACGCTCATGTCCGAACAGACCACAAGAAGAACTGCCGTCACGTCACGCCGCGAATTCCTCAAGAAGTCGGCTGCGGCTGTTTCGGTCACCGGCCTGGCCATCCACCAGAGCGCCCACGCCGCCGGCAGCGACATGCTCAAGATCGGGTTGATCGGCTGCGGCGGCCGCGGCACCGGGGCCGCCAAGAACGCCCTGGATGCCGATTCCAACACCGAGCTGACCGCCCTGGCCGACGTTTTCCCCGATCGCGTCGAGAGGAGCCTGAAATTGCTGGGCGGCGAGTACGGCCAACGCGTGAAGGTGCCTCAGGACCGGCAGTTCGTGGGCTTCGATGCCTACCAGAAGTTGATCGACAGCGGCGTGGACGTCGTGCTCCTGGCCACGCCGCCGGCGTTTCGCCCAGTCCACATGCGCGCGGCCGTCGAGGCCGGCAAGCACGTGTTCGCCGAAAAATCCTTCGCCACTGACGGCACCGCCCAGCGGTCGATGATCCAAAGCGTGGAGCTGGCCAAGAAGAAGGGCCTGGCCATCCGCTCGGGCCTCTGCTTCCGTTTTCATCCGCCGCACCAGGAAGCCATCCGGCGGATCCACGACGGAGCGATCGGCGACGTGCTATCGCTCTATGTCGTGCGGATCGGCGGCTCCTGGGGGAAATACGGCCTGCTGGAATCCACCGGCGGCCGGAGGCCGGAGGGACAGTCGGACCTGGAATGGCAGCTCCGCAACTGGTACAACTTCTTCTGGCTCTCGGGCGGCTACATGATGGACCTGGGCCTGCACCAGGTGGATGAGATCGCCTGGATCCAGCGCGAGGTCCCGCCCGTGAAGTGCGTGGCCTCGGGCGGGCGCCAGATCCCCGAGTACGGCAACATCTACGACCACTACGACGCCACGTTCGAGTACGCCGACGGCCTGCTGGCGGTATTCAAGATCCGCGGCTGGAACGGCTGCCACGACGAGTTTCGCCTGGAGATCGTGGGCAGCAAAGGCCGCGCGAGTCTCACGTGGTCCGACGCCAAGATCCGCGGCGCGACCGAGTGGGCCTACAAGGACCGTCCGCGGGCCATGCACCAGATCGAGCACGACGAACTGTTCAAGGCCCTCCGCGCGGGAAATCCGCCCAACGACGGCGACTCCATGCTCAAGAGCAACCAGATGGCCCTGATGGCGCGGGAGTCGGCCCACACGGGCGAGCAGGTCACCTGGGAAATGGCGGTCCATTCCCAGCAGAACCTCATGCCGCCCAAACTCGATTGGAACATGAAGCTCGACGTTCCTCCGCTGACCATCCCGGGGATCACGAAGTTCGTCTGAGCCTGCGTTCACTCTCCGCACGCTCACCGCCTACCGCGGGACCTTGGGAGCCAGTTCATCGGCCTGTTCGCCGCGCATCCGCAGTTGCGGCCGTTCCAAGGTCACCGTGGTATGGGGCGCAACCGACTGGGTGAGCCACACACTCGACCCGATCACCGAATCATGGCCGAGGACCGTCTCGCCGCCGAGGACCGTCGCGTTGGCATAGATCACCACGCGGTCCTCGATCGTCGGGTGCCGTTTGATGCCGCGGACCAGTTTGCCCTCGGCGTCTTTGGGAAAGCTCAACGCGCCGAGGGTGACACCCTGGTAGAGTTTCACCCAGTCGCCGATATCGCACGTTTCGCCAATCACCACGCCCGTGCCGTGGTCGATGAAGAAATACTTGCCGATCTTCGCGCCGGGATGGATGTCGATCCCGGTGCGGCTGTGGGCCCATTCGGTCATCATCCGCGGGATCAACGGGATTTCCAACTGATGGAGCAGGTGGGCGAGGCGGTAGACGGTGATGGCCTCCAGCCCCGGATAGCAGAAGATCACCTCGTCGAGCGATTTGCAGGCGGGATCGCCGGCGTAGGCGGCCTCGACATCCAAGGCGAGCACCTTGCGGAGCCGCGGCAATTGCTCCAAGAAGGCCATGGTGCGAGCCTGCCCCATCGCTTCGAAATCGGAGCGCGTCTGACAATCGCAGGTAAGGTTGGCGCCCGACTCGTGGCACAGCGCCCGTGCGATCTGGAGCGTCAATTCGTCGTGGAGCTTGTCGATCAGATCTCCGACGTGGTAGGTGACGTTGCCAAGATGCAGGCCGTCGCGGCGCCGGTAGCCGGGATAGAGGATCTCCTTGAGCTTCTCGGTCGCGGAGATCACCGCTTCGTAGTTCGGCAACGGGCAGTGGCCCAGATGGTGGATGGTGCCGACCTCGGCATACGTGCTGACAATACGGTCGGTCAGTTCGGGGAGCCGCTCTTTCAGACGAAAATCGGAAGCCATGGAAGGTCCACTCCGGCTGCGAGGCTGGCGGCACGCAGCGATCAAAGAACCGCGGTCAAGGGCGGAACGAGGCGGGCTGAGATGGAGAAATGCGGATCGAGCTGTCCGGTGTTCAGAGGCCCTAACAAAACCGGCCCAGGAGACCTTCGGTCGGCGGTTTCGGCGGGGTCAGAGACCCTCGCCGAGCGGTTTTGTTCGGCCTCTTAGACCGGACAGCAACACAAGCAGCGACAGATGAGGCAAGCTTGGCAAGTTGATCGCATTGGGGGCAGTTTCCGGTCCGATTCTCCGTCGGTAATCCTAGGCGCAGCTCCGCCGGGGATCAAGCCGCATGGTATTGTTTTCGGCCTGCGAGGGCATCGATGCTGAGGAAACTACTCCTCTTCTTCCTCCAGCTTGGCCGCCTTGATGATTTCCTGCTGGACATTGCCGGGGACGGGGTCGTAATGGCTGAACTCCATCGAGTAGCTGCCCTGCCCGCCGGTAATGCTCGACAAGGCGCGGGCGTAGGTGGTCACTTCCGCCAACGGGACCTCGGCGGTGATCGTGGTCAGCCCGCCGCCGGCGGAATCCATCCCCAGCACGCGTCCGCGCCGGCCCGACATGTCGCTGTTGATGTCGCCCACCTTGTCACTGGGCACCGTGATCTCCATCTTCACGATCGGCTCCAGCAGGGCGGGCTTGGCCTGCTGGAAGACATTGCGGAAGGCCATCGACGCCGCGGTTTTGAACGCCTGCTCCGAACTGTCCACCGGGTGGTGTTTGCCGAAGTGGACCTCGACGCAGACGTCCTGCACGCGGAAGCCGGCGATGACGCCGCGGTTGAGCCTCTCGAGGAACCCTTTCTCGACCGCCGGCATGAAATTCCCGGGGATCGTCCCGCCGACCACGGAGTCGATCCAGAGGAAATTGTCATCCGGGCGATAGTGGGTGTCTTTGAGCGACGGGAAGCGGCTCTTGGTGGCCCATTCTTCCACGTTGACATTCTTGGGCAGCGGGTACATGCGGATGTGCACCTCGCCGAACTGGCCCCGTCCGCCGGTCTGCTTCTTGTGGCGGTACATTCCTTCGGCGTTGGCCTGGATCGTCTCCCGATAGGGGATTTTCGGCTCCTTGGTGTCCACCTCCACCTTGTCGCGGCGTTTGAGCCTCTCCTGGATGATCTGGAGGTGGAGCTCGCTCATACCGGTGATCACCATTTCCTTGGTCTGGGCGTCGCGTTCCACGCGGAAGGTCGGATCCTCCTGGGTGATTTTCTGGAGGGATCCGGACAACTTCGTCTCATCGCCGCGGCTCTTGGGCGTGGCCGCCAGGCCGACCATCGGCGTCGGGAACGGGATCTTGGGCATGGCCACTTCACCGATTGTGCTGCCGGTCTGCAACTCCTCGACCTTGGCGACGGCCACGATCCCACCCGGACCGACTTCGTCCACCGGCTCCATCTGGTCCGCCTGCACGTGCATCAACTGTGCGATTTTCACCCCCTTGCGCTCGCCGACCACGGGCACGGTGGAATCCTTTTTCAGCGTGCCCGAGTAGACCCGGATAAAGTTGAGCTTCTGGACGAACGGGTCGACGCGGGTTTTGAAGATCTGTGCGACCAGCGGCCCGTTCGGGTCCGCCTTGAGCTCGACTTCCTCGCCGTCGGGCTTCTTTGCGGTCCGTTTCACCTTGTCGGGCGGCAGGGAGCAGAGGGCCAGGGCGTCGAGCAACTCGTTGAGGCCCACGCCGGTTTTGCCCGACACGCACACGATCGGAATCAGCCCGCCCTCGGCAATCGCCTGGACGATCAGCCGCGAGATCTCCTCGTCGGTCGGGGGAGTGCCTTCCAGGTAGCGGTTCATCACCTCCTCGTCGGCCATGACGATCGACTCGATGAGCGATTCGCTGATCTCGGCCGGGTCGACCAGGGCGCCCTCCGTGTCGCCGGAAACCTTGAGCGTGCTGGCGACGCCGCGGAAATCGCTTCCCTGTCCCAGCGGGACGTTCAACAGCACGCACTCCGAGCCGAAGACCTCCTGGATGCTGTCGACCAGGCCGGGGAAGTCGATGTTGTCGGAATCCATCTTGGTGACGACGATCATCCGGCCGACGCCCGCCTTCTGCGCTTCGGCGAAGACGCGGCGGGTGTTGACTTCGATGCCCGACTGCGCGTTGACGGCGATCGCCGCCATGTCCACTCCGCGGAGCGCGCCGATCGTCTGGCCGATGAAATCGGCGTATCCCGGCGTGTCGATCACGTGGAAGTGCTTGCCGGCGTGGTCGAAATGGACCACGCTGGCTTCGATCGTGTAGCGATGGCTCTTCTCCTCCTCGTCGAAATCGCAGATGCTCGTGCCGTCGTCCACGCTTGCCTGGCGACTTACCTTGCCCGTGGCGATCAGCATCTTGTCCACCAACGTGGTCTTGCCGCTGCCGCCGTGGCCACAGAACGCAATATTGCGGATTTCTTGAACCTGGTACTTCGCCATGGGTAGTTCCTTTTGACCGTTGTCTGCTGTTTATCCGAGCCGTGACGCTTCGAGAGCGTCGGGCAGTGTCAAGGTACCTTCGTAAAGGGCGCGGCCGATGATGCAGCCCGCCATCCGCGCGGCTGCCAGGCGCGCCACGTCCTCTTTGACCGTCACCCCTCCGGATGCGACGACCGGCAGATCAATGGCCGCCTGCATCGCCGCCATCGCCGCCACGTTGGGGCCCGCCATCATTCCATCCGTCGCGATGTCGGTGTATACGATGGCCGCGATTGGCTCGCGGGCAAACCGCCGTGCCAGGTCGATTGCCGCCACATCGCTGGTCTGAAGCCAGCCGTCCGTGGCCACCCGGCCATCCTTCGCGTCGATCCCAAGCACCAGTCTGCCCGGAAACAGCCGGCACATCCGACCGAACCACTCCGGCTGTTTGATCGCCAGCGTGCCCACCACCAATCGGGCGACCCCCAAATCGAGCAACTGGCGGATCGTTTCTTCGCTGCGGACGCCCCCCCCGAATTCACAGGGGACGCGGACCGCTTCGAGGATCGCTTGAACCGCTCTCAGGTTTCCGGGCGTGCCTTGCCGGGCACCGTCGAGATCGACCAGATGGAGATATTCCGCACCCAAGCCGACCCAGTGGCTCGCCATGGCGGCCGGATCGTCGCCAAACACCGTCTCGCGAGCGTAGTCCCCCTGTTGGAGGCGAACGCACTTCCCACCGCGGAGATCGATTGCAGGCCAGATCTGCACCTGAGCACCACTCCTGCCAGCCGCCGGACTCTAGCGACAAAACGGGTAATATGACACAGAAACGGACGACTTGCAAGCCGCTTGCGAGGGGCGTTTGCTTTGGCAGAAGCGGCAGGGGAGGCGTGGTGGAGTAAGCAACACTTGGTGAGCCCAGCCGCGAGGCCGCGGGGGCTGTAGGCGGCAACGCAGCCTGTCTTGCCTGGATTATTCACGACCCCAGTCAGCGGACTGGCGGCGATAGACATCGGGAACCTGTTGCGGTAGATCCATCCGCTCGTGGAGGACGCGTCCAATCTCGACCAATCCGTCCTCTCGCGTTCGATAGAGCAGGAAGTGCCGCGGGCGACGGACATGCCCGACGTCGGCCGCCACGCGCATTCGGCTGTGAGAAAGATGATAGGTCCGCGCACTGGCCGCGATCTCCGAACGAGTGTGGCTGCCAGGCCGTTGCGGATCATCGGCCACGTCGAGAATCCCCTGGACCAAGAGGGCCTCGTAGCGCAATCGGCCCTGCACGCCGAAGCGGCCCTCACTCCATGCCAGAATCGACTCCATATCGCGCTCGGCAGCCGGCGAGATAACGTAGCGCGCCATGGAATCACTCGTCGGCCCTGCGTTTTTGGATTTGCTGGGCGGCGCGATGGCCCATTTGACCGATGAACTGCCTCAACTCCTGCTCGCCATTGATCAGCGTGCCTTCGCCCTGGTCCAACTCCCGGAAACCCTCGGCCGCCAGGCTGCGGAGCAGTGCCAGCTTTTCCTCGGTTTCGCGCGACTGCTGCTCCAACAGACGCAGCCCGGCCCGAAAGACCTCGCTCGCATTCTTAAATTGCCCGGAGCTCACGAGGCCCTCGACCAACTGGTCATAATGGTCCGTCAAGTTGATATTCCGCGTTGGCATGCTTCCCCCTACGCTGCGGGATTCTTCGATGCAGCATCCCTCAGTATACAGGATTGGCAAAATTTGACAATTCACTAATTGGACAGCGCCACTTTGGGGCGTGGTTCAGATTTGAGCATCGGTGGGTTACAGAAGTAGGTCCCGCTTGCCGAGCGGGACCTGTGGTGCAAGGTCCCGCTCGGCAAGCGGGACCTACCAATTGTCACCCGCATCTGAGCCGCGCCCACTTTGGTGGTTCTGATGTGCCGTAACTGCTGACATCGAGACGACTTAGGGCACCTCCGAGCTTGCTCGGTGGAGCCCGTGATTCTGCACTAGCTGCGTCCGATCAAGCGGTCCTCCGCTTCCTTGCCTTCCGCCGCCCCCGCCGCTTCGCGGCGGGGGCGGCGGAAGTGATTGCCGTTTTGTGTGTTACATCGCTTCTGCCATACGAAGTGGCGCTGTCCAACTAATTGGCGGGTAACGCGCCGTCTTGCTAGAGGACGACCCGGAATCCGCAGAATGGCAGACTCAGTCCAGTTCCGCGAAGTTCTTCAGCATCTTCAATCCGTCCGATTGGCTCTTTTCCGGGTGGAACTGGCAGGCCACTACGTTATCGCGCCAAATGGTCGAGCAGAACGTCACCCCGTACTCCGTTTCCGTGGCAACGATGCTAGCATCACGGGGAACAACGTAATACGAGTGAACGAAATAGGCATAAGTCTGGTCTGCCAGATCGGCCAAGAGTGGTGGGCGGCGACGGATCGCCAATTGGTTCCAACCCATATGAGGAACGGAGAACGTGGAGGGAAGGTCGAACTTGACCACCTCACCAGCGAGCACGCCCAGGCCACGGTGCGTTCCGTTCTCGGAGCTCGTTTCAAAGAGCAGTTGCAGTCCCAAGCAGATGCCAAGAAAGGGCCTGCCCGCATCGATCACTTCCAAGATGGGTTCGACCAATTCCAGACGATGGAGCTCCCCGATCGCGTCCTCAAAAGCCCCCACTCCGGGCAGGACCAGCTTCGTCGCCCTGCGAACCGCGGCCGGATCGCTGGTGATGGTCGCCGCATGGCCAGCCTTCTCAAATGCCTTCTGGACGCTGCGGAGATTGCCCATTCCGTAGTCGACGATCGTGATCATGGCGGGGTGTTGGGGCGTTGGGGTGATGGGGCGTTGCTCCGTTCCGCATCGGTACGGCTGGCCCAATTGGGAAGTATCCTTTTGCCGGGATACATCGGCAAGAGACCCTGTTCGCTCCGCGCAGACCAGCATCCATCAGACGGTCGACCGAGGTAACAGCGGGACGGCTGGTCCGGGTCTTCCGTTTCTAAAATGTCAGACGGCCTTCCCGGGCCGTCGAAATGGCGGGGAACAGACGGCCTAGAAAGGTCGTCCTACAGAAGACGCCGAGGCGAGGACCCCCGAACGGAAGAGCCGCTGGTCGGCTAGCGGGCGACCTGGTCGGGGTAAACGACCAGTTCGACCCGGCGATTGCGTTGCCGACCTTCGAGAGTGGCGTTTGAAACGACCGGGTGGTTGCCGCCGTGCCCGACAACGAACAACTGCTTCGCCGGGACGCGGGCCTGGCTGACGAGCACCTCGTAGACCGCCATGGCCTGGGCGATGGAGAACTGGTGCCCGCCGGGAGTGGCCGTGGCTGTGTTGGGATCGCTCTCGATATGCCCCTCCACTCCGATGATCCGGTCGGGATACAAACGGAGCACTTCGGCGGCAGCCTGGCTCGCCAAATTGGGGGCATCGGGCCGCAGCCGAACCGTACCCGGTTCAAAAAGGCTGCTCGCGGCTAATTCGACGCGAATCACATCTCCGTCGCGGCGGACCTGAGTACCGGGAAGGTTGGGTGCTGGTAACGTCTGCAGCGAGCTGTTGTTCGGGTTGATGGAAACCCCTCCGCGCCGCTTCATCGAGGCGGTCAGGGCCTGGGCCTTTTGGTCCGTCGCCGTTTTTTCGTCCTGGACACGGGCCAACTGGGAGGTCACCCCACCGAGTTGCTCCCGCACGAACGTCAACTGGTCCTCCAAGACCTTGTTTTGCTGGCGTACCTGGGCCAGCAAACGTTCCAGTTCCTGGTTGTCGCGGTCCAGCGAACTGGCGCGGGCCTGCAACTGCTCGGCCTGGCGCGCCACGGCCGCCTGCTGTTGCTGGAGCCCCTCCAGTTGGCCCTTCATCACCATCGAATTGTTGGAACAGCCCGCCAGGACGGTCAGCCCGAGGGCAAACGACCATGCTGTCCATGCGATTCGCCGCACGGCGTTCTTCTCCTGACGAGAGCGGTGAGACGGAAAATCTCGATCGGGCCGAAAACAAGCGGCGGATCATAGCAAGCGATCCGGGGGGTGGCAAGGGCGAAAACCAGGGTCCAGCGGTTTAGCCTCTTGCTTAACCTTAACCGAACTTCCTGACCCCTGAACCCTCTTCCCCTATCGAAATGCGGCCATCAGGAGCCGCATCATGCCGAGCAGGACCGCCATCATTGCCATACAGATCACGATCACCAGCGGAACAAGCCATCCGAGAAAGAAGAGCCCGACCGCCCACCCCCATACAGCAGCCCAGTCAACGATCAAGAAGACGGCGGCCAGGCAAAGGAATGGTCCGTAGGGAATCTCGTTTTCCCGGTGGAGAATAAGGGTGATCAGCCCCACGAGAAGCCCCGCAAACGGGGCGAGAAAGAAGATGATCAGGCACGACTGCCATCCCAGGAAGCTGCCGAGCATCGCCATCAGCGTCACGTCGCCGAAGCCCATGGCCTCGCGGCCGAGCACCGCGGTACCGATCACGCGGACCAGCCAGATCAAGAGCCCTCCGGCAGCCATCCCCACCAGTCCGCTGAGCAGCCCTTCCCACCAGTCGTTTCCCAAGAACCAGACGGCGCCGATCCCCGCGGAACCGATCAGGCCCATCGCCAGAACACGCACCGTGGACGGATCGCGGCGGAGTCGCGCCAGGCTCAAGGCAAGCGCTCGCCGCCAGCCGTGGCGGGAATACCAGGTGCGGTGCATCAGGCCCACACACCAAAGCCACCAACATCCCAATCCGAGGACCAAGGAACGGCCTTGCGGCCAGCCTTCCAATGCCTGCGGCCAAGGGTGCGGGGAGGTCAGCCGCAAGAACTCGACGTCCACGGGGGCGACCGGCGGGATCGCCGCCGTCGGCAACAGCGACCACGGGAAAACCGCGGCGATGGCCAACCCCAGCCAGGCGCCGGGTACGGTGATCGTGTCGGGAATGATCTTCTCATCCGCATCGATCAGGCTGGCGACGAGCATCAGCGACATCAAGAGCACGTGCGAAACGTACTGCACATGAAGGATGACCAACACCGACTGCCCCACGGGCGGAACCACGGCTGGCCCGAGAAGCCCCCACTCGACGATTTCCCACCAGTAAAGCCAGGCTACCGCGAGTCCGACCAGCAGCTCCACGACCATCGGACGAATCCAGAATCCCCGGCCGTGAAGCTCCGACTCGCGTCTCCGCCCAGGCCAGCCGAAAATGGGAATCCGGTCCAGCCATCGCCTCCGCGGCCACCCGGCAGCGGGCGCGGACCAGGGACTGATCGATCGCGGGCTCCATGCCAGGCGGTAGGCGCCGAGGTTGACGATGCTGCCCAGGCACGCGCCAAGGAAAAACAACCCGACCAGCCGGAGTTCCAGGGGCACATGGAGGATTGCGTTCACGCCAGTTCCCCAGCGCCGGGCTTGGTGCGGAGTCGATCGAGAATCGCGTCGGCGAGTTCTTCGGGGCTTTTGAGGTCGGTATCGAGTTCGAAATCGGCGGTTTCGCGATAGATCGCCTCGCGCCGCGCGAGCAGATCGACGATTTCCGCCAGACCGCCCTGGCTCGTCAGGTTGGGCCGGCGGCCGGCGGTGGTGTCGTCGCCGGTCATTCGCGCCTGGATGGTCTCGGGGCTCGCCTTCAGCCAGACGACGGTCCCGGCTTCGCGCATCGCGCGGCGGTTCTCCGCTCGCAATACCGCGCCGCCTCCGGCGGCCAGCACGAGCCGCTCGCTTCGGCAGAGCTCGGCGGTCACCTGGGCTTCCAGATCCCGGAAGGCCGGTTCGCCGTCCTCGGCAAAGATCCGTGCGATCGACTTGCCGGCGCGGCGCTCGATCTGGACGTCGGCGTCGATCCAGTCCCAGCCCAGCCGCTGGGCAAGAAGGCTGGCAAGCGTGGTCTTGCCGGTCGCGCGGTAGCCGATCAGTGTCAGGGTCATTGCTTACATCCTCGCTGCCGCGGTGGCCCGCTTGATCATGTCGCGCATCAAGTCGGCCGGGCCGTCCTCCCCAGTGAACAGATTGAACTGCATGCACGCCTGCCGGACAAACATGTCCACCCCCGTGATCACCTTGCAGTCGCGGGCCCGCGCCTCCTTGATCAGGAGCGTGTTCTCCGGGTTGTAGACGGCGTCGAAAACGACCATCGACGAGCGCAAGTGATGCGCGTCGTAGGGCGACTGGTCGACATTGGGGTGCATGCCGACGGGCGTGCCGTTGACCAGCAAATCCGCCGCCACGGAATGCCGGAGCGACCACTCGACCGACCGGCAACTCAGCCGTTTGGCGAGTTCCTTGGCCCGCTCCGAATCCCCGTCGGTGACGGTGATCTGCGCGCCGCGGCGGAGCAGCCCGTAGGCGATCGCCTTGCCGACGCCTCCGGCCCCGAGCACCAGGGCAGAGCAGCGTTCGAGTGCATCCTTGGGATCGGCCTGTTCCTCGGCGGCGATTGCCTCTTCAATGCTGGCCAATGCGGCATCGGAATCCGTGTTGTAGCCGTGGCGGCCGCCGCCTTCAAAGATCACGGTGTTGGCCGCACCGATGCCGCCGACCGCCTCGTCCAACCGCGTCAGCTTCTCCAGCACCGCTTCCTTGTGAGGAATCGTGACGCTGAGCCCTTTCACGCCCAGTTCCGCCGCCTGGTCCATGAACTCCGACAAGTTCTCTCGCGGCACGCGGAACGGCAGGTAAACGCGGTTCATCTTCAGCTTGCCGAAGGCGGCGTTGTGGATCAGCGGGCTGAGGCTGTGGCCGATCGGATCCGCGACGACTCCGAAGATCTCCGTCTGGTCGTTGATCTCGTCGTACCGGTAGATCTCGGTCATCTGCTCGTAGCTGAGTTGCCCGGGCGCGAGCACCCGTTCCTGGTGAAACGTGGCGTAGGTGAATGGGGCGCCGAACTTGCCGGTGAGGATCCGCGACGGGATGCCGATATCGCCCATGCAGATCCCCACGGTGGGAACGCTGCTCGTGCGGACCAGCTTGAGCATTCGCAGGTTGTCGCCGGGATGGTTCGCCATCGTGCAGATCTTGATGACGTCGGCATCGAGCTTCGAGAGCCGCGCGTGGATCTCTTCCAGGTTGTCGGGCGTCTTGCGGAAATCGTGCATGCTGATGATCCGCCTGGTCTTGCCGAACCGCGGCACCTGACCGGCCACGTCTTCCTCGAGATCCACGTACTCGACACCCTCGGCGATGGCGGTCCGCAGCAAGAGCAGTCGCGGCTCCTCGCCTCGCGACCATTTCCCCCCGTCGCGGCGGCGGCGGCAACTGATTACCACCGGACAGGGGCGGTCTGTTACCAGACGCTTGACGTTCGGCTCCCCATTGATGTAGTCCAGGCGGAGTTCGACAAGCTGCGCACCCTGTTCGGCCAGATGGCGATGCTCGGCAATCATATGGCGGTGACGGCCTCGCCCAATGCTAACACAGATCATAATCGTGCATGCTTCCAGAGAATCGGACCGGGACTCCCCCACATTGCTACGATTGTGCATTGAAAACGAACAAAAATCAAACCCCCGTCCGCACCCCCCATGTGGACAAACGGGGCCTGGGCTGGAAACAATGGAGTGTAGCACCCCGGCACGAAGCAGAAAAAGGAGAACGCGTGCGCAGGCAAATGGTCACAACCCTCTTCCTCGGTCTGCTCTGGTTGGCTTCGGCGGCTCTGGCCGCCAACGACAACCAACAGGTCTATCAGCCGATGGGCGCCCCGGCCGACCCGAAAGTCCCGGCCCGCTGGAACCGCTACTGCGATTACCAGCAGGCGACCGATCTGCTCAAGGCAATGGCCGCCGCGCACCCGCAACGGGCGAAACTGGCAAGCCTTGGAAAGTCCTACGGCGGGCGGCAGATGTGGCTTTTGACCGTCACGAACTTCGACACCGGAGCCGACCACGAGAAGCCGGCGTTCTGGATCGACGGGGCCATCCACGGCAACGAACTCCAGGCCGTCGAAGTGTCGCTCTACACCGCCTGGTACCTGTTGGAGATGTACGGCCGAAACGCGTTCGTCACTCGCCTGCTTGACGAGCGCGCGTTCTACATCGTGCCCATGATGAACCCCGATTCCCGCGTTGCCCACATGGTCGAGCCCAATACCACGCACAGCCCGCGGAGCGGGCAGCAACCGGTGGACGACGATCGCGACGGGTTGGTCGACGAAGACGGCTACGACGACCTCAACGGCGACGGCCAGATCACGCAGATGCGGATCCGCGACCCGATCGGGCGCTGGAAACCGCACCCCGAATTCCCGCAACTGATGATCCAGGCCGAGGCGGACCAGCCGGGCGAATACCGCTTGCTTGGTCTGGAAGGCATCGACAACGACGGCGACGGACGGGTCAATGAAGACGGCGACGGCTCCTACGATCTCAACCGCAATTGGCCCTGGCAGTGGCAGCCCGGCTACGCCAACCCCGGCGCGCACTGGTACCCGTTTGCCCTGGCGGAGATCCGCGCGGTGGGCGATTTCGTTCTCGACCATCCCAACATCGCCGGCGCGCAGTCGTACCACAATGCGGGCGGACTGATCCTCCGAGGTCCCGGCGTCAAAGAAAGCCCCTACGAAAAAGCCGACCTGGAGGTCTTCGCCGCGCTGGGCAAGAGAGGCGAATTGGTGCTGCCGCGGTACAAGTACACCGACGTCGCGGAGGGGCTGTACGAGGTGTACGGCGGGGAACTCGACTGGTTCTATGCGATGCGGGGAGTTTTCGCGTTCACGAACGAACTGTTTACGGCCTTCAACTACTTCCGCGAGCCTGCCGAAGGTTTTTTCGGCAAACCGGAACAGCTCGAGCGGTTCAACAAGTACCTGCTGTTCGGCCAGGGGACGGTGCCCTGGCAGGATGTCGAACACCCGCAGTACGGGAACATCGAGGTCGGCGGATTGAAGAAGCAGTGGACCCGCCAGCCGCCGTCGTTCCTCCTGGAAGAGGAGTGCCACCGCAACATGGCCTTCACCCTCTACCACGCCGACCAGATGCCGATGGTCGAGATCCGGTCGGCCGAGGTGAAGAAACTGTCCGAGGACCTGTTTCAGGTCACGGCCGTCGTGGCCAACCCGAAGCTGGTCCCGACCCATTCCGCCGTCGACCTGAAGCGCAAGATCACGCCTCCCGACCTCGTCTCTCTCCACGGCAAGAATCTCAAGGTGATCGCCGGGATGTGGACCGACGAACCCTTTTTCGAAAAGGCCGAAAAGGCCACGCAGCAGAAAGTCCGGCCCGAGGAACTCCGCGTCCCGAATATCCCCGGCATGCAGGCGGTTTATGTCCGATGGATCCTGGAAGGGGCCGGACCGTACACGGTGAAAGTGCGGTCCGTCAAAGGCGGAAGAGATCAGCGGCGGGCAAAGTGAGCCGGGGTCGGATGTCTTTTTTCTTCACGCACGGACGGCGCCGATGAATTGGGCACTGTGGAAGAAAGCGGTCGCGGACGCGTGGGTCCAACTCGTCACCAGCGCCCTGGTTCTGTGCCTGTTCTGCTGGCTCTTCGTCTGGTTGATGAGCTTTCTGAAAATCGGCGCCTGGGGCAACCTCCTGGGCCTGGTTCCCGATTTCTTCCGGCCCATCATGGGCGCCCCCCTCGACCAACTCGCCTCACCAACCGGCCAGCTCAGCTTCCTCTACATCCACGTAATCACGCTTCTGGTCTGTGTGGGATGGGCAATCGGGAGGGGGTCGGACATCGTCGCCGGCGAGATTGCACGCGGCACGATGGAGCATCTTCTGACACTCCCGGTATGGCGCGTTACCGTCATAGTGGCGCCGGCGGTCGTCACGATGATCGGCTCGGCCGTGCTGGCTCTCTCAGTCTGGGCCGGCATCGTCTTGGGGCTGGCGACGGTCGAATTCCACGGTCCCGTCGCCGTCCTGCCGTTTCTCTCCGGATCGGTCAATTTGTTCGCGATGACGTTCTGCCTGGCCGGGGTTGCCGCGTTTCTGTCGGCCTTCGAGCACGACCGCTGGCGAGCGATCTGGCGTGCGGGCGGGTTCTTCGTCATCTCAATGATCGTCAAGCTCGTCGCGAGAATGTGGCCCGACGGCCAGTGGCTCTACTGGTTCACGTTTCTCAGCCTGTTCGAGCCGCAGAACCTGATTTTCGCGCCGGACGACTGGGCAATGTTCATCCGCTACAACCTTGCGCTCGCGGCGATGGGCCTGGCCGCTCACGCTGCGGCGGCGCTGGTCTTCTGGTATCGCGACATCCCGGTGCCGCACTAGCGCCAAGAAAAAACTTAGGGCCGCCAAGTCGTCCGTCCTCGGCGGCCCTTTCTCGTCGTTGCCAGCACGCGACTTCCGCTAGGGGCGAAAGCCTTTCGGTCACCGCTTCGCTTCAGCGACCGAGCGTGACTGTTACATGGCGGCCGCCGGAGCAGCCTTCTTCTTGGTAGTCTTCTTAGCGGCCTTCTTCTTAGCGGCCTTCTTGGCCCCTTTCTTCTTGGCCACCTTCTTCTTGGCGCCCTTCTTCTTGGCCACCTTTTTCGCAGCCTTCTTCTTGGCTGCCTTTTTCTTGGGCACAGCAAAACCTCCGTCCAAGGGTTCTGGCGAGATCCTTCCCGGTGCCTTCTGCTGGGTTAGGCTACCTGTCCGATCGCGCCCTTAACAAGACAACCAACTACCTTCCTAGTAACCTCCTCAGGCTGAGTTCCTGTGTCCTTGCCTTCAGAGAGGTTTACTCGCGCGAAGGAAACTTGTTAGACGTATGTTGTACATATTTTACGCGGCAATGCAACAGTTTCTACGCCTCAAGATGAAAAATTTTCAAAAAAAGTTCCGTCGCGAGGCGCATCGAGCATGCAAATTCGCCCCTCGGGGC
Source organism: Pirellulales bacterium (assembly GCA_013360685.1). GTDB lineage: Bacteria > Planctomycetota > Planctomycetia > Pirellulales > Thermoguttaceae > JABWBD01. The sequence goes on from JABWBD010000018.1 coordinate 20,299, forward strand.
CCAACAAGCGCTGTTCCAACGCTCCTCGACCGCCACAAACTCGCACTCGATCCGACGACCGCAACGTTACCACCGCCGTCGATATGCCTCCAGCGTCGCGTAGCTCGTATACGCCATGTATCCGAACAAGATCGCGATAAACAGGTCCTGCCAGACAAGCAGTCCGATCGCGGCCAATGCGCCCGCGGTCACCACCGAGAGCATCAACGAGCGCGCGATCCCTTCGCGCCGGTTCAGCTTCAAGAAGATCTCGCGCGCGATCTGGCCGCCGTCCAAGGGATAGATCGGCAACAGGTTGAGCACTCCCCAGTAGACGCTGACCGTCAGCAGATCGTCGATGAAGCGGGTCAAGAGCCTCGTGCCAACCGGCGCTGTGTCGATGCTCAGTCCATAAGGCAACTCCAACCGGAAAACGACCCCGTGTCCCGTCGACCACAACACCAGCACGACCATCGCCGCCAGCAAGAATCCGGCCATGGGTCCGGCGACGGAAATCAAGACCTCCCTTAGAGTTGCGTTCGTTTTCGAGCCGTAGCTCCCGTCTTCTCCCGACGAGGTGATGCCGCCCAACGCATACAGCGTGATCCAGGGGCGCCGGCCGTAGAACCGCATCGCCACGGCATGTCCCAACTCGTGCACAACAATGCCGACGAACACCGCCGCCGTCCAAGGAAGCAACAGCGCCAGGAAATCCCGCGCGTTGGTTTCGCTGAGCAAAGGGCGAGCGATGAGCAAGACGCTCAGCAACCAGAAGTATGGATGGACGCGAACGGGAATGCTGAAGAATCGAAAACTCAGATCGTATCCAGTTCGAGGTGGTTCACCGAGGATCACGACGCGCCTCCTTCCTGGCCAGACCTCAGACAACGCGAACCGACTTCAACACGCTGCGGCATCCGTACCGGCCGCACCCGGCTCGATGCGCCTCGTCGCAGCCCTCTGCGGATCGTTCAAGACCGTGTCTTCCGAAGCCGAACGCGGAATTGTGCTGCAAATGGGTAAAATAGATAAACAGCGCTGCGCGCCGCAAGGCGATCTTTCCGAGCCGACATCGGATGCGGTTGCGACGCGAGCGAGCCAAACCGTTTCTGAATCGTCGCTTGGGCGTCAAGCTTCCTCGGTCTGCCGCGTCTGGGCAGACACACCGCCGGGCACAAAATGCGGGCGAGAGATTCTCGGAGGCTGCTTGGCCAGTGCGCCGAGGATGTAGCCGGCTGCACGCCCCGACGCGCCGCCGTGGACGACCTTCGCCTTCAATTGCGTCAATTCCTCGATCCGTTTACTGTGGCTTTGCGGATCGGTCAGCCATTGGATCATCTGTGCCGCGATCGAGTCCGACTTGTCCTCGCAGGTGAGATACTCGGGAAACAGAGCCTGTTCAGGCTGCGGGTCATTGTCCACACCCCCGTCGAAAAACGGATTCCTGGCCGCCAGCAGGTTCACCAGCGTAATGTACTTCACCTTGCGGAAAACCCCTTGGATCCAGTACGCCACGACGCCGATCTGGTACAGAATCACCGTCGGTTTCGTGTGATAGAGCAATTCCAGCGAGACCGATCCGGACACGGCCATGCAGCAGTCGGCCAACTGCATCAACTCGGGCGTCTTGCCGACGTGGATCTGCACCGGCAATCCGCTTGTGGACACTTCGCACTGGGCCATTTCCGCGTGCCGCGGCTTGAACGCGGCGATCGCGAAGCAGACGCCGGGAACAGCGGCTTGGATCCTGCGGGCCGCCTTGAGCAACGTGGCCAGATTGCCGGCAACCTCCTGCGTCCGCGACCCCGGCAGAATTGCCACCAAGGGGCCGCTTTGCCGGCGGTAGCCATCCAGGAATTCACGGTCGGGCTGCTGCCGTCGGACCTCGTCAAAGAAGGGATGCCCTACGAGAACCGCATTGCAGCCGCGCTGGCGAAACCATTCGGCTTCGAACGGCAGTCCGCAGAGGACATGGTCCACCAGACGCCGCATCTTCTTGACTCGCCAACGGGCCCACGCCCAAACTTGAGGGGGCGCGTAGTAGAATACCGGAATTCCGTGCGCTTTCGCGCGGCGAGCGATCCACCAGTTGAACCCGGGATAGTCGATCAGCACGACGGCGTCGGGCCGCTGGTGACGAAAATAGCGGTCCGCCCGGCTCACCAGTTCCAGAAACCGGTGCAGGTTCAAGAGCACCCGGAGAAACCACATGACCGCCAGTGAGGTCAAATCTTGATGGAGCCGGCATCCCGCGGCGGCCATCTGGGGACCGCCGTAGCCGACCGCCTCAAACCCCTCGTGTCGCTCGCGCAACCGGCGAATCAGATTGGCGCCGTGCAGATCCCCGCTTGGCTCGCCGGCCGAAAAGAAAATCCTCAGTGGCTTTCGGCTGTCCATATTCGCTCCTCCTGAGCAGACGACGCGTGGAAAGCGGCACCGGAACACCTGCCTGCTTCAGTCATGCACCGGCACCGATCTTGGGGGTAGTATCGCAGATCAGCGTCAACCGAAACAGTGCAGTTTTCCCAATCGCAACGTCCGAACGGCCAACACCTTAGGGCCTGTCCGCGAACGAGTTCGTAGGGCGGAATTCATTCCGCCGGAGCGGACTGAAGTCCGCTCTACGTTTCGCGGAGCACGACGGCCGGATCCTGCATTACCGCCGATAGCGTCGGCAGGTAGCTGGCCAGCATGGTCACCAGCGGCGCGCCCAACAAAGCGGCAATCAACAGTTCGTGCTGCATGACGACGTATCCCTCCGACAGGTCGAGAGCACGCAGCCCGAACCACTGGCCGACCGACGTCCCCAGCGCCGCTCCGAACACCGCCCCCAGCAGGCCGAGTAAGAACGCCTTGCCGAGGAACAACGAGGCAATCGCCCCGGAGCTCTTGCCGATCGCGCGCAGCAGGCCGATCTCGGTTCGACGTTCGCGGACGTTGGCCATCGCCAACAACCCGACCCAGACCGCGGCGGCAAGCACGACCAACGGCGTGATCACTTGGGCCAGGGTCTCCATGATCCGCTGAATACGGGCGCGGCTTGCGGCCAGGTTGGCCATGATCTCTTCCTGTTGTGCCAGGACCTTCTGCCGTTCGGCCAGATTCGCCTTCATCGCCCCGATGATCTGGTTCTGTTTCGCCGCCACCAGTTCCCTCTGCTCCGCGCGGGCCAGCGCTTTCGAGCGGAACTCGGTGATTTGCGCCTCGGGCAGGACTTCCGACAGTTGCTTTCGGATGTTGGGCAGGTTTGAACCGGCGCAATTGCACCCCAGGGCCATGATCTGGTTGATCTTGCCGGGCTTGTCGAGGAGCGATTGGGCATCGGTCAGGTGCATGGCGATCGTGATGTCTTCCTTGCTTCCCTGCTCAGGCAGCACGCGCGCGATGCGGAACGGTTTTCCCAGCACCTCGACGGTTTCGCCCGCTTTGCGGCCCACGGCCAGTTCATGCCCGAGCAGGACGGTCCCCGGTTCGACGGTATAGCCCATCGGCGACTTGTGCCGCATGTGCGACTGGGTCGTCTCCGGCAGGTAGCCGGTCAAGAGGATCTTCCGGTTCTGCCAGTCGATCTTGCTCTGGAGCGTGGCGACCAGGTGCGTCACGTAGGTAAGCCGAGTATCCGCGGCCAGCCGATCCACGTACTCCTGCGGCATGTCGTGGACGGCAAAATCCGCCGCCCAGAAGTCGCTCATGTTCGTGTCGCGATGGACGATCATGAGGTTGAACCCCATGTCGACCATCAGCCGCCGGGTTTCTTCCCCCAACTGGTCCAGTTCGGCCGCCGTCGTCGCCTCCACTTTTCGGATCTCTTGCTCCAGTCCGGCAACGCTCTGCCGCAGATCTTTGACCAGCGACTCCGACTTCGTGACTTGCACCCGGGTTTCCCGCTGATAGGCTTCCACCAGCATCGGTCCCGCCACGAACAGCGTCACCGCAATCGTCACGGCGAGAACACTCAGGGCGAAATTGGCCCTTCGGTAGCTGATTTCCGCAAGAAGGACTTTGAGGATCGACATGCGTGGTTTCCTTGCTCTCGAACTCCCACAGGCGAGGGCAGGCCTCTTCAGGCCGCGGCGATGGAAGGCGATCCCTTTATCCTATGCCACAAGACCAACCCTGGCCAATGCCCCGCCGATCGCGGTGGGAAGCTCTCCCGGGCAGCTAGGCCCTCGCGCCGTCGGCGTAGCGCGCCGAGACGGTGTCCCAGTCGATCACACTGAAAAAGGCCTTCACGTAATCGGCGCGGCGGTTCTGGTATTTGAGATAGTAGGCGTGCTCCCAGACGTCGATGCCCAGGATGGGGATCTTGCCGTCGGTGATGGGGCTGTCCTGATTCGGCGTGCTCTGAACCGAGAGCTTGGCGCCCTTCCGGTCGGCGCAGAGCCACGCCCAGCCGCTCCCGAACCGCTTCATCGCAGCGTCGGTAAAGTCGCTGGCGAACTTGTCGAATCCGCCGAGTTGGCTATCGATGGCTTTGGCCAGCTCGCCCTTGGGCTGCGCGCCGCCCTTGCCCGACATGATGGTCCAGAAAAACGTGTGGTTCACGTGTCCGCCGCCGTTGTTGCGAACCGCCATGCGGATCGACTCGGGCAGTTGATCGAGATGGGCGACCAGTTCCTCCGCCGACTTCTTGGCCCATTCGGTCCCGGCGACCGCCTTGTTGAGATTCGCCACGTAGGCGGCGTGGTGTTTCGTGTAATGGATCTCCATCGTGCGGGCGTCGATATGCGGCTCCAGGGCATCGTACGGATAGGGAAGCTTGAGCAGTTCGAACGGCCCTTGGACCGCCTGGGCCCAAAGCGGACGGCTCGGCAACAACAGGCTGGCGCCCAGTCCCAACGAAGCGGCAAGGAACTCACGGCGTTTCATCGATCACACCTCCTCGGTTTTTCAGAAATCTGCAAAATTCTCTGACAACCGGCTTCTTGACTCGTCTTGAAGCGGTTTGGAGCGAATGGTACGTGGCGGGCTCATGGTGGACGACCGAGAGAACGCCCGGGCATCGCTGCAAATCGTTTTTTGACAGGAGTTTCTGTAAAAATTACCAGCCGACGGGACATTTGGGACACCCGGCTATTCGTCCGTGCCCAGGTCGATCGGCCTGGTCAGATCCAGCGCCAGCCGCCTCTCCCGGTCCAGAACGTGTTCTGGTGGAACTTCTCGCTGACCCGCTCCGGCTCCAGGGCGTTTTCTCCGCGGTACAGCGGCTCCAGCAGGGCCAATGCGCCTCGAACGAGATGGTCGCTCGTGAAGACACTGCCTAGCCCGACCAGACCTTCGTCCGTGAGGACGGCGATCAGCAGTCGTCCTGCTTCAGTTCGTCGCTCCACCCTTCCTCGGGCGTGGCGCCGCGCAGACCGGCGGCTCGGATTTCGCGGATTTTCATGGGCATCACCAGCGGATTTGGGATTGGACCGGTCCGGCGTGTTGGTCGCTGCGCTGGGCAACGGGCCCGGCGCGGAATTCATCAACCAGCTCAATGAGGCGCGATACGACGGCCTCCCAGATGACCTTTCCCTTCTCGGCCGTGGCACGGGTCGGATCCCCATGAACGCCGACTTTCGTCCAGCGTCCCCAGTAGTCGCTGAAGCGGACGAAGGGAGAGGTGCTGTCGGAACTGGTAGGCCACGCTCTTGGTCACGCAGAGGCAGAACTGGAGAAAGGCTTCAGGCTCGACGTGGATGGTACCGGGGAAATCGATGTGGTGCCGGTTCAGGTCGAACGGCACGGGCGGCAGCACGAGCACCCGATCCGCCGCCCGGCGGCCCACCTCCAGGCACACCGATTCCGCCAGGAAGACGTCTACATCGAGCGGGAGGTGCGGGCCGTGCTGCTCGATGGTGCCGGTCGGCAGGATGACCACCTTCCGCATCGCGATGGCGTCGTTCATCTCCGGCCAGGTCAACCGCTGATACCGGTACTCGCTTGCTGCACCCATCCGGGTGATCTCCTGCGGGTCTTGCATGTACCGGGCCGTTGTCACACGCGAGGGCCATTCTAGCGGGCATGTGCGGCCGGACGCAAGCAACTCGCCTCGCACGATGTGGGAAGAGCCAAGGAGATGCTTTTTCCGCTCCCCACGCGAAGCTATGATGGCACCGGTCTTCGATCGTCCGACCGGACAACCATCCCCGACAGGAGCCAAATCATGTCCCGTTTTCTCCTCGTTGCCGTCTTCCTGACAACATGCCAGACGCTTCGCGCCGACGAGATCCGCCACCGCTTTCTGGCCGTCGATGAATCGCGCCACCGGCTCTTGCACGTGGACCAGGTCGATCCGGCCAACGACTGGGCGATCGCGCTGGAGGGCAAGCACCGCGACATCCAGCTCGTGGGCGGACAGGCGGTAATGCTCACCTTCGCCGACGGCTATCGCGAGTTCAGCCTCACAAGTCGCAAGCTGCTCAAAGAAGTCAAGGGATACCCGGGAGCGACCTCCGCGCGGCGTCTGGCCGACGGCCAGACCGTGCTGGCCTGCAACGCTCAAGGAGTCACCGTTTACGAGCTCGACTCCGGTGACAAGCCGCTCCGAAAAGTGAACTTCTCGGTGCCTACCACACGGTTGCTGCGGCTAACGCCGCAAGGCACTCTCCTGTTCGGCTCCAGCAACGTGATCTTCGAGGGAGACTGGCAAGGCAAGATCGTCAAGACGCTCACCCTGCCGAAGGGCACCTGGTTCTACCAGGCGATACGTCTGCCCAGCGGAAACCTGCTGGCCGCCGCCGGATACGATCCCGCGATGATGGAGATCGACACGGAAGGAAAAATCGTAAAGTCGATCGGAGGCCGCGACACGGCGGAGGCCAAGACGCTGGGGTATCACTTCTTCGGCGCGTTTCAGGTGCTCGCGGGCGGCAACATCGTGGTCTCGAACTGGACCGGTCACGGGCCGGAGGACAGCCGCAAGGGCGTCCAACTCGTCGAGTACGACCCGGCCGGGCGGATGGTCTGGAAGTGGCACGATCCCCAGCGGGCCGGCAGCATCAACGGCGTGATCGTCCTGGACGGCCTGGACGGCCTGGATACGGCGATCCTCAACGACGACACCGTGCCGCGGTGATTCGCGCTACCGGTGCCGGTTTCCGCTTTCGAGGGTCGTCGGCCGCTCGGGGAGAAGAATGGAGGATCTCCGGAACACGTTGTATTCCGGCTTGAGGGTGGTACAGGCGAAGTCGAGGCATTGACGTTGGAAGGTCAGCGTCTGATCGAGCTTTGTCGACTCAACCGCGCCACGCTGACCGGTTTTCGGCGGCGGCTGCTTTGGCTGGTTCGCTTCCTTTCCGCCGCGGAGACGCCGGGAGCACGAGATACCCTGCCAGGCACGCGAGCAGCGAGCGCGTCGAGAGAAGCCGGCGGCGAACCGCGGCAACGAAGACCGCCGCAGTACCGCCGAAACAGCAGGCGACAAACGCCATGCGGAGGGGCGTCTCGACAAGGTCACGATCTCGTCGCTCATGCTGACGGCTCCTCGATGTGTTGGCTCCGCCGGCGGATCAGGGCGATGAGCGACTCGACGTCGACGTTCATCTGCCGCGCCTCGGTCAGGAGCATGTCGATTCGTTCGGCGAGGATGCGGTTCTGCTCGCGGCGGGCCAGGGGCGATCCGCCGTCGGCCACGAAGACGCCGGAGCCCCGGCGGCTGGTTACGACCCCCTCGCTCTCCAGCTCCCGGTACGCCCTTGCCACCGTATTGGGATTGACGAGGAGCTGTTCCGCCAGCTTCCGCACCGGCGGGAGCTGCTCACCCGCCGCCAGCCGTCCCGACGAAACCAGGTACTTGACCTGATCGAGGAGCTGGACGTAGATGGGCACGCCGTCCTGATCCGAAATCCGCACCTGCATGCCGCGCCTCGCCGTAATCCAGATTGCACTACTGTATTAGCAATTGAATACACTTCATCCCCGGTGTGAAGGCCGCAAACCGCGGAATTTCGGTCGCCGGCCAAAACGCAATTGGAGAGGAAGGTGGAGCGAAGGAGGGACATTCTATTCACCTCGCATTGCCCGTCCGTTGCGATCTTGCCTGGTCGTCGGACCACCACTGATAGACGTGTACCTGCCACGGGGCGAAGACGTCCTCGACGTGATTCGCCTTGGCGGGCATGGCGCGGTCTTCAAACAGCGCTACTGCTTGCGCGCCTGCGGGGAACTCCCAGACCGCCGCGACGTGTGCCGCCGAGAGATTCACGGCGATCAGCGTGTGCAGTCCATCCAGAACCAGGTGGCGAACCTTGATGGCGGCGGCGGAAACGGCGGGCCGCAGGACTGCGCCGGGTTCGATCCGGCCGGAAGCCAGCGGTCCGGACAGGTGGCGGATTTGCGTGGCGATCCGCAGCGCCTCGGACCATTCATCGGGATAATCCCGCGGATTCAAGAGATTCGCGTACAACGCGTAGCCTTGAATGCCCAGCACCAGACTGTAAAAAGCCATCGCACGGATTTCCGCAGGCGTCGGCCGGAACTTTTCCATGGATTGGAAACTCGGCGCATAGCCCAAGTCGATGGCCTGCGAGAGAAACCAGATGGGCTTGTCTTGAACCTGGCGGTAAAACACGGCCAGCGACCAGCCGTGAATCATCTGGGGATGGTAATGCGGCACGGGATAGCGATAGGAGACGAGAATGTCTGCGTAGGGAATGCATTCCGCCAGCTTCGGCAAATCCGATATCGCGAAGATGATGGGCTTCGCCGCGTCCATCTCTTGGATTGCCGCCTGGGCGTGTTTCATCACTGTGAGGTGGTCCGGCAGGTGCTCCGGATCATCGGCCCAATAGCCAAGCACGGCCGGATGGTCGCGAAAACGGCCCTGACCATCTTCGAACAGTGCCTTGCGTGCTGAAACAGGATCGACACATTTCTTAATATCCGCCGTGACGTTCAGCACGCCCATCATGCCCGCGGCTTGCTCCTGGTCGAGACCGTCGGCCGTCTCGATCGTATTCAGCACGAAGTTGAACCCTGCATCGGCGGCCTGCCTGAGATCTTCCCTGTGAAAACGGCCGTCTGCGGGGTGGCAGGCGTAGGCATAAATCCCGATGGGGAAAAACGGTTCACCGTCCAGCCTCAGCGACTTCTCGCGAACACTTGGCCGATGCGCCGGTTGCCGGCCAACTCCGAACCGCCACGTTAACCGGTTTCCGCGGTTCCCGGCCTGGTCGGCGACCATTACCTCGACACGATGAACGCCGTTTTCGAACGGGGTCGCCGGGGAGAGGGAAAAGCCCTCGTCCGAGATGGTCGCCCTGTCGGTTACCTCCTGGTTGTCCAACAGGACTTGAACCGATTTCACATCAATGCCCGAACCAGAGTCCCTGAATCCGGCACGGATTACGGCACAGGAATCCACGCGGGCGTTGGGTACCGGCCGGGGGTCAGAGGCACAAGGCGGGGTGGTGTCTTGCGCCACCCACTGGCCGGCGCGCAGACGCGGCGGAGCGATGTCAGCGACGTCGCCCGACTCCTTGAGACTGAGGTGATCGAACCAGGCTTTCTGCGCATAGCAAAAGATTCGTAGTTTCACGATCAAATCGGTCTGGCCCGGGCGCGTGGTGAGCAGGTGATCGAAACGCGACCATTGCACGGCCGGCGGCAAGTAGATGCCGCCCAGCGGCGACAGCGCCACGGGCATGTCGGACCAGTCGGCGGGCCTGGCGGCTTTGGCGGGATCTTCCGGGGACATGCCGAACTCGATGTTCGGTCCCCCGGGACTGCCCTCGTTGTAGAGCGGGTCTCCCGTCGGCGCGGGCGCCGCGTGGGGCTGGCGGGTGCGATACTGCAATGAGAACCGGTATGTGGTTTCCGGTTTCACCGGCAGGACCGTTTGCCAGTAGCCCAAGTCATCGCTGGTGGCGGTCTCGACCGCAATACACTTGGCGCTATGACAACCCGGCGATTCCCACGTCAGAGTTGCCTGGCGAGACTTGCCGGCCTGGCCGGGCGTGAACCCCGCGGGCTGGTTCGCATTTCCCGCGCTCGGAGATTCAAAATCTCCGTTGAGAACCAGTTCCTGAGCTTGGACGGCGTGCCCAACCGCCGCCAGCATTGCTGCAATCACTAGCCAGGTCGTGCATCTCATATGATTTCTCCGGCGATTCCGGTAGGGGTGTGTTGTTTTCGAGTCGTCGAACTCGCGTCCAGACGTCGCTCAGTCGCCGCGCCAGCGGTATTCGGTCCGCTCCGTTGGGGCTTTGGAATGGTTGGCCGATTGCGCTCCCAGGCCGTTGGCCTGGGCTGACATGGGGTTGCCACGTTGTGGCGGAAGACTGGCTGGTTTCTACCTGGGCCCAGTTGGTGCACGTGTGGAGAGAGGTAGAGACGATCACGTTCCACCGCCCGATGCATTGCGCCTGCCATTCCGCGGTCCCATCGAATGCCAAGTTGCGGGTCATGACAAGGGTGTTTCCCCAGGCTAGGGCAAAGGAATGCCTTCGGCCCAGCATTTTGGCTTGTTCCCCGATCACGGATTCTGCCGAAGACCCCTACCGGGTGCCTGTCCCCGTTTCCGAACAGCTTCCGGAAGAATAATCCAGCCGATATTGTAAGGCGAGCGGCAGGTTCCAATCTACCCGTAGCCGGAGTCGTAACACTTCGGGCAGAAACGAAAAAAGGGAAGTCTCACGACTTCGGCTACGGGTAGGTCATTCTCTGCCGCTCGCCTAATGAGGATTTCCATCCGCCCCGTTCCGTTTGCGGACGAACTCCTGCTTCCAGAAGCGGTATGCCAGTTTTCCCAAGGAGAATGCCTTATGATTTCCCGGACCGTTTGCCCGCCGCTGGTGCGTGGTTTGCTCGCGACTTGCCTGCTGTACGCTTGCGGCTCGCGCCCAGTCGGCGCGGCCGACGGCGGTGCGGCGCAGGCCGTTCGCCTGGTGAACCATCGCCTGGAACTCTGGCTTGCTCCAACCGACGGCAGGGTGGAGCAGATTCGCGACTTGAACACGGGCCACGACCACCTGGCCGCCGCTGCCCGGCGCAGCCCGCTTTGGAGCTTCCAAGCGACTGCGGACGGCAAAGAGCGTCTTTTCACCCCTGCCGACGCAAAGTCGTTTCGCTGGCAACTGCTCGGCACGCAGACGCCGGCCCTTCGGCTGACCTGGACCGGTTTCGATCTGGCTGCTGCCCCGGGCCTGACCGTCGAAGTGAAGGTCCAGCTTGACGAGCGGGAGCCGACGAGCGTCTGGGAGATCTCGCTGCGGAGTCCCGGTCGGCTTTCGGTCGAGGAGATCCATTTTCCCGTCGTTTCCGGCGTTGCCTTTCAGGAACACGAGGTGCTTGCCGTGCCTCACTGGATGGGCGAGAAGGCGGCGGAACCGCGGAAGCTGCTGGGCGGACGTGACGGACGAGGCCGCCGGCTCGAGTGGCCCTATCCGGGCCATCTCTCGCTCCAATGTCTGGCCTGGTATCGCGAGAACGGCCCCGGACTCTACGCCGCCTCTCACGATGCGACCGCCCAGCGCAAAGGCTTCGCCGTTTGGGGCGATACGCAGTCACAAGTCCACATCGAGACGGTCCACTATCCAGCGCCCCGAAGCCGCGCGGAAGATGCAATCTCGCCCGGCTACCCGGTCCACCTGGGCACGTTTTGCGGCGATTGGCTGACCGCCGCCGAGCGCTACCGGACATGGGGCGCCGAGCAGGCGTGGGCACGGGAAAGCCGGCTCAAGAAAGCGGAGGTCCCGGACTGGGTGCTCCAAACCGGTTTGTGGGTCTGGAACCGCGGCCGCTCGCCCGGCGTGCTTCCTCCCGCCGCCGCGATGAAGAGAGAACTCGGGCTGCCGGTGAGCGTGTTCTGGCACTGGTGGCACGGCTGCCCCTACGACACCGGGTTTCCCGAGTACCTTCCGCCGCGCGAAGGAGCGAAAGAATTCCGCGCGGCCCTGGCCGAGGCCCATCGTGAAGACGTGCGGGCATTGGTCTACATGAACCAGCGCCTGTGGGGCATGACGACGAAGAGCTGGACCGGGGAAAATGCCGCGGCGTTTGCCGTGAAGGGCCCGGGCGGCGCGATCCGGCCGGAAGTCTACAACACCTTCACGCGCCAGCCCTGTGCGTCGATGTGCATGGGCACGTCCTTCTGGCGCAACAAGTATGCCGGCCTGGCCGAAGAAGCGGTCGCGGACCTGGGCGTGGACGGGATCTACATGGACCAGGCATGCAGCAGCCTCCCCTGCTACGATGCCAGCCACGGTCATCCCTTGGGCGCAGGCAGCTTCTGGACGGAGGGTTTTCAGAAGCTGGCCGCAGACATCCGCCGGCGTAGCCAGGGAAGGCCGGTCGCGCTGGCCGGCGAAGGGTGCGGCGAGGCATGGCTGCCGCACCTCGACCTGATGCTGACTCTCCAAGTCAGCCGCGAGCGCTACGCCGCGATCCAGGACGGCTGGGAGGTGATCCCCTTCTTTCACGCCGTTTACCATCCTTTCGGGATCCTCTACGGCAATTACTCGTCGCTGACGGTTCCGCCCTACGACGACCTCTGGCCCGCGGAACACGCGCCGCCGCGGCCGCTGGAACTTCTGGACCGCAAGTTTTCCGGCCAGTTTTGTCTGGAACAAGCCCGCGCGTTCGTGTGGGGACAACAGCCGACGATCGCCAATTTCCTCCCTTCGCAGTCCGCCGAACGGCGGCGCGAGATCGACTACATGGTACGCCTGGCCAAGGTCCGCCAGCGGGCCCAGAAGTACCTGGTCCACGGCACGTTCCTGCGCCCGCCGGCGATCGACGCCCCGGCGGTCATGTTGGATTTCTCGCGGCTGTCCATCTATGCGGGCCAGAAAGACCGCGTCCAGTCGTTTGAGAAGACTTGCCCGGCGGCCCTGGCCGCCGCGTGGCAGGCGCCGGATGGAAACGTGGGGATTGCCCTGGCAAGCATTGTGGATAGGCCGATGACGCTGACCTTGCGGCCAAGTCGGGAACTGGATAGTCTGCCCAGAGGCGCGACGGTTGTCCGGATCGACGAAGACGGCCCTGCGGAAGCTGGAAGGATCGAGAAGGGCTCCGCGATCGTTGAATTGGATCCATTGGACGCGTGTCTGCTCGAGATCACGGCTTTGCCTTGCCGTTCCGCTCGTTGAACTCGCCGAGGAGCTTCCACACCGCCGGCAGTTGGCTTTGCAGCCGTTGGGCGGTCTGGGGATCGAGTTCGCGCGGCCGCAGAGGAACGGGCCGGAAATCGGCGCCGACGTCCTCCCGCTTGCGGCCGTACTTGTACTCGTGCGCGAACTGCCCCTGGGCAGTCAACTCGACGGCCGGGCATTTCCGGCACGGCACCGTGATAAAGAATTCCCCGCGCGTCGGGCTGAGCGGATCTTCGACGGTCCGGTCGAACCTCTTCTCTTCAACGAGGCGCCGGTGCAGCTCGCGGGCAGTGAAACGGGCCGGATCGATCCATGCGACGCTCGGAGCCATGCAGTCGCGATAAGGGTACGCGCCTCCTTCACGGTAATCGCGCAACCGCTTAAGTTCCCGGCGAAACGTCTCGGCGTAGTAGGGGAAGTGGGTGCAGCCCAGAACGACGGCGCGGAGAGGTCCCGCCCGGGGCGATTTGCGCAAGTTCTCCAGCAAAGCGACCAGGTCGTATCTCAGATAGTTCTCCACGCTGTTGAGCTGCAATTCGTCGGGTTGGTCGGGCGGGCCCTGGAAAAGCATGCGCCCTTCGGAGAAATCGAATCCATAGCGGCGGAGAATGCCGCGGTCGATCCTGGCGAGAGGATGGTCCAGCGAAGGTCCCTGGTAGGCCTCGCGAGGACGTCGGATCTCGGAACCGGGCACGACGAACTCGCGGATGCCGTCGATCGCGCCGGCCAGCCCCAGCGAGCCTTGTTGGACGACGTCGATCCGATGTGTCAGACCTCGCCGCGCCGCCTCCGCGCGGATCGCGCGTGGATAGGCTTCCGACAGGACCGTGCCACGCGTGGCGAGCACCCCGATCGTGCCGCTCCGCCCGTCGGCGAAGACATCGACCGCGCCGCGTGCCCCGGCATCGACAACGCCGATCACCGGGACCGTAAGGCCGGCGTCGGCCACCATTTGTTCGATATCGTCCTTGCCGTAGGCGGTGGCCGTGTTGCAGGCGATCACGATGGCTTTGACCGGCGCCTTGCCGCGGGCCGGCTCCGCCTCGGCGTGCGCGAAGTGCTTGTCGCCCAGGAGAAACTCGGCGTCCTTGACGATCAGGTCTTCCAAGTACGCTTGCTTTCCCACGCTCGGATAGTTGCCGTAGGGCATATTGGCCTGGTCGGCCAGAAAAATAAACGACTCCTCGCCGAAGTCGGCCTTTCCGTCGCCGCCGGCCGCAGGGCCGTGCGTGGCGTTGTCGAAGGCGTCGATGGCGAGGATCGCTTCGAGCACCGCCAGCCCGCCGGTGCCCGAGTCGAACACTCCGATCGGGAATTCGGCTGGATCGATCCGCTCGGAGGCGCGGTAAGACTCGCGCGCGGCCTGCACGGCTTCCGATCGCGTCGCCGTGGAGGCGGACTCTCGGTCGGCTGCGGCGGCGTACAAGGACGCCAGGATGACCAGCAATAGCGGAAGCAATCTCAGTGGCCGTGGCCCCATTGTTTTCGACTCCAGCTTGCCCCGTCAATCCGCCTCGGGATCCGGCAACTGGCCCGTTTCGACGGCCAGGCGCAACTCCTCGGGAGCGACGTTCCAGGTTGCCTGATAGGTCGACTGCCTCCGGCTCTCTTGAGGGGGACAAGCAGAGGAAACCCTTTCCGCGATTCTCCTATTCGCATTGTACTCCCGGGCCGCGGGGACGCGAAGCCGGTGCCGTGTTGCTGCTGCGCAGTGGTTCTGGACTTCTACGGTCCAGCAGTTTCCGCCGCGGTGGGCAACGCTGTGAAGCATTTTTCTGCGCGGAATGTGCCGGGAGAGACATCGTGGCCTGGGGGAGAACCGCCTTGGGCGGGAAATGGAGCTTTCACGGGCTGCACCGGGCACAGGGCCTTTTGCCTGCCCGGGTCGCCGCGTCCCGGCTGGCGTAACACACCATGTTCTTCTCCGCAATCTTCTCCGCCGACTTGCAGCCGGCACGATGGAACACCTTGGAGCCGGTACCGGCGACGTAGCCGCTTGAGACGGGGTCCGGCTCGACTTGTCCCGTCTGGTCCCGTGAATCGACTTCTTCCAAGACGACGACGGTGAGCGGCTTCCCCGGTTCTTGCAGGCGACGAAGACGCTCCAGGTCGAAACTCGGCGACTCTCCCGTGAAGGTGTTACCGAGATCGGCTGGACTGACACGGATCGTGACGGAACGGTCCTGGACTTCCTTCGGCAGACTTTCCTGGACTTCCTTGGCCAACTGCTTCATGACGGCCCGGCGGAATGCGTCTTTTCCCGTTGCCATGGCTGCACCATTTCAAGGAAGGTCCTGCGATCTCAAGTCTCTGTTGACCTGCGGGCGTGTCGCCGATCCGTTGCTGTGCAGGTTATTGGGGGGGTGGCATGTCGCTCGCCGCTTCCCGCAGAAGGCGGACCGCCGTCTCGGCCAGCAATTCTCCCGCGCCCGGCTTCACCGTCGAGTTCGTGACTTCGTAACTGCCGACCGCATAAGCGACGCGCGGGGGAACGTAAACCGTCTCGACGCAGTTGCACAACTCGACGACCAGCGTGGTCCGGAACGGCGAGGCCCGCTTGATCGCCAGCCCCAGGTCGACGAACACCTCGCCGGACAGGCAGACGATCGCCAGGTCGCGGCCCACGGCGATCACCTGGACATCGACCGGCAGGCTGTCGCCAACGCCGGCGCACGTGCGGGACAGTCCCCAACTCATCAGATCGGCGGACGCGGCCAGCGGCTCGCGGTTTCGCAACCGATCCAGGATCAACGTCTTGTAGGCCGTAACCAGCGCGAAGAACTCGACCTGCTTGCCCGCTTTGGCGTCGGCAACCAGCGGCAGCGAGCGGGCCACGTCGGCGGCGGTGATCTCCTGGAGCGGCAGGGCGACCCGGCCGGCGCGGACGCGCAGCACCGGCTGCTCGATCCGGGCCAGGTGTTTTGCCAAGCCCTTCTCGACCGTGGCGGCGAGCGACTGGCCGATGAAATCGGTCTTGTTGACCGCCTTGGCGGTCGGGTCGGAGTGGTTGATGTCCCCGCAGCAGCCGTTGCCGAAAATGGAGATGACGTCCGGCCCCAGCGTCTGCCGCAGCGACTGCTCGACGTAGAATGGATAATCGCCGCTCCACAAAGTTCCACCGACGGTGTCCAAGTGCAGGGCAAAGTTCGTCAGCACGCCCAGCGGACGGTCTCCGTCGGCAGCCCGCACGAGCAGGAGGCCGACCTCGGGATCGATCGGGCCAGCGGCCCGGACGACCTCCGGGTTGTCCAGTCGCATCCACGTCCGCACGCTGCCGTCGCGCATCACGAACCGGCGGTTGAACGAGATCGGCGTCTCTTGCCGCGCCGAACCGGCCAGCAGGGCGACGGGCTGCACGCCCTTGTCGGCGCGGACAATCGCGTCGACGATCCCGCTGATGAGCTTCGCCGAGTAGCGATCCTGGCCGGCCTCGGGCGGGGCGCCCAGGTATTCGTACAGGTCGCGGGAATAATCGGGCGCGGTGTGCGAGTGCGTGGCGGTCAGGATGATGTGTGCGGCGGGGATGCCGGTCTTCTCCGAGGCCAGACGCCGCACCGACGCGGAGAGGTCTGCCGCGATGCCGGTCAGGTCGCAGGCCACGAAGGCCGCCTGGTCCGTGTCGCTGCGAAAGACGATTGCCTTGGCTTTCAGCGGATCGCGAATCCCCGTGGCCCTGCGCTCATGGTAGTAGCCCGCCATGGGAAAGCCCTCGGGAGGCGTGATGTCGGCTTCCGCCACGCCGACGCGGACGGGCGGTGGAGCCGCTGCCACGGCACTCGCGAGGCCCAACGTCAGCAAACCGATCGACAGAAAACGCAATGCGCTACTCATAGCAGGTCCTCCGATGCAGGTCGCCGTTCAAGAATGACTTAGCCGTCTGTCAGAATCTGGGAGTTAGGAGTCAGGATTTAGAATGGCGAAGCGGCGGCGATTAGCGGGCGACCGACCCTCTCATTCTAACTCCTGACTCCTAGCTCCCCTTCCTGAAACCCTCACACGTACTCCCAACCTTTCAGCCATTGGTAGTTCCTCGGCAGGCCGGCCCAGGCGCGGTCCATGGCCCGGTCGAGCTCCGCGCGCTCGGCAATGTCAAGCTCGCGGCGCTCTTTCACCGCCAGGGCGACGTTGTCGACCTGTTGCTCCGAGATCATGCCGGCCATCGGCGCCGTGATCGCCGGATTGCAGAGGATGCAGCGGATGGCCAGCCGGGCCATGCGGTTGTCTTCTTCCAGGTGAGGACTTGCCGGGGAACTGTCGCCTCGGAAGATGGAATTGCTGGCAAACGGCTTGATACCCAGCCAGCCGATGTCGTGCTTCTGTACGGACGCCCAGAGCCCCGTCTCGTCGGTCACCATCTTGGTCTTGGCGGTGTACGGAGTAAGGACCACCTCCACCTGGTCGCGATAGGTTTCGATCAGCTTCTTCAGATGGGGCCGATCGTGAGAGGAGAAGCCGATAAAACGGGCCCGCCCCGTGCGCTTGGCCCAATCCAAGGCGGCGGCCGCTTCCTCGACCTCGGGCACCGTGTGTTGGCTGCTCTGGGTCAACAGGCTGATTCTCCAGAGATCGACGTAGTCCAGGCCGGCCTCGCGCATCCCCTGGTCGAGACCTTCCTGGAGCTTCTTGTTCGACCGCCATTCCGGGTAGCGGCTTTCCCAAATGTGCCAGGAATAGCCGAAGTACATTTTGTCGCGGCGGCCCTTCAGGGCGCGGCTGTATGCCAGGATCTCTTCGCGGCAGCACGCGTCGACGTAGTTGATGCCTCGCTCCAGACATCGATCGACCACGTTCTTGCGGTTCTCCTGAAACTCGGGCCGGTCGATCTTCATGGTCATCCAGCCGGGCACCTGCTCACCGCCGATCATCGTGTCGACCCGCTTCCAATGCCCGCCCAAGGCCACAGCCGAGATCATCAGGTTGGTGCGTCCCAGGCGGCGGTATTCCATGTCCGGGTTGTAGTTGAGGATCTTGCTCGTGTCCTCGCCCGTGGGGTTGCCGGCTCGCACGGTCCTGGTTGCCGCCAGTCCCGTGGCGAGCGTGGCCACCGCGGCAGCTCCCGCGCGGACGAAATCCCGACGTGTCACTTCGAGGACCATGACGGTCTCCTTCAGGCTGCTAGTGCGCGGACCAATTGCGAAGCTATCTGATCTCGCCTCGCTGGGGCGGCGCCGAGGCGGACGCCGTCTGCGAGTATACGTAAAGCCAACGCCGATCACAAGAGTTCCGAACCGAGCGAGGGCAGTGCCCGTTCACAGCTTCCGGCATCGGCATTTTGAAGCACTTCCATTCCTGGACGGACACGAGGTGGTCCAAGGATTGTCGCGGGCATGGAGACGTTTCAGAAGGTTGCCCGGTAGGTATGGTACGGCGCCAACGTCACGCGGCGGTTTTCCGGCAGCGGAACGGCCTTGTCCTCGGTCACGTCGCAGAGTGCCATGCCCGGCGGCACGGGATAGTCGATGGTGTCGAAAGCGAACACAGCGCGGCCCTCGGCCGACGACCACTCGACGCCTTTGAAGTCCAGCAGCCGGCGAACCTGCATCAGGTCGGCGACGGCGTTGAAGTCGCGATTGGCCTGGCCGATCCGCTCGAGCGATCGGCGGTCGAGGCCGAAATGTCCCGGATCCAGGATGGGGCAGCAGAGGTTGGCGAGCATCCGGTAATAAGGCCGCCGCCGGGGATCGGAAAGGAAGGCGGACATCTTGCTGGCGTCGCCCGCTTGCTGCAAGTAGAGGCCGCACTTGTAGAGCGTCTCCGGCCGGAAGCGAGACCACTCGTCCGGCGGTTGCCAACCGGAGGTCGAGACGGTGCCGATGGCCGTGGGACCGCCTTCGCAGTACGTGGTGTAGCCCAGATTCTCAACCTGCGCCTGCCAGGGGAGCAGGCCATCGGCCTGTCGCACGGCATCGGCGAAGACGGCGGTGTCCATGACGTGGGTGGCGCTGTTGTAGGAATCCAGCCACAGGCCGTCCAATCCGGTCCGCTGCCGGGTGTCTCGGAGGCGGTCCAGCGT
>JABWBD010000323.1 GCA_013360685.1 Pirellulales bacterium
CGGTGAGAGATCCTCACGCCGGTAAATATGGGGAATCGACCCCATTGCGACAACGGGGAGGGGGAGGCCGGGTTCCCCGGCCTCTCCTTTACCCGCTGATTTGTGGACGAGGTCGAGCGCAATCCGCAGGGCGTGATCCTGGGCCGCAATCACTTGCGGAACCTCAACAAGAACCTCGGCGAACGGATCAAGCTCTACGGCCTTGGCGATTTCAAGGGGCTGGACCTGGAGCTGGAAATCGTCGGCGCGTTCCCGGCGGGCCGCTACGATACGCTGGCCGTCTTCCACCGCGACTACTACAACAACACCTTCGATGCCTACGCCCGCGACCACAACGGCCGCCAGCACCATCTTGCCGGCCGGTCGCTGAGCATCGTGTGGCTGAAGGTGGCCGACCTGGAGTCGTTCCGCCGCATCGCCTGGCAAATCGAGAGCTCGCCCTATTACACGGCCCCGGCGGTGAAGTGCGAGACGGCCGCATCGGGCTTCACGTCGTTCCTGGAAGGATTTCGCGATCTGGTATGGGGCATGCGGTGGCTGCTGGCTCCGGCGTGCATGTTCACCGTGCTGTTGGTGATCGCCAACGCCATCAACATCAGCGTCCGCGAGCGGCGGCTGGAACTTGCCGTGCTCAAGGTGCTGGGCTTCCGGCCGTTGCACATCTTCTTCCTGGTGGTCGGCGAATCGCTCCTCTTGGGCGCCGGCTCGGGGTTCGCCAGCGCGGCCGGCAGTTACTTGCTGATCAACTGGGGTATGGAAGGGATTTCCTTTCCGCTGGCCTTCTTCGATCGGTTCATGATTCCCCTGGATGCCCTCTGGTGGGGGCCGGCGGTGGGCGGCTTGGCCGCGCTGTTGGGCAGCTTCCTGCCCGCGTGGTCAGCCCAGAAAGTGAAAGTGGCCGAAGTGTTTGCCAAGGTGGCTTGATTCGATGATCGAGGCTGTGCTTAGAACGGTGCGCGAGGCGGGGCAGTCGCTGGGCGTCTGGACCCTTTTGGGCATCTTTCTCGTGGTGCTTGTCGGCCTGCTTCTGATCGGCCGCGTGCCGTTGCGCTACAATGCCCGCAACCTCTCGGCTCGCTGGCGAACCACGCTCTTGACCTCGCTGGCATTCACCCTGGTCATTGCCCTGTTGACCGTGATGCTGGCTTTCGTCAATAGCATGCAGCGGATGACCGAGAGCACGGGTAACCCGGCCAACGTGTTGGTGCTGGCCGACGGCTCCACCGACGAGGCATTCAGCAACCTCAGCCCCGGCGACGTGCTGGAAGTCGAGAACCTCCAGGGCAGCGGTGTGCCGGCGGTCCTCGAAGAGCATGGACGGCGACTCGTCAGCCGCGAGACCTACATGATCGTCAACCAGCCGATCCCCGACGCGCCGGCCGGCCGTCCCAAACGCCGCTTCCTGCAACTCCGCGGCTGCGACGATCCCTGGCTGACCGGCCACGTCCACGATATCGACCTCTTCGCGGGAAAGTGGTTTTCGTACGCCGGTGTCCGCGAGATCCCGGGGATGGCAGACGAAACGGCCATCGAGGCCGTGGTCGGGCTGGGCGCGGCGATCGCCCTGGGGCGCGACCGTTCACCGGAGGAACTCCGCTCGGCCCGCAATCCGGATCGGCTCGAGGTAGGCGACACCTTTCATCTGGGCGAGCGAACGTGGGTCGTGACCGGAATCCTCGTTGAAGTCCGAGACGGAATCTCGCGGCGGCGGTCTGCTCGGCCCCGTACGCCTGCAACGGGCAACGCCCTGAGTGGCGACGATCCGAAATTCGGTGGAGGCATAACACAGTGTTGTTGATCCATGGACTCCTGGCGATCACCTCGGCAGCCGCATTTGCCGGCTATTCTGTTGACGTTCGTCTCGACAAGAGCGACGGCTACTACAAGGTGGGTGACGAGGCGGTCTGCACCGCCACACTGATAAAGGACGGCAAGCCGGCCGTCGGTGAAAAGCTGCGTTGCACCGTGAAACGGGAGCGCGAAGTTTTGCGCCAGGATAAGTTCCTCTGCGACGGCAAGGCGGTGACCGTCAGGGCGTCGACGGATCGTCCGGGCTGGCTCTTCTTCGGGTTTGAAATCATCGACCCCGACGGCAATCCGCTTCAAGGCGAGGGGATTTTCAAACACCGGATGAAACCGACATAGGTTCTTAGCCTGGAACTTCACGAATCACCGTGTTGCCGCCACCTTGGAGTGTGAGGCTGAGTGGGGGATTCGTACTCCAGGCTCCGCAAGTGAAATCGGGAACGTCGATCGGCGACGAGCGGTTCATCACCGACCAAAGGGTCAGCGGCGTGATCGAACTCCAGAGCGCGGCATCGTAAACGTCGACGTCCATCGGTCGGCCGTTCCGCAGATTGTCGACCAGCCGCCAATCGACGGTGAAATCCATGCCGCCGTGCCCGCCGAATCGCTTCGCGGTTCTCTCGATAAAACGGACCAACTCCGGCGTGTATTTGTCCTCGAAAGCCTTCAACTCCGCTGCACTCGCCAGCCGCTCGCCGTCCGGATAGATACGCGGCGGAAGCGGGTACTTCTGCGCAAATCCTTTGCTTCCTGAGAGTTGGAAGATGCGCGAATAGGGCCGTGGGTTCACGGCGTCGAATTCGACCAGCAACGTCTTGCCTTTTACGGTGCGAATCATCGTCGTGTTGACATTTCCGGCGTGCCGTTTGTTCTTGAACTGCTGATGATAGACGCTTCCCGACGCGGCGAGATCGTTCGCGGTTTTTGCGCGGATGAAGTCGTCGGTTTCCATCGACGTCAGGTAATCGAGGCGGTCGCCCCTTCCGATCTTCATCGCCTGACAGATCGGCGCGGTTCCGTGCGTCGGAATCCGGTTCCCCGGCGCCATTGCCAGAACCGAGCCGTACCACGGGGCCGACTCCTTGCTGTGCGGCGGTTTCGGTTCCTCGAAAAGGGGGCGTTCGGGGTTGATATACGCCCCTTCCGCGTGGATGATCTCGCCAAAGACCCCCTGATGCGCCATGTTGATCGCCATCGACTCGAAAAAATCGTAAACACAGTTTTCCAGCAGGACACAATGCCTTCTCGTCCGTTCCGAGGCGTCGACCAACCGCCAGCAGTCGTCGACGCGCTGCGCCGCCGAGACCTCAACCGCCGCGTGCTTGCCCGACGTCAGCGCGTGAACCGTCATCTCGGCATGATAGAACGTCGGGGTGAGCACATAAATCAAATCGAGGTCGTCGCGCTCGCACATCCCTTTCCAGGCCTCGTTCGAGCCGGTGTAGACCGCCGGTTCGGGACAGCCTTTCGACTTGAGGAAGTCCTTCGCCCGCTGAATCGGATAGTCGTATACGTCGCAAATCGCGAGGATCTCGACCGCATTCATCCGGCCGAGCCGCTGGATCGACGCGTAGCCGCGATTGCCGAGCCCGATGTAACCCACTCGCAAATGGGGAATCGCCGGCGCCGAGTACCCGCACATATTGAAGACCTGTTTACGGTCCCTGTATTGCGAGGTCGTCGCCTCCATCGTTTCGTAGAAATCTTCCGGCGATCGGTATCCTGGCGGCAGGAAGCCCAGGAAGGGCAAAACGCTCGAACGGGCGAGAAACTGCCTTCGCGACGATTTCATGAGACTGCCTGCCTTCCTGTTTTCACTTGATACTCGCCCGGGACGGGAATTCGATAGAGCCCGTTCGCGCCCGGCGCGGCGACGGGCATGTCGAACGACGGATGGTCGACGTTCGGTTCGATCTTGAAGCGACTCTCGAACAGATCTTTGTACGACTCCCGCTTGCCCGTGAAGCTGGCGATCATGCCCAGGACGCCGACCATCGTCGAACTGGCCATGCGGAATCCGTCGTTGATCGGCTTGCCGTTCATAATGGAGTTGACCAGGGCGTAGTGTTCCTGCACGTACATCGAACGGATCCGGTCTTTCGGATCGGGACGCCAGCGCACGTTCCCCCGCGTGTCGGTCATGAAAGGGATTCCGGTCGCGTTGAAGATCATGCGTCCTTTGGTCCCGTGAAAGACGTCGATATTGCGGGTAAAGCAGTTCTGGGCGGTCCGGGTCGCACCGTAGATGCGTTTGCCGTCGGCGTAATCGTAGATCACCGACGCGTGGTCGAACAAGTCGCCAAGGGCCGGGCTGAAAACGCTGGATCGGCCGCCGAGCGCGTAGCAGGTCTCCGGCAGCTCGTCCTCCATCGCCCAGAGGACGGAGTCGAGATTGTGCAGGAGCGACTGCTGGATTTCGTCGCCGTTGAGCCAGGTGAAATGCTCCCAATTGCGAATTTGATATTCCGTTTCCGACCATTCTGGCTTCTTCGGAATGAGGTTGTACGGCGTTCGCAGGTAGTCGGACTGCGCGGCCAGGATCTCGCCGATCTCGCCGTTGCGGATCCGTTGGATCGCCTGAACGCGGAGCAGGTCGTAGCGGTAGCAGAGACCGGAGACGTTGGCGAGCTTCTTCTCCTCGGCGATCTTTGCCGCCTGGATCGTCACGTGAACGCCGTCAGCGTCGATGCCGTTCGGCTTTTCCGTGAAAGCGTGTTTCCCGGCCTGAACCGCAGCCAGATTGTAGGGCGGATGAAATCGGGAAGGCAGCGCGATGTGGACGATATCGCTTTCGGCGATCACTCCCTTGTAACTGTCGAAGCCGGTGAAGATCCGGTCGTCCGGGACGTCGATCCGCCCCTTGCCGACGTCGGACGCGGCGATCGCGGCACGCGTCGCGACGGCCTTTTCTCGGAAGAGATCCCCCAGCGCGACGACTCGGACGTTCGGCATGGCGGTCAGGGAATCGCGCAGCGAGCCAGTTCCACGCCCGCCACAGCCCACCAGGCCGATTTTCAAAACGTCGGACCCCGCTGCGTGAACGCGTTGCGATGCGGTCAAAACCGCCCCGCCGGCCGCGGCGCCAAGTTGAAGGAAACCGCGGCGCGAGAGTTCCTTGAGTGTCATGATTTGCCTCCTGACTTGATTTCTTCATCCCAAAGAGACTCGATCAACTCAAGCGTTCGGTTGACCAGCACTCGCCCGCCCTCGGGGCCTATCAGGGTGCTTTGTGGGATGGCGCCATAGGCGCCTCCCTCCACCGAACGCTGCGTGGGAAGGTAGCCGCCGCCGCCGGGGCTGGCCAGCTCGACCACGAACGTCTGGACCGCCTTGCTTCGCGCCTTGATTTGGGAGCCATAATCGAGGTACAGTTCGAATGGATTGGTGGCAATCGCCATGTCGCCAATCCGGACCACATGGACCTTGACAGGAAGGGTGGACACGGTCTTCTGCAGTTCATAACGTTCCAATGTGCGCCACGCCCTGGCCAGCAACCAGTGCGTTCCTGTTATCGAGACAAACCAGCGCGGCTTGCTCTTCAGCTCCAGGTGCTCCTCGAACTGCTTGACCATTTTCTTGTATTCGCCAAGCAGCCGATCGAATGTTTCCTGCACCGATTCGACTTTCTTGTTATGAAACGTGCTGCGCCGCGTCGTCAGGTCCTTCTCCGTGATGACTCGTCGGTTGAGTTCAACCTGTTCGACGCGATGCTTGAGCACCGGACTTCGGTCAATATTCGCTTTCATGAACGGAAGTACGGAGGTCACCCCATCGGAAATCCGGATGCCGATCTGCTCCATCTGGGTGCGACCGGTGAGATTCTCCATCCGTTTTTCGGCGCGTTCGTCTACCATGACCTTCGGCGACTGGTCCCCGGCCGCGGAAACCTGCGGCAAGATGAAGATCTCCTCGCCCAATCGCCTGCGAAGCTCATTGCGTGTTGCGTGCCAGAAGTCGGCTGAAATCTGGCTTCCATAGGCGACTTGAGATGGCATGGCAAGGTTGATGACTACTCCCGTGAGATTTCCTTTCGCATCCCAGGTATAGAGCAAGCCGAGTGAATGGTCCTCGTAACCTTCCACGTGACTGAAATCGGGTCTGTTTGCGGCGCCATACATCTCCGAGGTGCCGTCATAATAGGCCGTCAGGCGATTTCGTCCCGCTATGGCGTACGACAGGCCGAAGCTGATCCCGCCTGGTTTCCTCGCCTTCCAAGCCTGGCCGATGGCTTTCGCGATCCGCTCTGCTGCAAACTCGACGTACTCTTCTGCCGACATGACGCCCAGGTCGATCCCCCATTTCGCCCAGGCAACCGGGACATGGATCCCGTGCTGCGAGTGCATTTCTGCCAGGTCCGGCGCAGTGCCCTGGTCAGGAGCAGTGTGGGTGTGCGTGGCGTTAAGGATAATCTTGTCGGCGGCAATTTCGGGCATTTCTTTTCTAACCAGATCTTGGACCCGGCAGTAGAGAATGTCGGTTACTCCCACCAGATCCAACGAGACCATGATCACCATGTCCGATGTGCCGTTGTTTCCGGTTGACTCCAGGGCCAGGGCGGTTGCATAGATATGGTCTGCGACACCCTCGGAGACCCGCGCTGCCGAGCCCCCGGTGATAACCACGGGCCTGTCGGGTGTGATATCGGCAGAGGCCCACCCGAGTTTGAGGGCGCAGGTATCTCCTTCGTTTTCAGCAGCAGCGCAGGAGGCAGGCGACCATGTGCCCGCCGCCAGCAGACCAAGAATCAAACACGCGCAAGCGACTGGGAAAGTTCTCATGATTCTATTTCGCTCCTTGTTGTTCATGAACTCCGAGAAACGTCATTGGGTCAACGGCGGGGCGTCCTGGTCCACCTTGAGCAACATCAGTACTTGTGCAACATATGCACCCCGCCCGGCGCGCCGCAGCTTTCGTTAAAGCCGTGCTGCGGTGAATTGCCGCCGCTGTTTTGTCGGAGTTTTCGCCGGTAGTCGGCGGGGATCTCGGCGTGTCCGGGATAGATGTCGCGGTAGATGAAGGGCGGGGCGTGCCGGAGATCGGTTCCGCCCGCGACCGTTACGGCCGGCGTCTGCGGAACCCGCTCGAAGTTGACGCTCAGGTAGCGCACGCCCGCGAATCGCTCCAAGAATTCGTAGGTTCCGAAAAGGACTCCGCGGGGCCGGCCGCCGGCGATGACCACGTCTTTTCCGATGGTCTTGAGGTGGTATTCTTCCTTTCCATAATCCTCCATGCCGCGAGCGGCGGCAAGCCTGGTCTGGCCGACATAGATCGCCGGTCCGTCATTCTGATCCGTCTCGGCAACGATCGTCAAAGTCCTTCCCGTGATCTTCTTCAGGTACTCTTGGAGTTGCGCGGCGGCGTGCTCCTCGGCCTTCGAACGATCCTCGGCGATCAAAATGCGATAGGTTTCGTCCACCGTCAGGCCTTGGGCTCCAAGAGCCTCCAGAGCGACCAGCAAGGGAGCCATGGCCGCGAAAATCAAGAACGGTTTCATGTTTACACCTCGACACTCCCCAGTCCCCGATGCACTGAGCCTAAAACCGATCCAGGCTCGTTTGGCCATCCAGCTTACCACGCCGCAGCCCAGCCGGAAACGGTCTTCGCCCTGGACTGGCTGAGGACAAGGGCAACGCAAAGGGAAAGACCGAAAGGCCCTCACTGAGAAAGATATCCTCCGGGGACCGTCGCATTAGCGGCGGCGCTGATTTTCGGCATCCGGCTGCCGTGTTCAGTAGCCGAGGGACGCCAGGGCGGCGTCGCCGATGCGGGCTCGCGCCCGATACTGCTCGTCCTTTCGCTCGCCCCCGACGAATTGGGGATGGTTTCGGTTGGTCAGCACAATCACATAGACCTGCCTCTCCGGGTCGATCCAGATCGATTGCCCGGTATGGCCGCTATGACCATAGGCCGTCTTCGAGAGACGCGTGGGCCGGTGCAGCGAGTTGACGTCGAGTTCCCAACCGAAGCCCCTGGCCGGCAGCGGCGGGGCCAACAGATTGCGGGTCATCAGGCGGTGCGATTCGGGCGAAAGGACGCGAATCTTGCCGAGACGTCCCTCGCCCAGCATCATTTCGCAGAACCGCGCCAGGTCGGCGGCCGTGCTGAACAGTCCGGCATTGCCCACCGGGCGGCCGGCGATCCGGGCCTGGGCGTCTTCGATCTGGCCGATTTCGGACGCCCCGCTGGGCACCACGCGCGACGACGGCGGCAACGGTCCAAACGACGTGTCGCGCATGCCCAGCGGCTGGAAGATTCGCGATCGGCAAAAGTCGTCCAAGCGTTGGCCGCTGGCTTTCTCCACCATCCGGCCCAGCAGAATCATGTTCTGGCAGGAGTAGTAATAGCGGCTGCCCGGCGTCCACTTCGGCGTGACGCCGAGCATCAGCTCAAGCAGGGCGTCGCCTTGCGCCCGATCGTGATACTTCGTGTTGTCGAAGCCCGATGTGTGCGTGGCCAGTTGGGTAACGCTGATCGGCTCGATTCCGCTGCCCGAAAGCTCGGGCAAGGCTTGGCGAATGGGCATGTCGAAACGCAAGAGTTTCTCATCGACACAGACGCCAAAGGCCGTGGCCGTGGCCACCGGCTTCGTCACGCTGGCCAAGTCGAAGATGCAGTCTTTGGCCATCTTCACCTTGTCGGGCACGATCCGCGCAAAACCGAAGGCATCGTGATACAGCACCTTCCCCGGCCTTCCCACCAGCACCACGGCTCCGGGGAACAGCCCTGCGTCGAGTTCCCGCTGCACAGCCGGCGCGATCGCATCGCGGCCGGTTGCCCGGTCGGCAACCGCCTGCACGAGCACCTTCTCCGCATCGGCGGAGTAGAATCCGATATCGGCGACGAGCCCGCGCGCCTCGTAGCCGCCTTCGGCAACGATGGTGGCGTCGGGCACATAGCCAACGCGAAGCGCGTTGGGTGCTGTCGATTCGCCGCCCACGGCGTGACCGCACCACGCGGCGAAAATGCCGAGCAGAACGGCAAGCCAAGTGCGAACCTCTCTGTCGAAGGACAACATCGGACTCATGGTTGGCATCCTCTCTGAGTCTCAGTTGAATTTCAACGTGCGCGGTGCGGCCCCGCAGGCGGGAATCTTGACGCAGGCCGTCGAACCGCGCTCGTCCCAGTTGAATTCCGTCATCAGTACGCTGTCAAGCATGACCGTTTGCGGACGCTCAGGCAGGCGGACTCGAGCTTCGAAGTCGCGCGTGGCGGGCATGCCGGCGAAACGGCCTTGCTGGCCGCCGATCGTGAGTGTAACGGTCTTGCCGTTGGCGGTGCACGTCAGCAGGGTGCGGGCGAACTCGCCCTGGCGATAGCCGAGGCTGCGGCCGTCGTCCTCGTAGAGCGTGAAGCTGCTGCTGGCCGCGGGGTAGACGAGCAGTCCCACTTCAGACGACCAGCCCTTTTCGACATGGTCGCGAACCGGCCAGGTGGGAATAATAGCGCCGCTCTTGACCAAAAGCGCGCCGCCCCGATTCGGCGCGATCTCCACCGGCAGCGTCGCTGGGCCGGTGGTCCGTTTACCGTTCCAGAAGTCGATCCAGTCGCCCGCAGGCAGGCGCACGTCCTTGGAGAAGGCCGAGACCAGCAGGAAGTCTCCCAGCATGTATTGGCCCAGACGCGCATCCCATGCCGGATCGTCGGGATAAACCATCGACATCGCGCGCATCACCGGATAGCCAGTCAACGCGGCCTCCGCGGCCGCCGAATAGAGATACGGCAGCAATCGGTAACGGAGCTGGTCGTAGTGGCGGAATGCGGCAGTGTGCTCCTCCTTCAACAGCCAGGGCTGATACCAGTAATCCCAGTTGTTCTCCTGGGCCCAGGTTTGCAGAAACCCGAAATGAATGCCTTCGACGTCCGAGACATTCATATCGCAGGAGTGGTTCGAGTGGCCGGAAAACGCGAGGTTCAACATCGAAGCCAACGGCTTGGCGCCCCCGCCCGTGTCGCCGGCCCAGGTGGCCACGTACTGTTGCACGCCCGCGTAACCACCGGCGGAGTAGATCATGGAACGCCGCTTGGTGTGGTTCTCGAATCCCTGGGCCATCTGCTTGGCATAGATCACCGGATAGAGATTGTGCATCTCCTCGTCCGTCATGCCGTTGCCCCATTCGCGAGTCGGGTGTTCGATGACCTGGCTGGAGCCGTCCAGCTTGAAGGCCGCCGCGCCTTGATCGACGAACTTCTTGAGGTGTTCGAACCAGGGCTCCACGCCCTCGGGCTGAGCCTGCTTGGGCGCTCCCGTGGCGCCCGCTCTCGTGCCGGCCGGCTTGCTCAGACGCTCGTCGCTGAAACCTTCCTGCACGTTGACCGTCGCGCCCGCGGCGGTCTTCATGCCCGCGGCGGCGGTTGCTTTCGCGGCGGCCAATTGCATCTCCTCGTAGACGCCCAGATCGTAATCGCAACACAGCCACAGGCTGAGCTTGAACCCTTTACGCTCCAGCGCGCCGAAGAAGGTGTGCGGCCCCTTGGGCGCCCAAGAGGGGATGGGGAAACGCTCAGGGTGCCAGGCTTTGGCCGTGGTGCCGTCGTAGTTCTTCGACATCCATCCCGGTTCCAGCCCGATCACGTCGCACGGCATCTGCTCGCGCCGGAAGGTGATCGCCTCGTTGATCATGTTGAACGCATCGATGTTCTGGTTGCAGACGTAGGTGAGCCCGTAGCCCCAGATCGGCAACAGCGTGGGCCGGCCGGTCAGCGAGGTGTAGATATCCAACAGACTGCGGTAGTCCGGCCCACAGAACAGGTAGTAGTCCAAGTCGCTGCGGGCTGCCTTGCAGATCATCCGCTCCGGATCGGTCTTGCCGACGTCGATCGTATTCCGCCAAGTGGTGTTCATCAGGAGGCCCCATCCCCGGTTGCTCAACACGACGGGAATCGGGATGTAGGAGTTCACGTTCTTGACCCAGATCTCATAGGTCCCGCCGCGACGCATGATGTTCTCACGGCTCACATCGCCCAGCCCGTAGAGCCGTTCCTCCCTGGCGAGGGTGAACCGAATGTCGTAGCCCCCGCCCGCCTCGTAGACCGGCGCGGTTTGTTGGGTGAGCGGTTTGCCTCCGCCATCGGCCAGAGCGACCGCTCCATCCTTGCCGCTCACGCTGAGCCGGGCCTGCTTGGTCGCCACCACGTGAACGCCGCCCGTTTCCGACTGCTCGAAGGCCACGTCGGCAAACGCGGCGTTGAGCACACCGTAGCGATTCAGGGCCGATTCGGTCCACTGCCGGGTCTTGCCGTGTCGAACGCGGAACAGACGCTCGCCCAGCACATCGACGCGGACAAAGCCGCCTGGCTCCAAGGCGAAGACCAGGTTCCGCTTCGCCAACGGCGCGGAATCAGGCCAGCCTGCGGGCTTCTTGGAGTCCGGTGACGGGGCGCTGCCCGCCAGCACGGCGCCGGTGAAGAACAAACAAACGGTGAGCGTGTTCATGGGCGACAACTCCTTGGCGGCCGACCGGTTCGTCAAGCAGCCATTTCTCGACAGTGGTTCTCCGAAGGGCAAATTCCTTACTGCGCGAAGCGGCAGCGGGCGTGACTACCAAGCATACACGTGGACGGCGTACGGGGCGAAATCATCCTCCCACGCTCCGGCCTGCGCCGCAAGCCGGCGGTCCTGCGCCGCAAGCCGGCGGTCTTCGAACATCGCTTGCACCTGGCCCGCTTCGACCCCGGCATTGACCCGCGCTCGCACTGCCCCACAGGAGGAGTTGGCGGCCAGCAGGTAGCGCCGGCCTTGATGTTCTTTCAGCAGCGTGCTCACGGCCGGATAGCCAAGTCCGTCGGTCGGCGGGCCGCTGAGAACCTGGATCTGCTGCTTCTGCGGCGGGTCGCGTTGGACCAGCACGTCGTGGAGATCGGCCAGTTGGCGCGAGATCCGCTTCAGCGCGGCCCATACCTGCGGATCGTGGGTCACGCCGTGGTTCTTGCCGGTTCCGCCATAGGTGTAATAGGTCATCCCATTCGCCCCGTGGATGATGGCCAGGTAGGTCATCACGCGGATTTCGGCCTCCGTGGGATATCGCTGCCAACCCCAGCCTTCGAAATCCTGGATGATCGCCCAAATCGGCGCCTTGCGCCCCGCGTGGCGCAGGTCGTCGCCGATGAGCTTCATGTCGCGCGTCACGTTGGCGACCTCGCAGTCTTTATCGGAGCGGATGGGATAGATTTCCGGCAGAAAGGCATCCGTCGAGTCCACGTAGTCGGTGTACCGCGATGGCCGAGTGCCGCCGGCGAACACGCCATCGGCCTGGACCGTGAGGTGGAACGGATCGACGTCGCGGATCGCCCGGTGCACGCGCCGCAGTTCGTCGGCGCTGATGTGGCTGGCCGTGTCGTCGGCGAGATACCAGGCCAGCAGGGCCGGCTGGCGGCACTCTTCGATCACGGTACGGACCGCGTTCTGCGGATCGCGACTGTAGGCCCCGCCGCGCGGGGCAATGATCACGCGCAGCCCGTGGTGCTCGGCCGCCGCGTAAAACTCCTGCAAGTCGGCGTCGCGCTGTGCGTGGTAAGTGTG
>JABWBD010000324.1 GCA_013360685.1 Pirellulales bacterium
TCCGACAGCCGTCGCGATATAATCTTCGCAGGCATCGCGTCCCCCTTCGCGCCGGGAAATCCGGGAAAATCAGCCTTTTCCAGACAGACACTAGACTAGACAACTCTTGCGGCGAAGTCAACCAATCACGAGGTCATTCGCGAGATTCACTGACTGCCCGCCGACGACGTGGCGGATTCAGGGCTTGTCCCCGCAAAACAGCAGTGGAGTATTTCGCTACAAGGAGGGAGTCTGCCCAGCTCCAGAACCGGAACCAGCTCGCGACTAAAGAAGATCCCGAGCCCTACTCAACCTGCTCGCAACCAACCACTTACAGCGCCGCGCCTCGCCATAACTCATGCAACAGGAGTTCCGGGCTGTTGCGCGGACCGCGGCGAACACACCGACGCCTCAAGGTGAGACGCATGCGCCGAAAAACCAGAGAATCGCGAAGTCGTCCGCCAAGCCCCGCTCCTGTCTGGCTCGACCCTCGACTCTCGGCCCTCGACTGGGATAAGATGACGCGATGACCCCCGAAGCAGCCCTTCAGCGCCAGATTGAGTTGTACCGGGCAATGCAGGGCGAGCAGCGGTTGGCAATCGCGCTCGACTTACACGCTTTGGCCTGCGATCTTGCGCGTGAAGGAATCCGCCGGCGGTTTCCGGATGCC
This sequence comes from Pirellulales bacterium, assembly GCA_013360685.1. Taxonomy (GTDB): domain Bacteria; phylum Planctomycetota; class Planctomycetia; order Pirellulales; family Thermoguttaceae; genus JABWBD01. The sequence goes on from JABWBD010000324.1 coordinate 650, forward strand.
GAGCCGGCGGAAGTCGATCGCCGGCTCCGCCAACGCCTGGAGCTCATCACTGGGAGATCATCATGAGCAAAACATCGAGAGTTTTGGCAAGCAGCGTATTTCTGGGATTGACGATCTTCGGATACCTCGTCGCCCGCGCCGACGAGATTCAAAGGAACGGCCAGGCGATCCGCGAGGTCCTCTCCGGCAAGTGCAGAGTCGCCCATGCCGCCTGGTGGGGCTTTAGCGCCGAGGAATCCACGCAATCGCTTCAGTCGGCGATCAACTCCGGCGCGGAAAAGGTAATTGTCGAAAAGATGCCCGGGCCGTGGATCGTCGATAAGATCGAGCTGGCCAACGACCAGGAACTGTTTTTCGAGCCGGGCGTTGTCGTTCTGGCGAAGAAGGGTGCGTTTCGAGGAACGGCCGATTCGCTCCTGACCGCCTGGAACAAGAAGAACATCAAGCTCACCGGCCCCGGCGCCACGCTCCGCATGCACCGGGCCGACTACGACAGCCCGGCCTACAAGAAGGCCGAATGGCGCCACGTCCTCAGTCTCCGCGGCTGCGACCAGGTGATCGTCGCCGGCCTCACGCTGGCCGAATCGGGCGGCGACGGCATCTATCTCGGCACCGGCCGCAACGGCGAGCCCAACCGCCATGTCACCATCCGCGACGTCATCTGCGATCGCAACTACCGCCAGGGGATCAGCGTGATCAGTGCCGAGAACCTGCTCATCGAAAACTGCACGCTCACCAATACCGCCGGCACTGCGCCGGCCGCGGGCATCGACTTCGAGCCCAATCATCCCCGCGAGCGGCTGGTCCACTGCGTGATGCGCAACTGCACGATCGAGAACAACCAGGGCTACGCCATCCACATCTACGCCCGGCCGCTGGACGGCACTTCCGTCCCCGTCTCGATGCGGATCGAAAACTGCGTGACCCGCGGCACGAATGCCCTTTCCGCCAGCGTAATCACTAGTTGCGGCCCGACAGGGCCGCTCAAGGGTGAGATCGAATTTGTCGATTGCCGTTTCGAGGACAGCGGTCACACGGGGCTTCAGATCGGCTCGAAGCCGCCGACGGGAGTCAAGCTTCGGTTCGTCCACTGCACGCTCGCCGATCCTTCGGACAAACCAGTTCCCACCGCTCCGATCCGTTTCAGCACGCACCAGGGCGACCTGGAGCCGACCGGCGGCGTCGAATTCGCCGATTGCACGATCCGCGAGAGAGTGGACCGCCCCGTGATGAAGTACGACGACGCGCTGGGCAGCAATCTCTTGGGCATCACCGGCACGCTCACGATCGAGCGAGGGGGCCGGAAGACAATGCACAAGCTGGACCAGGATCTCGTCGGCAAGTGGATCCCCTTCGATTCGGTCCTGACGGTGCGACCCGTGGCGCTCGACAAGATCCGCCTGGAACCCGTCGCCGCCGTCAGCCCGGCCGAACGCACGCTGCCGGCCCACCGCGTTCGCGGCGAGGCCCGCTATCTCGTTTCCGCCGCCGCCGGCGACACGGTCCGCCTTCGCCTCAAGCACCAGGCAGTCGGCCGGCAGGAGGGCAAGCCGGTCCCCGTCCAGGTCCTGGCTCCCTCTGGCAAGGAGATCCATCGGGTCTCGATCGACCTGGGCCAGGAGGCGGACTGCACGTTCAGCGCCGCGGAGACAGGCGTCTTCACCGTGCTCGGCCGACCGGACCGGCACACCTTGCAGATCCTCTCCAGCACGCACCCCGTCTCGATCGCCGGCAGCCAGGGCGCGATCCACCTCATCTACACGCGGGGCGACTTTCCTTTCTGGGTGCCGCCCGAGGTCCGCGAATTCGGGATCCGCATCAAGGGAGAAGGCGACGGCGAGCGGGTCTCCGCCGCCATTCACGACGCCGCCGGCGCGAAGCGCCTGGAGCAGGCGGACATCAGCGACGCGAAGTCGCTCCACGTCAAGCGCGATCCGGCCACACGCGGCGAAGCGTGGCGACTGGGCCTGGCGAAGCCGGGCGCCGGAGTGCTTGAGGACGTCTACGTCGAGTTTCGCGGGATCCCCGCGATTCTTGGATTCGATCCCCAGTGCCTGCTCCGCCCCGCGAAGACCCCTTAAGGACCGGCGAATGAATAAGCGTCGCAATTGCCCGGGGCGACGCCGTTGAAACGGATCGGCAGTCCTTTGGGGTGAAAGCAGAACGGGTGCCCGAGTTTTCTTCCGTGAATGATCCGGGTTAAGCTTGTCATCACCCACATCTTGGCGTTCGATTGGACCGCGGAATGGTAAGGGGCGTTTACGCCCCTTGTTCCGCCGCAGGCGGTGGAGGCCCGTGCTTCAGCACGGGATTGCCCGACCGTGTCCCCGTCGTTTTTCGTCGCCGCCGGCCGCCCCAGCCACAGCCGCCATCGGCGGCTGTGGCTGGGGCGGCCGGCGGCGACGCGCGGTTGGCCCACGCAGCCCGCCGTAAACGGCGGGCCTTAACCGCCTGCGGCGGAAAAACGGCCATGAATGGCCGTACCACGCAAGCGTGACGGTATACAGTTCTGGGTAATGACAAGGCGTTTACGCCGGGGTAGAAGCGGCCGAAACACACCTGTTTTCCAGGCCCGTTTGCGGGCCTTGTCACCCGGCGGTTGTGTGGAGCCGGCTTCTAAGCACAATAGCGGGAATCGCCCTTTCTACGGACGACCAATGATACCCCGGAGCAGCCGCCATGTCCAAGAACTACTACAGCGAGATCAACCTCCACGTGGTATGGCACACCAAGAACAGCCTCCCATTGCTTACTCCGACCGTTGAGCCCATCGCGCACCGTGAACTCCGCAGGCGCATCGTTGACACTCCGGAGGTCTACCTCCATGAGATCGGCGGAACCGAGACCCACGTCCACATTGCTGTGACCATCCCGCCGACACTGACGATCAGCGAATGGATCGGGCAACTCAAAGGTGGAACGACACATGACGTAAATCAGGAATCCTTACGGAACCAGAAGGTGCTGCAGTGGCAGGCTGGCTACGGGGTGGTGAGCTTTGGGACTCGCGACCTGGAGTGGGTTCAAGGATACATTCGCAGGCAATGCGAGCACCATCAGCGTGGGGCGACGCAGGAGCGGCTGGAGCGGATCACACACGAGGAGGATTAAGACTCCGCGCCTCGTTCGGGACGAAAAGGAATTACAACGGCGAGCAAGTCGCGACCGGGGCCGCAGCCCAACTCGGGACGAAAAGGCCCGTGAACGGGTGCCCGGGAAAGCAGGGTTGTTGGCCGCGTCCTCCCCGGCGTAAACGCCGGGGCGAATCCGCTTCGCGGAGAATGGGCCGTCAACGGCCCGCCTGTTAACGCGATGGCTCGGTTCGCCGTCAGAACTTGAACGGCGTCGGCGTGAAGCCGATGAAGATGAAGGCCAGCGTCAGCCAGCCCAGCACGATCCGCCCCGTGCCGAGCGGGACGTGATCGTTCGTCGTGGGCGGATGCTTGGGCCCCATGAGGAAAACAAGAAACAGCATCAGCGCCCATTCGTAAAGGCCAAACGCCACGATCCCGGCCAGCGCGGTGAACAGCACGAAGGTCGCAACGCGATGTGCCTTGCGCCGCAAGAGCCCGTAGAGAATATGGCCGCCATCGAGTTGACCGATGGGCAGCAGGTTGAGCGAGGTGATCAAGAGCCCCACCCAGCCCGCGAAGGCCATTGGGCCGATGTACACCGAGTAACCTTCCGGTAGAGGACCGAACCGCAGCCAACTGAGAAACTGGAACAACAGCGGCTCACCGAATTGCAGGCCACTGTCTCGCAGCACGTCGACACTGGCCTGATGGACGCCAATGATGCAGAAAAGAATGGTCGGCACCAATCCGGCCAGCGGACCGCTAATCCCAATATCAAAAAGCGCCTTCCGATCGCCGACGCGAGCGTCCATCCCGATGACTGCCCCGAGCGTGCCAATCGGCGTAATCGGCATGGGGATGAAAAACGGCAGGGTAGCGGGAACCCCGTAGCGCCGCGCCTGCAGAAAATGGCCCATCTCGTGACAAACGAGAATCGTCATGAGGGACAGGGCATAGACCCACCCGCCGACCAGAAAAGTGCTCGCGCAGGTGGCCAGAAACAAAGCGACTGGCAGCAAAATCCGTTGCCGGTACCTGCGGGGAGTTGACAGCGGCTCTGGCGGGGGCTCGAGAACCACCGTCGGGACGACGAAGGGTTCCGGCTCCCAGCGATCTTCGCCTCCCAGCGCGGCATCGTGATATGGCTTATCGTAAGTCATGGAATGGTGTATTTTACTCGGGGAGCCGCCTGCGGCAACCGCCAGGACGCACGCTCGACCAACGGAGGACGCACTGCCAATTCCGGGCCATTGCCAAAGAGGAGTCTGACGGATGCTCGACCGTTTCTTCGCATTCTCCCAGAATAATACGAACCTCCGCACCGAATTGCTCGCCGGCCTGACCACGTTCCTGACGATGGCCTACATCATCTTCGTCCAGCCGGCCGTCTTGTCGGGGAGCATCTTCCATCCGCCGATCGACACCGGCATCGACTTCGGCGCCGTGACCGTGGCCACCTGCCTCTCCACGGCCCTGGCTTCCGCCCTGATGGGACTCTACGGCCGTTACCCGATCGCCCAGGCCCCGGGGATGGGCGAAAACTTCTTCTTCGTCCTTTCAACCCTGCCGGTTGCAGCCGGCATGATCGCCCGAGGAGCGGTCGCGCCGGGGACCACCACGGCCTGGCAGATCGCGCTGGGCGTGGTGTTTGTCTCCGGGGTGCTCTTCCTGGTCCTCTCCTTTCTGGGCGTGCGCGAGTTGCTGCTCGACGCGATCAGCCCCAGCATGCGCAACGGCATCGCCATCGGCATCGGACTGTTCATCGCGCTGATCGGCTTGCGCAATGCCAATCTCGTTCTCGTCGACAACAACGGCCTGAGGCTCAACACCGCCTTTGCCTCGCCTGATCTCATTGTGTTCTTCGTCGGCCTGCTGGTTACCGCCGGGCTGCACGCGCGCCGCGTGCGCGGGTCGATCGTGTGGGGCATCGTGGCCGCCACGCTCCTGGCGGTCGTGCTGCAGCATGCCCTGCCGGCACTCCCGACCGGCCTGGCCGATTCCCCGACGGTGACGCAGTCCGGGCTGATGAAGCACTTCACGATCGCCCGCTCGGTCCTCTCCACGCCGCCCTCGATCGGGCCGACCTTCCTGAAGATGGACGTCCGCAACGCGCTGAGCTGGACGATGGCCCCCTTCATCCTGATCTTCCTGTTCATGAACCTCTTCGACACCCTGGGCACGCTCATCGGCGTGTGCGAACAGGCCGGTTTCATCAAGGACGGCAAGCTTCCCCGCGCACGGCAGGCGCTCGCCTCGGACGCCATCGCCACCGCCGTCGGGGCGGCGCTTGGCACGAGCACCGTGACCAGCTACATCGAAAGCGCCGCCGGCGTCGAACAGGGAGGCCGGACCGGGCTGACGGCGGTGGTCGTCGCCGTTCTCTTCCTCCTGGCCCTCTTCTTCAGCCCCATCATCGCCATGGTCGGCAGCTACCCCCCGATCACGGCGCCGGCCCTGGTCATCGTCGGCTCGATGATGATCCTCAACGTGCTGAAGATCGACTGGTCGAACTACGCCGAAGCGATGCCCGCTTTCCTCGTGATGATCGGGATTCCGCTGAGCTACTCGATCGCCGACGGGCTGGCCCTCGGTTTCGTCCTCTATCCGCCGGTCAAGCTCCTGGCCGGCCAGGGCCGCGAGGTGAGGTGGCTGATGTACGTGATGGCCGCGGTCCTGCTGGCCTACTTTGTGCTGGTGCGGGCGCAGGCCGGGGGCGCGTAAAGAGTGCCCCGAAGGGCGCTCCACTCGACAGCTATCGGGGCGAAGCCCTGGGGACGCAAAGGAGCAAAAGAATCTTCAAAGTCGCTGTCCGCCGGCGAGGACTCGGCGCCGGGGCCGTTTTCTCCGCCGCGGCCGTCTGGTACCCTGATATTCAACCGTGGTTCAAAAAACGGGGACCGGCTCCGAGCCGGGCATCGGTAGAGAGCCGAAAAAACGCACATACGCGAGGTGCCTGTCCCCGTTCTTGAACCACGCTCGAAGAGGCCCTGGTGACGGCGGCTGGCCGGCGATTTGCGTCGAGGGAGGTTGGAGAGGATGAGCGTGCCGCGGGACACAAAACTCTGTCACGTCGATGAGGCGATCGCTCGGATCCAGGACGGCCAGACGATTGCCACGGGAGGTTTCGTCGGCGCCGGGGTGCCCGAGGCCCTCACCAGCGCGCTGGAACGGCGGTTTCTCCAGAACGGCTCCCCGCGCGGACTGACGCTTATCTACGCCGCCGGCCAGGGCGACGGCAAGACCCGCGGCGTCAACCACCTGGCCCACGAGGGCCTGGTCCGCCGCGTGATCGGAGGCCATTGGAACCTGGCCCCCGCGATGGGCAAGTTGGCGATCGAAGGAAAGATCGAGGCCTACAACTTCCCGCAGGGCGTTGTCTGCCAGTTGTTCCGCGACATCGCCGCCGGACGCCCGGGGTGCGTCACGCACGTAGGACTGGAAACCTTCATCGACCCGATCAACGCCGGGGGGCGCCTCAATCCTTGTTCGCCGGCCGGGTTGGTGGAGCGGATCGAACTGGGTGGGAAGGTGTGGCTCTGGTACAAGGCGATGCCGATCCATGTGGGCCTGATCCGCGCCACGGCGGCGGACCCGCTGGGCAATCTCGTCATGGACGAAGAGGCGCTGTTTGGCGAGATGCTGCCGATCGCCCAGGCCGCACACAATTGCGGCGGCGTGGTCATTGCCCAGGTGGCCCGCCTGCTCGACCGCCCGGCCATGCCGCAGCATGTCCGCATTCCGGGGATCCTCGTCGACCGTATCGTGGTCGCCGTACCCGACGAGCACCCCCAGACGTTTGCCGGGCGTGAGTTCAACCCGTCCTTTGTGACGCCGCCGGAGTCGATCGACATGACGTCGGTCCGACTGGACTCGCTCCCGATGGACGGGCGGCGGATCGTCGCCGCGCGTGCTTGCGATGAAATCCCGGAAGGCGCGATCGCCAACCTCGGCATCGGCATGCCCGAGGGAATCGCAAGGATCGCCGCCGAGCGGGGGTGGCTCGGCCGGTTTACCTTGACGGTGGAAAGCGGCCCGATCGGCGGCATACCGGCCGGTGGCCTGAGCTTCGGCGCTTCGCACCATCCGCAGGCGATTATCGACCAGCCGTCGCAGTTTGATTTCTACGATGGGCGCGGCCTGGACTTCGCGGCTTTAGGCGCCGCGCAGATCGATGCCGAGGGAAACGTCAACGTGTCCAAGTTCGGCAAGCGCCTGGCCGGCGTCGGCGGCTTTGTCAATATCACCCAGACGGCGAAAAAACTGGTCTTCTGCGGAACATTCACGGCGGGCGGACTGGAAGTCGCCGTCGATGACGGACGCCTCCGCATCGTCCGCGAAGGCGATACTCCGAAATTCGTGCCCCGCGTGGAACACCTGTCCTTCAGCGCTCGGTACAGCCGGCAAATCGGGCAGGAAGTCCTCTATGTTACCGAACGGGCCGTCTTTCGGCTCACCGACCGCGGACTGGAGTTGACGGAGGTCGCCCCGGGCATCGACCTGGACGCGGATGTGCTTCAAAAGATGCCGTTCCGGCCGATCGTCCACTCGGTCCGACAGATGCCGCCGACGTGCTGGATGTGCCCACGGGACTCATCGCCCGGACCGATGCCGATTCCGCCCGGCTCCTGACCTCGGACATCGACGAGCGGGACGGTGTGCTCCTGGAGGTGCTGGGCGAGGAATTCCAGAGGGTGCTCGGCCGCGATTACTTCGGCGCTTATCGCCAATACCTTGAGGCCAGGCAGCGGCGGAGTGTCGCCAGGCAGGAGAGCCTGTTCCAGGAAGCAGCCCCGCATGGACTGGGCCGAGCGTGGGGAGGTGAACCGCCGGTGATTTCGCCAGTCCGGCGATGGTCCAGGTCGGTTCCAAGAATCGGCGCGTCCTGGCTCGGCATCGGATGGCCGAGCACCATCTTCACGCGGGCGCCGGACCGATGTCCGCGGGCGAATATGGCCGTTGGTCAAACAGGGTCGCGGGTCTTCCTCGGTCCTGGGGAGTTTCCCCGTGCGACGTTGAAAGGATGCCTTCGGACAATGAACGACCAGTTACAACGGGGTTGTGAATCATCCGCGCTAGTAGGCGCCCGGCTGCCGGGCGAGGTCGGCGTAGAGGCGCGGATTCTGGCGGAACTCTGCCAGGCTGGCGCGACTGGAGAAGGCATACAGCCTGCCGTCGTAGACCAGGCAGAAATCGGTCTTGCCGGGGACTTCGCGAGTCTCATCGAGAAAGAGAACCGGATCCATGCCGGCAAGCACCGGGGCGTAGCGGTCCGGGTTGGCCAGGAACCGTTTCTGCTGCTCCGGGCCGGAGACAAGATACAAGCGGCCCCGATGAACAACGGACCATTCGCGCTTGCCCGAAGTCCACTTTTCGTTTTCGACGAGTTCGACAGGGCAGTAGCCGTCGAGTTGCACGGCAAGCTCCACAGACGCAGCGACCGGCTCGACGTGCTCGACCAGCTTGGTCCCTTCGTTCGGGATCTGCGGTCTTGCTTCTTGGCGCGGCGGCGTCATCGAGGGTGTGAACGTGGAAACGCTGTCGTAGCGGTTCAAAGCCATGCCCGCTATCCGACCGGGCATCGGCGGATCGGATTCCGTCGCGTTGGGAAGCGTCTGGACCTGGTATCCCGGTCCGGTCCGCCTTGGCGCCGATGCCGATTGGGCATGGATGGTTGGGCCAACGCCCCGCACGCCCGGCGCGGACAGCTTCGCCTGGAGCCGGGTGTTATCGGCCTCCGATTCCAGGCGGATGCGGTCCTTGCCTCGGTAAGCACTGCCCTGCGGTGGAGTCGCTGGCGGCGGCTGTTGGTTGGATGGAACGGGGTTGGTTTCCGTCGGCAAAACCGGCGACGCGGGTAGATTCTTTTCCGCGGGCGGGACGGGCATGGTCTGGTCGGGCTGAGGCATCGGCGGCTGCGCCGATTCGGCGGGCGCTGCCGGCAACTCCTGGCGCGGCGCCGACGGCTGCACGGGTTCGGGCAAACCGGGGGCCGGCTGCG
>JABWBD010000019.1 GCA_013360685.1 Pirellulales bacterium
GAGGTCGGGAGACCTGCGCCGAGCGCGGGGCCGAGGTCGGGAGACCTGCGCCGAGCGCGGGGCCGAGGTCGGGAGACCTGCGCCGAGCGCGGGGCCGAGGTCGGGAGACCTGCGCCGAGCGGAGGGACACCTGTGCCGAATGGCGGAGCGAGGATTCCGCCGGGGACGGACCACATCTTCAGCTTGGACCATTCCTGGTTTTTCGCCGAGTCGCCGGCCGCGGCGATTCTCCGCGCGGTGGTGGGGCTGGTTTTCGACGGATCGTCGCCGACGGTGGTCGGCAACTCGGCCACGGTGTGGCATGTCTGGGAGGAAGGCTTTAATATGAAGCGGGTGGATCTATGGACGTTCGATCGAGCGTTGTATCCGCCCGACGGGTCGTTTGGCTGGGTGTGGGACAGCGAGCCTTACACGATCGAGATCGACGAAATGGATCCTCCGCCTCCTCCGTGCACGGATCTTTGCCACTGTCCTCCGCCCGGAACCGGACCGGGACCTGGGCCAGGTTGCGGATCGCCTGGGTCATCCGGCGGGGGGCTGATGGCGATGGCGGCGATCGACGGCACGGGCGGGGCGCCCGCTTGCGGGGTGGGCAAGGCAGGACTGACCTACGCGAGCCGCGAGTACACGATGGACACCGGCTTCGGTCCCGGTTGGAGCGACGCCGACGAGTTGCCGCTGTTGGTGGGCGGGTCGGAAAACCTGGTGGCGCGGTTCGGGGCGGAGCGTTTGGTCTGTGATTGCGCCTGGGCCAACCCCGGCGTTCCGACAACCGACGGCCCGCTCTACTGCGGCCACTTCTTCGACGGGGAGACCGGGAACTTCATCGCGCGCCACCGCTACTATAGCATCGCGCTGGCCACGTGGCTATCCAGGGATCCGGTAGAGGCAGATCAGAACCTTTATCGCTACTGCGGCGACAATCCGCTGCTCCACACCGATCCTTCTGGGTTGGCTGTTGTTCAGCTCGCACCCGGAACGTGCGTGTATGTTTACGATTTTGTTAGGTATGAACGAACGCCGGGGTCCCATTGGTACTCCCCGTGGTGGTCGAAATGGCGCTGTGTGTGGAAAATAAGGGTCGCTGCCCAATCGTGCTCCAAGTGTGAGTATTGTCCGGACGATGGAGCGATTTCTTACACGCTTCCCCTGCCTACCCCTATTCCAGGGCTTCTTGTGTGCATAGCGCCGTACAGCCAGTTTCCGTTGGCGGGTAGGTGGGGATCATGCGCTAAGTTGTGAGTTCGTCAATGCAACGATTCTATCATAGAACGACATATAATAGGTGGGCAGTATTCCTCGCATTAGCCCTAACGATCATTGGGTTACTCATATGGCCGTTCACGTGGTCCGTGGCGTCAAAACTCTTTTTCGCTGCTGTGCTCGCCCTTGGGGTTTGTCTGTGGCAGCAAAAACACGTCATCTCGTACATTCTGTATTCGCGAAGAAGCGAAGAACGAGAGTCGAAAGGGAAGGAGTCGGGGGAATAAGATACATTGCGGCTCGGTGGCGCTGCTGGCTTGTCCAGCAGCGCTCACCTGGGGGAGGCATTGGGGTCTGGTGCGTCGGGCGGGGTGGCAAAGTACGTGCGGTTGGATCAGGTCACCTATCCGGGCGGGTTGGCGGGCCCCGAAATGCTCTTGAAGCACCTGAAGGACCTGTTGAACCGTGACGGAGCCACGGCGCTGACCGAGCTTCCCGACGGCATCCATTCGGGCCTGCGGCGAGAGAAGTGCAACGGGATGTTCTATTTTCAGGCGCCTCGCGCCGATGGTCAGGGAAAGCCGAAGGGAGCGTTGGTAAACACATAATCGGCTCAATCAGATCGACGCCCTGGCCGCATGGTCGGAGCGGATCGCCGACATGGCGACCAAGGCCCGCACCATCCAGAATAGCGGCCGCGTGATCGAGCAGTGCGCGAGCGACCTGAAGGCAGATCTGGACCAGCGGGCGGCGGTTCTGGAGGTGCTGCGGCGGTGCGGGGCCGTTTCTTGAAGAGCGGGGTGCGCTCGTGCCAGGAGCAGGAACGCTGATCTACGCTAATTCCCGCTAATCGGCTCCGTCTGGCTGGGATTGGCGCCGATCAGCGCGGATGAGTGTTCCCTGCGTCATGGTGTTGTTGCCTTCGGCTTCGCGTCGGCAGCCGAAGGCGATCCGTTTTTTTTGGCAGCGACCCCGCGTCGGCGGATCTTGACCCTCTGCCGGCGGGCAAGTATCATACAGGGTACTCTCAAGCAACCGATGACCATGCCGCGATTACCAGCCATGTCAAATGTTCCATCCAGCGACATCAAATCCGAGGCCCACCGGCTGATCGACGCACTTCCGGAGGGCACGACCTGGGACGATGTTATGCATCGCATCTACGTCCGGCAGTGCATCGAAGCCGGTATTGCGGATGCGGATGCCGGCCGGGTCGTCGATGTTGAGGAAGTCCGCCGCAACTTCGGACTCTCGCCATGAAAGTCGTCTGGGCGCGCGAGGCAACCCGCCATCTCACGGACATTTACGAGTACATCGCGCGGGATTCACAGCGATATGCCAAGCGTATGGTGGACCGTATTACGTCGCGGTCAAAACAGATCAGCAAATTCCCTGAATCAGGTCAGATAGTCGCCGAATATCACGATCCGGCGGTGCGCGAGGTTCTTGAGGGTCCCTACCGGCTGATCTACCGAACGGAACCCAGTCGCGTTGTGGTTCTTGCTGTCATCCACAGCGCGCGGCTCTTGCCGCGCGAACTTCCGGAGTGATGGTCGAAGCGAGGCAGCTTTTCGAGGCCCTAACAAAACGGGGCACCCTTGCGTTGTCCTGATTTTCGGGCTGATTTGGAAATGGCCGTGGGCCAGTCCCCGTTTTGTTATGGCCTTTGAGGAAGCCTCAGTCGGCATCTTCGTATTCGCCCGCGCACGCCAAGCGCAGCGAGGTCGGCGACTTCCGGCGCTCTCGGCGAAGTTCCTACTCGACGGTGGACCCGGCCGACCTGCAAGCCGGCAAGTCGCTGCTTTTCTTCGACTCGGCCTACCGCATCGCCCGCGCCATGGTGGTCGCCGGGGCGCGAAAGGAAGCGGCCGGGGAGGTGGATTTCCACAAGATCCAGGACCAGGTCGACGCCCTGGCCGCATGGTCGGAGCGGATCGCCGACATGGCGACCAAGGCCCACACCATCCAGAATAGCGGCCGCGTGATCGAGCAGGCAACGCCCCAGGTGCGAGGGCAGCGTCACGTGAGGGCTTTGGCCAACGGCCATATTCACCCGTACGGTGTTGTTCCGACTACGGTGAGCATGGCCTTCGGCCAAGTATCTTGGTTGGTCGCGAGCCTATGGAACGGAACGAGAAAACACCGGCTCAATCGCATCCGTTGCACCCCTTCTTTCCGCCAGTTGGGGGGGGCGAGAAGGAAGGCTGCGGTTATCCGCGACAGCTCCACGAATCCACTCCCGGATGGTCCGCCAGGTTTGCCGCTTGCTATTTCGCAACCTAGGCTTCCCAGGGGCCCTAATGGGTGATTCGCTCCGATTCTCCACCCGGAAGCACGCGATGCTCACCTCGACCATCTACGACTTGCTCGAAAAGAATCTCGGCGACCGCGCGGAACATCCGGCGGTCGTCGAACAAGGACAGAATACGACCTATGCGGAGCTGGCGCGCCGGGCCGACGCCCTGGCTGGCTGGCTCCAACACGTCGGCGTCCGCCGCGGCGACCGCGTCGGCATCCATCTGCACAAATCGGCCGAAGAACTGGTGGCCACGTTTGCCGCCGCGCGGCTCGGCGCCGTGTTCGTCAATATTTACTACCAGTGGACGGTCGGCCAGGTGGACTATGTGCTTCGCGACTGCGACGTGAAGATCCTGCTGGTCGACTCGCGGCGCGCCAAGGAACTGGCCGAAGCGGAATTGCCGGACACACTCGACTGGATCGTCGTCAAAGGCCCCGCGCCGGAACATCCCCGGATGGTCTCCTGGTCCGACCTGCCGGCCGATCTCGAGGCCCCGCGGACCAAGTGCATCGACACCGACCTGACCGCCATCCTCTATACGTCCGGCTCCAGCGGGCAACCCAAGGGCGTGATGCTCACGCACCTGAACATCATCCAAGGCGCCCGCTCTGTCGCCACGTACCTGAAAAACACCCGCGACGACCGCGTCCTGGGCCTCTTGCCGATGAGTTTCGACTACGGCATGAACCAGGTGACGACCATGTGCCTGGTGGGCGGCACTGTGGTGCTCCAGAAGGTGCCGATGCCGGCGGAAATCGTCCGCACGCTGGCGAGCGAGCGGGTCACCGGCATGGCCGGCATCCCGCCGACGTGGATCGAGGTGGTCCGCTATCTCCAGTCCCAGCCGACCGAACTGCCGCACCTGCGCTACGTCACCAACTCCGGCGGGTCGATCCCCAAGAACATCCTGGAGGCGATGCCCAAGGTCTTCCCGGGCGCCGACATCTACCTGATGTACGGGCTGACCGAGGCGTTCCGCTCGGCCTATCTGCCGCCGGAAAAATTCCACGCCAAGATGGGTTCGATGGGAATGGCCATCCCCAATGTCGAACTTTTCGTGGTCGATGCCGAAAGGGGGCTCTGCGGGCCGGGGCAGCAGGGCGAACTGGTCCACCGCGGCAGCCTCATCAGCAAGGGCTACTGGGGCAAGCCGGAGGCGACCGCCGAAAAGATCAAGGTCTGCCCGCACCTCAGGCACCTTATCGGCGACGAGAAGGTCCTCTACAGCGGCGACATCGTGCGGATGGACGAAGAGGGCTATCTCTGGTTCGTCAGCCGGGCCGACGCCATGATCAAGTCGAGCGGCGTGCGGGTCAGCCCGACCGAAGTCGAAGACATCGTCTACCAGAGCAAGATGGTCCGCCACTGCGTCGCCTTCGGCGCTGCGTCGGAACTGCACGGGCAGGTGGTCCACGTGATCGTCTCGCCCCTGGAGGGCCGTTTGCTCGATCCCAACGAACTGATGCACTACTGCCGCAAATTCATGCCGCCCTACATGGTTCCCCACGCGATCTACCTCTGGCCGGGCGAAATGCCCCGCACCGGCAGCGGCAAACTCGACCGCCAGGCAACGATTGCGGCGGTGAAATGAACTGCGTTGGCGCAGGGCTCGCAGGTGGATTGAGAGGCGAAAGGGGAGGAAGAGAGGGAGGAAGAGTAAGAGGAAGAGTAAGAGGAAGATCAAGAGTAAGAGTAAGATTAAGAGTAAGATTAAGAGTAAGAGTAAGATTAAGATTAAGAGTAAGATTAAGATTAAGAGTAAGATTAAGAACAACAGTAAGAGCACTCACGCGGAGACTCTCATGTCGGTCGACAAGCAAAGCCTGCTGTCCTTCTTCGAATCCGAACTGGCGTTGGACACATCCGACATCGACGGAAAGACGCCGTTGTTCAGCACGGGCGTGGTCGACTCGTTCGCCATGGTCTCGCTGATCACGTTCGTGGAAAAGGAAGGCGGTTTCCGGATGAATCCCATCGACGTGAATCTCGACAATCTTGACAGCATCGATCGCATCATAAACTACATCGAGCGGGCGAAGAATTAGGGCGGAAGGCGGAGCCAGCAAGTGGTTGATCCATCCCCGTCCCCCTTCCGCCTTAGTCCTCCCGCCTTTCCCCTTTCCCTCTCATGCACGACGACATCCGCACCATCCTGAACCGCATCGCCGCCGAGCACGGAACGCCGTGCTACGTCTACTTCCTCGACCAGATCCTGCGGCGAGCCGAGGATGTCGAGCAGGCATTCGAAGGGCGCTTCGCCGTCAGCTACGCGGTGAAGGCAAACCCGAACGTCGAACTGCTGCGGCGGCTCCGCCCGACGGTGCCGATGCTGGACATCTCGTCCGGCGGTGAACTGACGCGAGCCTTGGAGGCCGGCTACGCCCCGCAGGAACTGTCGTTTTCCGGACCGGCCAAGCGGCCGGAGGAACTCCGACGCGCGGGCGATCTGGGCTGTGAGGTGGTTTGCGAATCGACCTGGGAGATGGACCAGCTCAACCGCATGGCCGCGGAACGTGGCGAGCCGCTTGCGGTCCTCATCCGCATCAATCCCTCGCGAATGCCGCGGAAGTTCGGCGTCGGCATGGCCGGCCGCGCGGGACAGTTCGGCATCGACGAGGAAGAACTCGACCCCGTCCTGAAGCAGCTCGAGCGATGGCGGCATCTGCGCCTGCGAGGATTCCACGTCTACTCCGGCACGAACTGCCTCGTGCCGGAAGCGATCGGCGAGAATTTCGCGATCCTGATCGAACTGTTCCATCGCTTCTGCACCGCGCACAGCCTGCGGCCGGAAAAGCTCATCTTCGGCTCCGGATTCGGCATCCCCTACGACGGTGCCGAAAAGCCGCTCTGCCTCGATGAGGTTGCCGCCGCGGTCTGCCCGCAGATCGACGCGATGAAAAACAACCCCCTGTTGTCTTCCGCGCAGTGCGTGCTGGAGATGGGCCGCTTCCTGGTGGGCCCCGCGGGATACTTCCTCACGTCGGTGGTGAACGAGAAGCGGAGCCGCGGCATGGAGATCCGCATGTGCGACGGCGGCATGAACGCCCACCTCGGCGCCTGCGGCCTGATGGGATCCGTCATCCGGCGGAACTGGCCGATGTGGAAGGTCAATGCGGTGGGCAACCAGCCGACTCGCGAGTACTGGCTCGTCGGTCCACTCTGCACTACCATCGACACCTTGGCCTACCAGGTGCAACTGCCCAAGCTGCACCGCGGCGACGCGATCGCGATCGGCTCCTCCGGCGCCTACGGTTTGACGGCCAGCCCCACGCGGTTCATCAGCCATCCGGAGCCGCGCGAATACCTGGTCCTCGGCAACGGCGGGGGAGGAGAGATCGTCGATATTTCCGAGACGCGCAGTCCACTCATGCAGGAGGCTTTCTGCGATGGGGCCTGACAGCGGAGGCTATGAAGGCATCGTCATCCTGGGCATGCCGCGAAGCGGCACCACCTTGCTGCGGCGCCTGATCGGGGCCCATCCGGCGATCCACTCCCCTCCGGAGACCAACCTGCTCAGTGCCGCCGCCCGTTTTCTGCATGAGGAGCCTTTCGCGGGGGGCCTGGCGGTGGGTGTGCTGCCGGGGCTGGCCTTCTCCGGCTACGACGAGGAAACGGTTCTCCAGCGGCTTCGAGAGTTCGTGTTTTCCTTTCACCGGGAGCTGCGCGATCAGGCCGGCAAACGGCTCTGGGCCGAGAAGACGGCGTTCGACTCGTTCCACGTCGAGGCGATCGCCCGGCTGTGCGGGCCGTCGTGCCGCTACATCTGCCTGTTCCGCCACGGCTTCGACGTGGTCTGCTCGCTGAAGGACCTGTGCGACGAAATGGAAATCGTCATGGACGATCTTCATCCCTACGTCCGGCGCTGCGCCTGCCCCTTTGAGGCGTTTGCGCATGCGTGGTGCGATGTCAGCCGGCGGCTGCACGACTTTGCAGCGGAGCGTCCCGACCTTTGCACACGTCTCCGCTACGAGGACCTGGTCCAGGATCCCCACGAGCACCTGACGAGGATCTTGGATTTCCTCGGCGTGCCGACCTCGGTCGACCGCCTGATCGCCGAGGCGATGGGTGGAAAAGACGCGATCGGCCTGGGCGACTGGAAGACCTACCGGTCGACGAAGATCCACTCGGAGAGCGTCGGGCGCTGGCAGAAGCTTTCGCCACAGACGTTGAACCGGCTGGCAGGCATCATGAATTCCACGCTTCCCCGGCTCGGTTACGACCCGGTTCCACTTCGCCCCGAAGTTTCCCGCGAAGCGGCCCGCCGGCAGCACCAGGTCAAGCAGATGGTAGCCAACATCGCCGCTGTGAGGGTCGAGGAGCGTCCCGTGGGCCAACCCGTGCCTGTTCCGTGATCCGCCCATGGCTACGACCGACAGTCCATTGCACGAGACTCCGCCGATCGATGGTCGGCGGGCCTGGCGGGCCTTTGCCGAGGGAGCCCTACGGCCGTCGGTTGCGGCGAGCCTCGGCGCCGTGCTGCTGGCGGCGGTCCAGACGGCGGCACTCTGCGTGGTGATCACTCCCGATCGCGTCGGCCGGCTCAACCCGGCGCGGCTGATGAGCGACCCGATGGATTTCGACGGCTATGCCACGGTCGAGGCGCTTCGATTGCGCAAGCGAACGGACCCGCGGCCCGCGGTCGTCTATACCGGCGATTCCATTTCGATGGAATCGCTCGACAATCTTCAGAATTTCCGTCGTGAGATTTCCAAGCAAGTGGGGCAGCCGGTGGACGTCTACTTCCTGGCGACCCACGGGCAGACGCTCTGGGACACGGCAGCGCTGCTGGACCAGTTGTCGCCGCAATTCCGCGGCGCGGTGGTGATCGGCGTCGGCCCGCGGCGGCTGATGCAGTTTCCCGCGAGGCTGGCCCGCGACGTCCGCACCTGCCGGCTTGCGCTCTACTCGCCTTCCTATGCGGAGGAATGCCGCCGCGTGGACGTCCAGCCGCCTCGCTGCGACGGGCTCTACTTCCTCGATTTCGGGCCATTCTTCGTGTCCCGCCGACGGCTGGCATGGCAATGGCTCTCGGAACCCGCCGAAGCGAACATCCACCAGTACACCGAGAACTTTCCGGCCTGGACGGAGGCCGACTGGCGGCAACAGGAGCCACTGGTTCGCGAAACCCTCGACCCGGAACAACTCGATCCGATGCTGAACGTGTTGGGCCGCATCCTCGCGCGACTTCGGCAGCACGGCGGTATCGAAGCCGCGCTGGTTGAAACGCCGCGCCATCCTCGGCTCGTCAAAGCCTATGGACCGATCGAGGACCGATACAACCGGGCCATCCGCGCGTTCGCCGAGAGAGAGCGGGCAGCCTATTGGCGATCGGACGATGAAGTGGGCTTCACGGCCAACGACTTTCACGATTGGGCCCACGTCGCCGACCGCTCGGCGCGGCAGCGGTTCCAGAACGCCCTGGTGGGCCGACTGGGCGGCCTGATCCAGCCGATGGAGGCGGGTGATGTCGAACCTTGAAAAGATCTGCCGTGCCGCGGGCATCGTGGTTCAGATCATCGTGATGGGCGAGTTGCTCCTGCTGGCGATCGGCACGATGTATGCCATCCAGACCAACACCCAGGTGTTCCGCTACGCGGGGTTCTAACGGCGATGAACGTCGGCATCCCATTCTGGGCAACCCTCTTCGTAGCGGTCGTGGTCTACTGGCTCCTGCCGCGCGGCCGCGACTGGTTCCTTATCGCCGTCTCCTTCGGTTACCTGGCGAGCCTGGCCCCCTGGTCGGTCGCCGCCCTACTGGGATGGTTCCTTCTGTTCCACTGGCTTGTTCCGAAGACGCGATCGAGCGGAAACCGCCGCCTCCTGGCAGCCCTGTGCCTGGCGGTCCTGGGCTACCTGGCGTTTTTCAAGTACATCCCGCCGCTGGCCAACGATCTGGCCGGGTACCTCGGCATGAGCCACTTCGAACTCTCGGTGGTCTTGCCGCTGGGGATTTCCTACTTCACGTTCAAGCTGATCCACTACGCCATCGAGGTCAGCCGCGGCAGCATCCCGCCCCATCCGCCACGGCTGTTCCTTTTGTACCTGCTCCTCTTCCCGATTTTCCCGGCCGGACCGATCGAGCGGTTCGACCGATTCCTGGCCAACCGGGAAACAAGCTGGCACCGGGATCTGCTGGCCGACGGGCTGACGCGGATCGTCCACGGGCTGATCAAGAAGTTCTTCTTTGCCGAGTGCATCCTGCTGCCGCTGGTCACCTGGCCCAAGCCCGACACGGCCAACCTCCTGGCGACGCTCGAATATACTTCGGTCGGCCTCGTCTGGACGCATTTGGGCGTCTGGTTCCTCTATTTCTATCTCGACTTCTCCGCCTACTCCGACCTGGCGATCGGGGCCTCGCGGCTTTTCGGCTTCCGCATCTGCGAGAACTTCAACTTCCCGCTGGTCGCCACGAACCTGGGCGATTTCTGGAAGCGATGGCACATGTCGCTGGCCCAGTGGTGCCAGGGCTACGTCTACATGCCGCTGATCGGGCTGACGCGGAACCCCTACCTCGCGGTCTACGCCGCCATGATCTCCATCGGGCTGTGGCACGCCGGCTCGCTCCACTGGCTCTGCTGGGGCGTGTACCATGCGAGCGGCCTGGTCGTATTCCAGACGTGGCTCCGCCTGAAGCGGAAGTACAAGCTCGTCGGACGCGACAACGCCCTGGCCAACGTCGCCGGACGGGTAGCGACCTGGATGTTCGTGACCGCCGGCTATGCCTTCCTGGTCACGCAGTCGGCAGGGATCTGGTCCGCGGTCCGTCTGCTGGCCAAGCTGGTGGGCCTGAATCTGCCGGCGTGAGTGGATCCTCAGTCGGGCTTCGGACTTTGGCTTGCCAACGCGACAACGACGCCATCAAGTCCTCGAACCACGCGGGCCAGCCGTAAGAAATCGATCTTGTCCACGGTGTCTTCGGGTTCGTGGTAATGGGGATACCGAAACATGGCCGTGTCGGTGACCATTAAGGCTGGATAGCCCTCTTGCCAGAACGACCATTGGTCCGAGAAACCGACGCCTGGAACCGCCTCCGGAAAAGCGCCGCCCTCGGATGGGAACTGCTCGTGCTTCCGAAACGCAGCCAGCGCCTCCTCGACCAGCCTGGCCGAGCGGAGATTGCCCACAAAGCCGATGAAGTTGCCGGTCGAGGGATACACAAGATTGAAAAGCGGCGGATACTTCTGGCTGCCCGGTCGGTCGTCGAAATAGCCGATGGTCTCCAGGCTCAGCATTGCCGTCACCTTCTCGCCTCGCTTGCGGCACTCCTTGGCGTAGACCCACGAACCCATTTGGCCGGTCTGGAAATAGGGCGGCTCCTCGTTGGCAAAGGCCACGAAGCGGAGCGTGCGATCGGCCTTCCGGTGAGCGGACCTGCGAGCCAAGGCCAGAAGGGCAGCCACTCCGCTCCCGTTGTCGTTGGCTCCCGGTGTCCCGGTCACTGAGTCGTAGTGCGCCCCAATCACGACGATTTCCTCGGGAATGGCCGCACCCAGGATCCCCGCCTCCAAGTTGCAGCAAGCCACGCCGGAAACCTCGTACTGCTGACGTCGCACTTGGTGTCCCGTCTCTGCGAGTTCCGCTTCGATCCAATCCGCGGCCATCGCCAGTTCTTTGGGGCGGCGGCCGATGTTCCGCTCGCCAATCTCCTCGGCAAGGTGCGAGACGTCTTGCCGCAGTTCGGCGGCCAAAGCGAGCAGTGGTTCGTCGGCCACAGGCAGTACTCCTTGATAGCTCTTTCCTCGCAACTTCCGCGTATTGACCGGGGATGCGGCCGGGCGTCGATCCGCCGGTTCTTCGCCACGGGCAGAGGCGATTGCGAGCGCGGCGATCGTGAGCGAACGAAGGCAGGCGATGAGAGTCCTCTTCATCGAGTGTTCCTCGCTGGCAGTCGAAGGGGCCTCAGAAAACCAATTCATTGAAGCCTGTGACACCGAAGGCTGCAATACGTCGAGTGGTGAAACAACAACGAGAGGCACCGCAGACGCGAGAGACGGACGGAGGAATGTCGCAGAAAGTGAGCCGCGGGTGCGCGGACCGGCGGGAGCTCGGGCGAGCGCCAAGTGCGGAAAAAGAAACAACCACCCGCCGGAACTTCATTTGGACATCGTTTAACCGCAGGGCCAACGGCCCGCGCGGGGCGCAACTGGAGGCCACGTTGGCAAATCACGCGCGGGCCGATGGCCCTGCGGTTAAACGACCGCGCGGAACGTTTGACGTTTTGGCGGGCGGTTGAAAAGAAAACCCGCCGGGGACGATTCGACGTCCAGGGCGGGCAACCATTCATGCCGTTAGGCGTGCTACGCCCGCGTGACCGCGGTCAGCGGGTGATGCTCGGTCTCAGATTGTGTGGCTCCGGCTGAAGAGACGTAACGGCCGGAGCAAGCGGAAAGGACTGTTTTGAATGCGTACCTCCTTTGGTTCGTGCCGGAGATCAGCCTCATCAAGTCTGATAAAAGGATACGCAGTCGTGCCGGAGACGGCAAGCCCATTCGTCAAAAGACCGGAATAACGCTGCAGGAGGGGGTGGTCCAACGAGGCTCTTCCGTTTCTTGGGTGTAGGACGGCCTTCCCAGGCCGTCTTTTTTCCCGCGATCTCGACGGCCTGGGAAGGCCGTCCTACAGAAAACAGCCTGGCACCCAAAAACGGAAGAGCCTCCAACGGTCTTTCCATGGGCCTGGATTGCGACAGCTCACGCGGCCCGGCGCTCGTCCAACCGGAATAGCCGCAAAAGCTCATTCCGGTCCAGATCCTTGAATCCTCCCTCGTCCGCTGCGATGACCTCGTCCGCCAGGGTTTGTTTCACTTCCTGCCGGTGGAGGATCTTCTCTTCAATGGTGCCCTGGGAAATGAGCCGGTACACCGTCACGGGCTTTGTTTGGCCGATGCGGTAGGCCCGGTCCTGGGCCTGATGGTCGTTCGCCGGGTTCCAGTCGTGATCGTAGAAGATCACCGTGTCCGCTCCCGTCAAGTTCAAGCCCGTCCCGCCCGCTCGCGTGCTGATGAGGAAACAGGCAATGGCCCGATCGTCGTTGAACTGCCGGACCAGATCGGGACGAAGCGGCGGAGGAGTGTCGCCGTCGAGTCGGAGAAAGGCGTGCCTCCACTGACGGAAAAATCCTTCGATGATGTCAAGCATCCGGGTGCTTTGGGAGAACAACAGAACACGGTGCTCCCCATCGACGATTTCCTCCATGAGCTCCTTCAGGCACTGGAGTTTTCCCGAGTCGCCGCAATTCACCGCTCCGCCCCGGTACAGTTCCTTGGCAAGGGCCGGATGATTGCAAATCGCGCGGAGGGTGGTGTATACCTTCAGGATCAACATCTTGGCACGCGGCACGCCTTTGGCTTCGACCTCCTCGAATACGCGCCGGTAGTCGGCGCTGGCCAGAACGTGTTGGTAGAGATCCACCTGGAGATCGGACAACTCGACCTTCTGGTCCACCACGATCTTCGGCGGCAGGTCTTTTGCCACGTTTTCCTTCAGCCGCCGCAGGACAAAGGGACGGATGCGGTCCTTCAAACTGTCGGGGCCTTGCTGCACCGCATCCCAATCGACCTCGTCGTAACGCCCGTACTTGTCGCGGAAGCCCCTGTGCGTGCCCAGGAAGCCGGGCATGGCGAAGTCGAACAAGGACCAGAGTTCTTCGAGCCTGTTTTGAATGGGAGTGCCGGTCAGCGCCAGCTTGTGCTGCGCCGGGATCGCCTTGATGGCCTTGGTTCTCTTGGCGCTGGGATTCTTGATGTTATGGCCTTCGTCCACGATGACGTACAACCAGGGAATCCGGGCCAGACGCTTGTGGTCGCGGCGCGCAATGTCGTAACTGGTGACAACCAGCGGACCGGAGAGGCTCTGCGGGGGCCGCTTCAGCCGCCGCCGGATGCTCTGCTGGTGGGCCGCCCGATTGCTGCCCGTGTAAAGGATGACCGGGCAGTCGGTGAAGAACTTCTCGGCTTCGGATTGCCAGTTGCTCACCACCGAGGTGGGGCAGATGATCAGCGAGGGGAGGTTCCCCCGGCCCTGCTCCTTGGCTCTTTGGAGGATGGCGAGCGTCTGAAGCGTCTTGCCCAATCCCATGTCGTCCGCCAGGATGCCGCCGAGTCCGAACCGATGAAGGAAGGCCAGCCAGTTGAAGCCTTGTTTCTGGTAAGGGCGAAGCGTGATTCCCGGCCGAAGCGTTGCGGGCAGCGGCACGTCGCCGATCCGGTCGAGATCGGCAAGTTGCGCCAGGAATTCCTCGTAGGGCGCCGATCGCTCGAGCCAACCCAGCGGGGAGAAGGCTTCGATAACCTCTTCCCTCTGGTGCACGCGGAATGCGTAGCCCTCCTCGCCGGGTTGGAGGCCGAGGCGTTTGACGACCGCCTCGATCCGATTGCAGGCTTCCTGGTCCACCTTGATCCAGGCGTTCTCGCGCCGAATCCAGGGCTCGCGCCTGGCCAACGCCTGCAAGTGGTCGGCGTGGGTGAGTTCGAACCGGCCGTAGTTGTATACGGGCATGATTTCCAGGCCGGACCGGCCGTCGCTCTCAACCACCTGGAGGCGGAACTCGACGTCGGCCGGACTGTCGACGATCCGATGGAACTCCTTGACGGCATGGGAGAGGCACACCGTCCACGACGACGTGAACCGCTCTTGCTCCAGGAGCGTGTGCAACGTCTCAGGAATCCGAAAACCTTCGATAGAGGAAAGCCTACCGATACGGCCGCGGAGCTCGCGATATGCCTGCCGGTGCTCCTCGAGGCGCGGAAGATCGATGTCGATCCATCCCTCGGGGATCCGCCGGCAGCCGCTTTGGCGCTGCAAGAGTGCCAAGTCTTCAGGCGTCAACACATGCTCGCGGCGATTTTTCCCAAACAAGACGAGTCTGGGAGACACCTGGATCGAGTTCCGGTCGCCATCGACGGTGACACGGTTCTCATGACCTGCCCCAAAGACGGTCAGGGATTCCAGCGAGTCGTTCTCTACCCTCGGCATCACCTCCTGGACGTCCGTTTGCGTCCCGGTCGCCTGATGGCAGACGGGGATTCCCAGGCGTGCCAGACCGGCAAGATTCTCAGCCGCCTTGCGCTTCGGAAGGCGGATCGGGCCCTGGCGAAGGATGGAGAGACTTCTCGGGTCGGCAGCTACCGAGTAGCCCAGGATCCGCTGGCGGCGGACGTTCCGCACCAGCGCCGGATCGACTTCACGCCCGGCGACCAGGCAGACGGGTGTAAGGGTAATCGTGCCGTCCGGTTGCTCCTCGCTGCGGACCTGGACGACCAGCTTCTTGGGGCGAAGCGAGGAGAGGAGCCGTCCGAGAATTCCCGCTGACTTCCATTGCGTCATCGCTGATCCGTCAGAGTGTCCGCTCTCCCTGGCCGCAAAACCGTCAAATCCGGGCGATCTTCCCAATACGCCGGAGGGTCGCCTTCCCTGTTCATCGGCTGAAATGGATGCCTTGCCAGCGACAACCGGCCGAATCCCGCGCGGACGGGCCGCGACACTCGGGGTGGCGTAGAGTGTCCGTGTCCTGCCGGATCGCCGGCCTGGCACGCAGGGAGCTCAACCTCCGTCCCACTCTTCATAGAACCGTCGAAGGTAGTCTTCCATGAACTTATGCCGCTTCTCGGCGATGGCTCTGCCGGTCGCCGTGTTCATGCGGTCCTTGAGCAGGAGGAGCTTTTCGTAGAAGTGGTTGATCGTCGTGCCGCCGCTCTTCAGGTACGCCTCGGCCGTGGGGTGCACTTCGGGCCTGGATTCAGGATCGTGGATCAGCCGCCCTTTGGCTCCCCCGTAGGCGAATGCGCGGGCGATGCCCACCGCCCCGATGGCGTCCAACCGGTCGGCATCCTGGACCACCTTTCCTTCCAGGGAAAGCACCGGCGGTTTGACACCGGCTCCCTTGAAGGAAATATCGGCGATGATCCGGCAGACGTGCTCGACCACGTTCGCATCCACGCCGAGGGAGGCAAGCCACTGCCTCGCCGCCTCGGGACCGACCGATGAATCTCCATCGTGCGCTTTCCAGTCGGCGATATCGTGAAGCAGGGCGGCAAGTTCCACGACGAAACGATCGGCTCCCTCGGCCCGCCCGATCGTCTGGGCCGTCCTCCAGACGCGGCAGGTGTGCCACCAGTCGTGGCCGCTTCCTTCGCCCCAGAGCGAGGTTTTCACAAATTCTGCGGTGCGGTCAATCCGTTCGGATGCGGTCATGTTTTGATTCGCAGTATTTCTTAGGATGGACTTCGCTGCCATCCCTGGGACGGCAATATTCCGCTCCACTCCGGGCAGTCCAAGCGGCGTCCTGGGCATGACGGTTGTTCGTGCCTCAGCATCCGGAAGGGAAATTCCCTGTGCCCATGGGTCACTAAGCACCTTTTTCGTTCCACAACGATTCCGCGCCGACAGGGCCGGCGTCGGGGCGAACCGCGCGTGCGGGGCTGTCGGGCGCCAGGTGGAAGTCGCCGTGGCCGGGATCGAGGAATTTCGGGTCGGCGAACCGCGATTGCGAGTCCAGGCCGGTCGTCTTCTGGTAGTCCGGAAAACTCTCGATCTTCTTGCCGAACCAGTTCGTCATCATCCCGGCCTTGCTGAACCACAGGTTGTGGTTCATGTCCGGCAGGGTCTTCCACCCGCCGGTGTAGCGACTGCCCCAATCCGTGGCGTTCGAAAAGATGTTGTTTTTCACCTCGAACTCCGAGGTGGCCGCCGTGTTGCTGTAGAACATGAGGTGGCTGCCGTTGGCGTCCGGCCGTTGCGCGTGCGACCACACGACGCCCGCGTCGACACACGTGTTGTTCACGAAGCGGATGTTCCGCGTAATCGAGGTCTCCGGGTGGTTCCAATACTCGAACGAGTACTCGCAGTTCCAGATGATGTTGTTGCGGTAGACGATGTTCTCCTGCCGCACGCTCGCCGATCGGTTCTGGTTCGTCAAGGCCGCGTCGTAGACCTCCCAGATGCGGCAGCCTTCGACGAGGTGATCGGAGGCCGCGCCCCAGAACTCGATGCCATTGCCGAACCGCACGGGAACTCCGTCGGGGCTGGTGAACTGATGGCCTCCTCCGATATAGCCGAGGTCGCAATTCCGGATCACCAGGTGGTGCGTATTTCCTCCTCCAAAGCCGTGGGCGGCGCCGTACATCACGGCAAGGCCGTCGTACAGGACGTGGTGCACGCCGGTCTGATGGACCACGTGGCGCCGCATGGCGCATTCAATGCTGTCGTGGAGCGTGGCCGGATTCGCCGCAACTTTCAGGAAGACTCGCCGCGACGGTGCATCGTAGTAGTAATCATACGGCCGGGCGAGCGCGGCGATCGACCACTTCTTCCAGCCGCAGACTTTGCCGTGGTCGAAAATGAGATTGCCGACGTCCACGTCGAGTGGATCGGCGATGCTCGGCGTGACGATGTGCACCCTGCCGGGTTGGAACTCGAATACGGCGTTTTCCGGCAGAATGCCGCCCAGGTTGATGTGCAGGTTGCCCGTGACTGAGGATTCCGTGACTTCGAAGGGTGCCTGGAAGTCCTGCCACTCGGTGGTGAGATCGCGCTGGACGACTGCTGTTGCGAACCGCGTCCAGGGAGCATCCCCCTTGAGGATCTCCATTCCCGCGAGGCGGAAAGGGATGCTGCTGCGGGCGCGAAAGTCGAGTTGGAGCCAGACGCCTTTTTTGACCGGGACTTGCGGCCCCCAGAGTTGCACGTGATTAGACTGCCGGCCGCTTTGCGTGCAGGCCACCTCGACGACGGCGCCGCCCTCGGTCTGGTCCTGCGTGAGCTTCACCTTGGCGCCCGCCTCCTGGTGATGTCGCCACGTGCTCCGGCGCAGGTCGGCCACTTGCTCGCCTTCGTGATACTCCATCGGCAAAGTGGCCCAAATGCCGTCTTGGACCTGAACCCAATCCTCCGGCCGATTCCTTGGCCTCGATCCCAAGAAGAGAGGCTTGGCGCCTTCGCCGTAGGACGTGTAGGTGATCGGCGTCTGGTCGTTTCCGCTGGCGGGTGTGAGCGAACCGCGCCAGAGGCCGCCGCACTTGAAACGCACCACGTCTCCCGGTTTCAACTCCGCCGAGCTCACCCGCTCCAGGCTCTGCCAGGCCCGCGCGGGGCCCAGGCCATCGTTGCCGTCCCGGCCGTTTTCGGAATCGACGTAGAAGGTGCGGTGTCCGGCATTGGCAGGCACGCCGGTAGCAATCCACGGAAGGAGGACAGGCAGCAAGAGGGAATACGATCGGGTCATCGCGGGGCCTTTACTGTTGCGCATACAATGGGGAAATCGTCCACGAACAACTCTCGCCGCGAGCGGAGGTGCGATCGCCAAGTTCGTCTCGGCGTTGCGGACATGGCGCGGCGAGAGGGGAACTCGACGGAGGCCCGAGAAACTCTCGCCGGCTGCTGGTGGATCGCTGAGCTGGATCCATGGCGGACTCGTTCGTTGTGTTGGGTTTCCGATGAAGTTTCTTAGCGATCAGCCGGTAGCCGTGCGGGGGCACGCCCTGGCCGGCAGGCAGTGGATCGCGTTGATCCCCATAGTGAACAGGCTGCGTGGCCTCATTTCAACTCCTTGGCTGCGCCGCCCACTGCGACAAGGGACTCGGGGACTCGAAACAGGGAGGGGACGCACCTAGAATATAGGGGCTCGAGCCTCCACCAAAATCACTCTCAGCAAGGCACCAACATAATGACAGCCCCTTCTCAATCTCACACCGTCTACCTCACCATCCTCTTATCCCTCCTGATCCACTCCGCTAGCGCTGCCGAATACCACGTCAGCCCCGCCGGATCCGACGAAGCAGCCGGCACCGCGCAGGCACCCTTCCGCACTCTCTCCAAAGCATCCGCGGCCCTCCATCCCGGCGACATCTGCATCCTTCACGAAGGCGTCTATCGCGAGACTCTCACGATCCCGCGTTCGGGCGAACCCGACAAGCCCATCCGCATTCAGGCTGCCCCCGGTGCCCGCGTGGTGATTTCGGCCACCGAACCGCTCAAGACAACTTGGACCCGCCAGGCTGGCGGCGTCTACGTTGCCAGAATTGACCCGCCGCCGGCCCAACTCTTCTTCGACCGGCAAATGGCCCAGGAGGCCTGTTGGCCTAACGGCGCTTACGGCGATCTCATGGACAGGCCGTGCGTGAAGGCCGAAGAGGGAACCGGCTACGAGCGGATCGTTTCGAAGAAACTGCCTCCCGGCGATTTCAACGGCGGCTATGCCCTCATCTGGCGCGGCGGCGCGTGGACGAACGCGACCGTTCGCATCAAGGACTACCGCCCCGCCGAGTCGCTCGCCTTCGATCCGCCCTTCAAACCACAGAGCGATCAGTACCATCAGGGCGACGCCTTCAAGCCCCGCGCCGGAAACCGCTTTCTGCTCGTCGGCTCCCCTGCCGCGCTCGACGCTCCCGGCGAGTGGCTGGCCGATCCCGATACTGGCCTCACGTACTTCCTGCCGCCTTCCGGCAAGTCGCCCGAGAATCTTCAACTCGAGATCAAAGCCCGTGACCATGCCCTGGTTCTCCGCGGATCGAGCCATATCGTGGTCGGCGATATCGAGTTCTTCGGCGGCGTACTGGACCTCACCGGCTCCAACCACTGCGTGCTGGAAAACGTCCGGAGTTTCTACAGCAACCACTTCACGCGGACCGCGCAGCAGGTGCCTCCCTATCCCGCCAATCGCATCCAGGGCAACCACAACACGCTCCGCCGTTGCCACATCGCCTACTCGGCCGGCACCGGGCTCGACATCGGGGGCGAAGGCAACACCCTCACCAACTGTGTGATCCACGACATCGGCTACATGGGCACCTACGACGGCGCCGTGCAGGTGAAGGGGACCAAGGGAACCGTCATCGACCACTCGAGCATCTACCGCTCCGGACGCGATCTCATCCTCCACCACCAGGCGGAGAACCTCCGGATCACCTATTGCGACCTGCACCACGCGGTCATGCTCAACGACGACGCCGGCGCAACCTACGCCTGGGGGACCGACGGCAAGGGAAGCGTCATCGCGTACAACTGGGTCCACCAAAGCGTCCAGGACCACACGGTCGGCATCTACCTCGACAACTTCTGCAAGAACTTCCTGGTCCACCACAACGTCGTCTGGGCCTGCGGCTCCTCGGGCATCACGCTCAACTGCGACGCCCACAACCACCTGGTTGCCAACAACACCATCGCGCTATGCCCAAAAGCCTTCGGCACATTCGCCTATCATCGATACACGCCCGACCAGACGGGCACGCGGATCGTCAACAACCTGCTTCTTGCCCCCTTCGACCCCACCGACCCCAGCCACGTCATCTCCGGCCCCAAAGGCGCGATCCTCGAGGCCAACGCTTCAGGAGCTGTCGACGCCGGCGGCATGCCGACACCCGGCTCCACGGCAATCGACGCCGGCGTTGTCGTCTCGGGCATCACGGACGGCTTCCGCGGCGCGGCCCCCGATCTCGGCGCCTACGAGTGGCAATCGCCGCTCTGGCACCCCGGTGCCGACTGAGATCCGTCTCCCACGCCGCGTCCCGACATTGCCTTCGCGCCGCAGGCGGCGATCACCGAAGCGACCATGCTCGACCGTGGCCTGTTGCTCTGGCTCGACGCCTCCGCCGCCAACACGCTCGAAGAAACCGGCGGCGCCTTGAAACGCTGGCACGACCGTCGCATCAACGGCCGTGCAGCCGAAGCAGGCGCGGGATTCACCGCCACCGCCGGCTTGGGCCGCGCCCTCGTTCACTCTGCCGGCCAATCCGCCCTCAAGATCGGCACGCTCCGCGCCGAGAAGGGCCCCGCCACGGTCCTCATCGTCGCCGCCTCGGCGAGCGCCGCGGCCAATCCGTGGCAGCGTCTCTTCGTATCCTGGTCCGGCGACGGTCCCGACTGGGTGAGCCCCAGCTTCATCCTCATGCGCCCCGGCGGCGACAAGCCGGCGCCGTTCCCACCGCGAATCTTCCTCGCAGAGCATACCAAAGACGTGGTACTCGACAACATCTGCCTCGCGAATTCCGCCCAAGCAGCGGGCCAGGGGTTCATCGGCGACCTGGCCGAAGTGCTCGTCTTCGATCGCAAGCTTCGTTTCGATGAGTCGCTTGCAATCCAGAACTACCTCCGCGCCAAATGGTGCCTCGATGACAACCGGGAGACCCCGAGGTCGCCCCTGCCGATTGGCGGAGGACGGTCCGGGAAGGCCTATGGCCGTACGCCGGACATGCACGCCCTCGGGGAGTTGGACGATCTCATAGTACCAAAGAAGCGGGCGAACAACGCCGGCCCGATGGCGGCTGCGGAGCCTGTGGAGGGAAGGGGATCGACCAAGGGAAACGTCACACGACCCGTACTCGCGCCGAATACAGCGCCGGGGAATGCGTGGCATCGGATTGTGGGGCGTACGAGAGGCCAGCGTGGTCCCTCGTCACACCCGAGAGCCGTATGAGGTAGTTCCTCACAGATCTGTGCGGGGGGCGCCGGGCAACCGGCGTCCCTACCGCGACCCAATTATTGACATTGGGGTGTCGACCGCGCACGTGCGACGGTGGCTCGATGCGGGGAAGCTCACCTTGTGGTCCTTTCGCCGTAGCTCGTCAAAGATACCCTCAGGCAAGCCGGTGAGGAAGCTCTGTGAGCCAGCGGAGCGTCCGACCGGCCATGACTCTTTCACCGGCCAGGCAAGCCGGCCGGGGTCGCGGCGGCGCGGCGCGCGCCGATCGGGGTCAAGCTCGCACTTCGTACGTTGCTTCTCTTCCCAACCTCCTTGCAGCCAACCACTTGCGCCGTCGCGCCTCGCCGTAACTCAGGCAACACCAACTCAAGGCCGTTGCGTGGACCACGACGAGCACAGGGAAAGGAAGCCCTGGCACGCGCTTCGCGCAGGTCTCCTGACCTCGCCAAACTTCCCTACAACCCCTGCCGCAATGCGTTGCAGCCGCCTCGCCAAGCACCGCCCCACGGCCTCATCTGCCACCGCAGAAATCGGGAAATCGCGGACCTGGCCGCCAATACTCCGTTTCATGAGACCTCGTTCCCAGGCTCCGCCTGAGAACGTCCTGCCCCAATCGCCGCACCCAGCAACTCACAGAACCCCCAAAGAGAGGGCCGGCCATCTCATCCTTCATCCCTTCCCACACCTTCCACCCCGCTTGGAACCACACCCAAACCCGCGTTGTCGCGGGAGCGGAAAGTGTGTACTCTTCCGGAGTTGCGCTATCGTCGCTCTCAGAGGATCCACGGATGGCCCGCCTCGTCTCTCCCCATATCCAGCACGAAGTGCCCCAGCCCCACGCCGACCTTCGCCAGCAGAGGGTGCAGGCATTGCTGGAGACGTTTTTCCGCCACACGCGCAAGCTTCTCCAAGACGGCTCCAACCGCAATCGGGTGCGCAAGGCGGCTCGCAGTTGCCTCGAAGATCGCGGCATCCCGCTGGACGAACTCAAGCGTCTTCCCATCGGCCTGCTGATCGATCGCGAGGAGATGGCCCAGACGCTTGCCGAAGCTGGATACCGGCCCGAGGAAATTGAGGCGTCGAAGCTGATCGCCGACGACCGTCTGGCCGGCCGGCTCATCGGGCCCATCCACGATAGCCACGGCCAGATCCTCAGCTTCTGGGCCAGGCACCCCGAGGACCAGCCGCCGAAGTACCTCTATAAAGGCCGATGGCAGGAGGCGGCGGGGGCGTTCGGACTGGACGTGGCTTTGCCGGCCTTGAAACAGAGGGGCGGGGCCTTGGTGTTGGTCGGCGACGTGCTCGACGCCGTGCTGCTGGTCCATCAGGGTGTTGCCGCGGTGGCGGCGATCGGCGGTTCGGCCAGGGAAATGACGTCGGTCCGCTGGCAACGCCTTGCGGAAGAAGGAATCCGCGAGGTAACGCTCGCTCTTTGCGGCGAGCGGCGAAGCTCCGATGAAATACTCGCTGCGCTGGAAGCGGCCTTCTCGGCGGGAAGCTCGCCTCGCGTTTTCGTGGCGATCTCGGATCACTTGCAGCACGTGGGCAGCGTGTCGCACTGGCATCGCGCCCACGGCGCCGACGCCTTCCGCGAACTGCTGGAATACCGCGTCCATGCCTACCACTACAAGGCATTGGCCCTGCTCGATGAGCACCGGCCCGACGGCCCCTGGACCGGCGCCGCACGGTTTGCCGCGTTGGACGCCGCCCATGCCTTCTACGATTCCCAGGCGCGCGCGGAGAGAATCAACGACCTGGATCGCTTCTTCGTTCCGCCCATCCTGAAAGAACTCGGCCTGGATTGGAACGCGGCGCCGCCGGCCGAAGAGCCCGACTGGCAGGACATGCCGGAGGATGAGCAGGACGACACGGAAGAACGAGCAGAGACATTCTCACCAGCGCTTCCGGTTGAAGAACTGCCCGACGAGGAAATCCTACAGGAAAACGAATCCCTGGAAGATCTCCCGCTCGACGTGCAAGAGGAATGCGACGAAACGGTCGACTGCCGCCTGCTGGCCGAGCACTTGTCGGACCACAGCGACTACCTCGGCCGTTTTCGCGAACCTTTTCTTGGCCTTTCCCAACAGACGCTTCCGGCCCTGGACAAGCTCACGTGCGGACTTCGCGGATTGGTTCAGCTTGCCGGGCCCGCCGGCGCGGCCAAGACCGCCTTGGCGCTCCAATTCGGCGCCGACGTGGTCCGAAATGATTCGCGAACGTGCTTTCTGCTGGTCTCCGCAAACCTGTCCCGCCAAGAGGCCATTTCGCGACTCAAGTGCCGCTTGGCCCGACTTAGCGCCAAGCAGTTGCTGCGGGCCTGCTCAAGCGGAAAGCGGCGGCTCAGCAAGGCCCAGCGGGAAAGCCTGGAATCGGCCGAGCAGGAATTGGCGGATTGGAGCAGGCGCGTGATGATCCTCGACCCGGTGGAAGCAGCCGGCCGGTCCCTGGCTCGGATCCGGCAGTGGTGGGATCATTTGAAGGCCGAAACGGGCTGCCGGCGCGGGGTGGTGGTGATCGAGAATCCCGAAAACCGAACGGAGCACGTGCAGCCACGACGAGCCGCCTTACTCGATGCATTCCGGGACGTTCTGGCCGAGGATGCGGTCATCGACGTGTCTCACACGGAACCGGCGCCCTTCTCCGCCGTCGCGATGCTGCCCTGCGATCGATTCCCCAATTGGCGGCTGTCGAGATTGAGCGAGCCTGCTGAGGCGGTTCTCCTGCTCCGCCGGTGGACGGCCGCGGAACTGTCTGGTCTGGCGATTGGGGATGACCTGCCTGAATTCGTCCCGCACGCCGAAGAGCAACGCTGGCGCGCTAAGCTTGCCGAACACGGCTGGATCTTCCATAAGCTCGAAATCCACGATCTTCGCCGGCCCGGGCTGGCGGCGGAACTGGACTTGACGTTCTTGTATCGCATCTGGGGTTTTCGCCAAGGGCTGCCGAAATGCCGATCGCTTCTCTGGCCGCGACCGGTGTGTAGCCGATTCCACGAGAATCAGAACCAACCCGACCCGGCCGAAGCCTCCGTGGAAAAAAAACAAGCCACCGCGGCCGCTCACGAGATCCGCCAGGAGCCGAACGAGACGGAGCCCGTCCTGCCGAAACGCCTCGGCCAACCGGTGCCCGGCGAGTGTACCTTCCACTGCTGTGGACCGCTGGACTGCTTCTGTTTTGATTGAAAGCCGCAGGCCGAGTTTGCCTCGCGTTTCCGGGGAATACCCTGGCTGCGTCGTCCGGCGGGGCCCGCTTCGAAACCTTCTCCCTGCGCGGACCGTAAGATGGGTTCCGGACCGCGCCTTCGCCGCCACGACTATCCGGGCAAAACCTCTTCGCCGCGTCTCGCCTGCGGCTTATAATTGGTTCACCTGCTACCCCGCGGAGTTACCGTCAGTGCGTATTATCCGATACCCCCACCCTACCCTCCGGCACAAATCCAAGCCGCTTCGCCGCGTCGATGCCGAACTCCAGAAGATGATCCGGCAGATGTTCGACCTTATGTACGAGGAGGAGGGGATTGGCCTGGCAGCGAATCAAGTGGATCTGCCTTACCGGTTGTTTGTCATCAACGTCCAAAGTGACCCGGCTGCCAAGGATGAGGAGATGGTTTTCATCAACCCGGTCATCACCCAGCCGAAGGGGACGGCGGAGGATCGGGAAGGCTGCTTGAGCTTGCCCGAGCTTTATGCGCCGGTCCGCCGCCCCGAGAAGATCACGATCTCCGCCTACAACGCGGCGGGACAGGAATTCAGCTATCAGATGGATGGGCTCTACGCCCGGGTTGTCCAGCACGAATACGACCATCTGGACGGCATCCTCTTCATCGATCGGCTCACGGCCGCCAATCTCCTAGCGGTGAAGGAAGCGCTTGGCGAACTGGAGGCGGAGTTCTGCGGGGAGCGGCGCCGCGGGATTATCCCCGACGAGCAGCAGATCGCGGCGCGTTTGGCGGAACTCGAAGGGGCACGCGCGTAGCAGGCCGAGAGGGTCCTATCCGGGCTGCATTCGCCGCAAGATGTCCCAATACGCCCCGCGGGCGCCTTGCGCGATGGCGTTGACCAGCCGTTGGTTCTCATTGTAGTTGTAGTCGGCAGCGGCGGGTTGGGGAACGTCGGAGGCCGGTTCGAAGAACCGGGGATCTCCGCCGATCAGTTCGCGAACCAGTCGCGCCGGATGGTCTCCTAGCGCGGGGGAGACGTAGAACGTCGGCCGCACCAGATCGATCGGTCCCTCGTACCGCCGGTGGATGCCGGGATTGCGGTCGAGCGGACCGTCGGTTTCGGCCAGACGCGCGGCTTCCGTTCCGGGATAAAGTCGAATCCCCAAAGCGGCCCCGGCACAATTGGGGTCGGTCTGTTGGAAGAAACGGATCGACTCGGCCACGGTTTCCGGCGTTTCGCCCGGCCCGCCGAAAAGCAGGTCGAGCATCACCGCGATCCCGTGCCGCCGGCAGAGATGGACCACTTTGGCGATTTCCTCGCGGCGGTGCGGCTGCCGGTAGGTCCGCAGCATGGCAGGGCTGGCCGCGTCGCTGGTGAAATTGATGCCGGCGCACCCGGCCCGGCGCATGCGGCTGGCCAGGCCGTCGTCGAACGGAACGACCGCGAGGTAGGCATACCAGCGGACGCGGTCGCCGAGGCGGCGGCCGATCAACTCGTCGCAGACCGCGTGGGCGTGCCCAGCCGGGATATTGAACTCGCTATCGCAGAGGTGCAACACGTCGACGCCTTGGGCGAGCAGGGCCTCAGCCTCGTCGGCAACGTCCGCCGGACTGCGGAGCCGAGCCACATTCCCCTTGGCAAGCGGATCGGCGCAGTAGATGCATTGCCGAGGGCAGCCCCGTTTTGTCTCCAATCCCACCTGCCCACCGCGGCGAAAGTAAGTCGGGTTGTCGATCGCATCACGCGCGGCCGGGACTGCCAGCGAGGAAGGCCACGACGCCGCGTTGGCATGGATGGCCGTGCCGCTCGGCCATACGAGCCCCGGCACGCGGTCCCACCGCCGCTCCGCGCGAAGCTCCGCAACGAGCGCAACCAGGGCCGTCTCACCGTCGCCGCGGATGCCGAAGTCGGCCCCGCTCTGAACGAGAACTTCCTCGGGAAATATCGAGTACCCAACTCCTCCGAGCACGATCGGCGCGTCGGTCAGTGCTCGAACCAACCCGACCGTCCCGGCCAGATCGGGCAAGAACCATGCCGCGCCGGGCCAGAAGCAGTCGTCGATGTTGCGAAACGACAGCCCCACGAGCTCCGGTTGGCTGTGTGCAAAGTATTCGCGGAGCGAGCAGGCCGGATCATCGACCAGGCACAGATCGAGCATGTCCACCGTTTCGCCTTGCCGCCGAGCGGCGCAGGCGAGGTAGTCTAAACCGATCGGCGCGATCGGCGGAGTCATGCGGTTCGTGTTGACCAACGTCAGCATCGTATGACCGGAAAGAGAGACCGCTGCAACTCATGTGTTTCGCGACGAACTGCCCGATCGTCCGAATCCTCCACTCGGCGGCGATGGTCCGAACAAGCGGCGGATGGTATTGGTACACCGCCCCAACCCCTTCGGCCCCTGCCTGCCGGGCAAGGCGTTTCTCGCCTCCAAGCCGCACACTCCAAGTGCTCAACTCCGCTGCGCGGCAGCGTGTCCCGACTCTGCACGGCAGTTGGGGGTGAAATCATGGATCTGGGTGTATTGGGCGATGGTGTCGACAAGGGCGTCATACGTGGCGTCGTAGATCCTGGATTGCTGCTGGCGGAATTCGCATCTTGCTCTCTCGATCCGCTCGCGGAGTTGGGCCTCGCGCCGGGCGATCCTCGCCGCCACGAGGCGGTGGGCTTCGGACTCCGGATCCAACATGCCGAGCCGCTGCCTGGCTTCGTGCAGCTCGCGCCGGGCCGCCACCATCTGATCGGCCAGGACCGCGCGGCAACCCTTGAGTTCGTCCATCGCGCGCACGACGCCGGGATGGCAGCGGAAGGACTGTGTAATATCAATAGCCGCCACCTGGGCGTGCCGCAAGGCATGCGAGGACCGACGCGGGTTGACGTCAGCCGCATGGTTCATCGCGGAACCGGCAACGAGAAAGGCCGCGGCGGCCATACGACGCGACCGGACCGGGGACAACCGTTTCATGACAAGCACTCCATTGCTTGAAGAAGAGAAGAGGTTGCGGAGTCGCACATCTCCGGATCCAGCGTGTGCTGGTCGGTGGATGGAGAAGCAACTGCCGTGCCGGATGGCGAACGGCCACCGAGTCGCGGCGGCCTGGAGAATGCAAGTCGTTTTTTGGAGAGGAGTTACAGTTGCCGGCCGGAGTGCGAAGCTACCGAACAACCCAGCGGTGCACCAACTCGCGTTGTAAAATGTCCAAATGGCAGGTAAGAAGTGCGGGCAAGCCCGACCGGACCCCGCCGCTTAAGGCGGCGACAGGTCAAGAGAGTTGGGGCGATACTCGCGGGCAGACCGAACCACCTACTAGAGCTATCGCTGCGGCCATCGGCCTTGTTCCGAAGGCCTGACCGGCAAAAGTGTCTGAATCGCCGTCGAGGGTGTAAAATCCATCGGGCGGCGGCCTTGGAATCCTCCCGGGGTGCCGACGTGTAGAATTCGCCGGGTTGTTGGGGCACCAGGGGAAAGCCTCGTCGAAGATCTCTTCCGGACTATGAACATTGCCATTACTGGGGCGACCGGGTTCTTGGGTCGCTATATTGCACTCCGGCTTGCTTCCCAAGGGCACACCTGCCGTTGCTGGTATCGGTCCGGCAGCGACCGTGGCGGGTTCGACCAGGTCGAATCGCGAATCGAATGGGTGCCAGGGGAACTCGGTGACGCGAAGTCGACCCGTTCGCTGGTCGAAGGGTGCAGTGCCGTCGTGCACGCCGCGCTGTTTCACCCCGGCGGGGGTTTTCGGGGCGCCGAGGGGAACCTCGTCGAGTACGTCGATCGGAATGTCCTCGGCAGCTTGCGGCTGATCGACACCGCGCGGCGGGCCGGCGCCGGCCGTTTCGTCTTCATTTCCACCTGCGCGGTCCACGAGATCATCCTGCAGGACCGCGAGCTGGATGAAACGCATCCCACCTGGGCCACCAGCCACTACGGCGCCCACAAGGCGGCCATCGAGCAGTTTGTCTACAGTTACGGACTCGGCAACGGCTATGCGATCTGCGCGTTGAGGCCGACGGGCATCTACGGGATGGCCAGGCCGGTCCACGAGAGCAAGTGGTTTGACCTGGTCCAGGCCGTTGTGCGCGGAGAGGACGTGGAGTGCACCGGCGGCGGCAAGGAGGTCCACGCGGCCGACGTGGCCCGGGCCGTCGAAATGCTTCTCACCGCGGGCGGCGTGGCCGGGCAGGTCTACAACTGCTACGATCGCTACGTCTCGCACCACGAAGTGGCAACGATCGCGCGGCAGATCTCCGGCGGCAACAGCCGGATTGAAGGCGAGCCGAGCGCGCCGAAGAACCAGATCGTCACCGACAAGATCCGGCGGCTGGGAATGGAGTTTGGCGGCCGCCCGCTCTTGGAGGAGACAATCCGCGAAATGGTGGAAGCGGCGAGGTGACCCGTAGAAGTCACTGCGCGAACGAGGCCAGGTCCGCCCCGATCGGTTTTCCGTCGATTCTCAGTCGCAGCGTTCCACTGAGCAGGGCCGCTGCGTCTACGGCCTGCCATCGCGAATGCGAGTCCTGGCCGCCGGCCTGCTGGTATTGCTGGAACTCGGGGCCTTGGTAGGTCGTGGGCCCAAAGCGGAAGTGCACGAGATCGTAGATATTGCGGTCGGCCTCCCACGCGATGCCCGGCCCTGTTTCGATCGAGGATCCCGGGCCGGCGATCACGGAATAGGTCAGTAATGCTCCCTGTCCGCCGATCGCCAGCGCGAGGCCGACGAGCGTCACGTGCCGCCCTTCCAGCCGCGCGCGGTCCGCGACCCGTAGACGGATGGAAGCGGGAGGGTTGTCCGGAGCGGGCTGGACCACGACGTTGTCGAGCCTGAGAACACAGATGTCCGCGGGCGATTTGCCGCCCTGGACCAGCAAACCGTTGTCGGCACCGCACTGGATGCGGCTATTGGCGATTTCGTGCCTGTTCGGGCCGGCGCCCGGATAGAAATAGACCTCGTAGCCGACGTTGTCCTTGATGAAGAGCCGGGTATTGACCGAGTTGCCCACGGTGCAGAGCCCGGTACCGTTGCCAGTGGAAAAGAACCCATCGACCCGCACGGTGCTGTCGCCGTGCGCGCTGAGGCCGTCGTCGCCGCACTCGATCGAGGAGATGTTTTCAAAGAGGACGTCTCCGATGGCCGCTCCCGCCGGAGTCGGACTGATGTTGTAGCCGTCGTTGAGGACATGGGTCGCCGTCAAATTCCGGACCACCAGGTCGTGGACCGCGCCATGGACGGACACGCCGTTGACCAGCCAAGGCGTGGCGATGCGGCATTCGGAGAGTTCTTGGGACGGATCGATCCGGACATAGAAGGCGTGATCGTCGTCCTTCTGGTAGGTCCACTCGCCGGGCTTCAACTCGGAAGGGCTCTTGTACGGGGCGTTGGTTCCCTTCATGCAGCGGCCCATGCGGTTCATCCGGCCATCGAAGAGGAAGAACCATCGCCATCCCCACTCCTCGAGCCGCCGCAGCGGGCGGTCGAAGAGCGTCGTGTTGCGGTACAGTCCGGGAGCGACTTTCTGCCACTGGGCCGGGTCGATCTCGCGCGATCCTTCGATCACGGCGCCGTGGCCGTCGATCACCAGCGGCTTGCCCGGTTCTCCCTTCTTGCCGGTCAGGTCGACGCTTTCCCGATAGACGGCCTTCGCCAGGTGGACGGTATCGCCGGGCCCGGCGAGCCGCACTCCACGGAGGATGGTCTGCACCGGCCCGCTCTTCCCTTGGGCCGCCGGCGACTGACCGTCGGCAGCATCGTCGCCAGTGTGCGGATCGACGTAGATATCGGCACTACGCGTGAATCCCGAGGCAAGCAGGAGGGCCAGGACCGTGAGCAGGATGCGATGGCACATTACCAGGACCAGTGCGTTTGGACGTTGTCGACGTGGATCTCGCCTTTTGTACAGGCGAAGGCCAATCCATCGAAGACGAGCTTGTCGGCCTGGATCTTCCCCGACGCACCGGACTGCCCTTGGATGCGAAGTCCATACGTCTCGGACTCGAGATCGACGTCCAGGCACACGGTCGTCCAGGCGCCTTCCGCGACGGTACGGCCGGTCGTCGACCACTGCTTGCCGTTCCAGACGGAAAGAACTCCCTTGCCGTCGATTTTCAGTTGCAGGTTTTGCTCCGTGGCAGCCGGCAGACCGGGGCCGCCTCGCCTGTCGTGGAGCAGAGACATTCCGCACTCGGATCCGGGCTGCCGCATGAGGTCGAAGCCGACGACGGCC
Organism: Pirellulales bacterium; assembly: GCA_013360685.1. Lineage (GTDB taxonomy): Bacteria > Planctomycetota > Planctomycetia > Pirellulales > Thermoguttaceae > JABWBD01. The sequence goes on from JABWBD010000019.1 coordinate 30,298, forward strand.
TTGCCTTTCGAGATCGGATCGTCCGGCCAGCTCGAACCGGTCCGCCGGGTAATCTCCAGTCCAAGTCCCTTTTCCCGGAGACAGGCCGCCATGCCGGCGCCTCCCTTGCCGGAGACATCGACCAGGGCCGGGCTTTGCGCGGGATCCAGGGTCAGCGGGCCCGCGAAGCCGGGCGAGCGGTTCCGGCTTGCGTAGTAGCGAGGATCGCCGATGTAGTAGCGCCGGCTGCCGGTCCGGTAGTCGAGACAACCGGTCTTTTCCAGCGGACCGGATTGAAAGTCCTGATCGATCCAGGCGATCTTGCCGTGTCGCTTCAGGTTTGCCGCGAGCTGCTCCTGGCGCTGGCTCTTGACCGATGCGACGTCCCGGTTGGCGGCGTCGTAATAGCCGTCGGCCCCGGGGATGTAGTTCCTGGACCTGCTGATCAGTTGGACCTTGTTGCCGCTCCGTTCGATCTCGTTGCGGATCTCTTCATAGGGCGTGACCCCGATGGCGCCGTCGCCCCAGGTAAGATAGTTTTCTTTCCTGAAATCGTAGGCGCCGCAACCGCCCGCCATCCAGGTGCGAACGATGAGCACGTCGATCAAGCCTTCCTGGATCCAGGTCCGCCAATGGATCTTCATGTTGCCGAACGGCGGGCCGAAGTAATCGCCGCCCTGCGTGTTGACGGCGATCCGGACCCGCGGGTCCACTTTCCTGAGCTCGGCTCCGAGCTCGCGCAGAAACTGGGTCAGGTACTCGCCGCGCAGATCGCGCCACTTCTCGACCATTGCGTCCTTCCGGTCAAAACGCGGATCGGCATAGTCGAAGCGCGGGTCGGTCAGGATGTCGACTCCGTGGCGTTTCTTGAACTCGTCGGCGATGATCTTGTTGAACCCGTACTGGTCGCCGTCGAGTCCGGGGCTGGAGTGGGAGTGGAGATAGACCAGCACGCCGTCGGGATGGTACTTGGCGACGAAATCCAGGTACTGGTGGATTTTTCGTTTTCGTACCGCGGGGTAGGCCATTTCCGGCACACCCCACTGGACTTCGCCTTTGCGATCGACGTTCTCCAGACCGGGGTGGTCGTCGAAGTACGTGTGCCGCCAGGGAAACCCGGTCCAGAACCGGTGTTTCTTGTCCGGCGGCGTTCCTTCGTCGTAGATGCTGTGCCAGAAGAAAAACTTCAGTCCCATCTTTCCGGCGAGTTCTCTGGCGGAGAGGGTCGTGTCTTCGGCCGCGTGGATCTTGTCCGCCTCCGATTTGATGAGGCTCGCCTCGGCGTAGATCGAGGACTGGTTCCACTTCCAATCGGGCATGGGCAGGTTTTCGGCCCTCCAGTAGACCTGGGTGAATCCGCTGCGTTTCCAGGAGGACATCATCCGCTCGATCTGGCCGCGGTTGTAGAGGGCGGCGTCGGTTTCCGGGCCGTAGAAGATGATCAAGTCGCCCCAACTGACGAGCATGAGTTTCTCGTGGACGCCCTGGGACCGTTCCCGTGCGGCAGGTTCGGAGAGTTCCGGCCAGCCGCCGGCCATGCCGGGTGTCCGGAGGGGCTCTTCTTCGGCTTCGGCGCCGGGCGGCCACGCGAGGAACCCGATCAAGAGTGATGCGCAAACGGCAGCGGAGATTCGTCGTGTCATGGGCTTCCTCTGAACGTGGCGGTCCTCACTCGGGAACGCGTCCGAAGATGACCAGCGACATATCATCGAATTGTTCGCTGCCCGCCACGTGTTGGCGGATGTCGTCCAGCAAGGACTTGGCGAGATCCGCAGGTTCTTTCGTTTCGGAGGACTCCAGATGCCGGCGGATGCGACCGGTCGAGTAGAGCTCTCCCGCGGAATTCATCGCTTCGCTGAGCCCGTCGCTGTAGAGAACGGCGCACTCGCCCGGGTGGAGTTGAATCTGCGTGGTCGTGTAGGCGAACTCGGGCATCACTCCCAGCGGAATGCCGCGGACCTGGAGATCCGCCGGTTCCTCGACGCTTCCATCGCGCCGGCGGACCATGGGAGACATGTGGCCCGCGCTGGCCAGCGTGATCGCGTGGGTCGCCGGGTCGAGGATGCAGACCACGAGGGTGACGAAGCGGACGCCGGCCTGGGAGCCGCAGACCTCGGCGTTGACGGCGGCCATAGTCTTGCAGAGATCCGTGGGATTGGCCAACAGCGCCAATTTACAGCAGGCGGAGACCTTCGCCATCATCAGCGCGGCGGGAACGCCTTTGCCGGCGACGTCGCCGAGGAGCACGGCGCAATGGCCGCCCGGGAGCCTGAGATAGTCGTAGAAATCGCCTCCCACCTGGTTGGCGGATTGGTAATGCGACCAGAAGCGATAGCCCGGGATCTCGGGGTTTTCCACGGGCAAGAAACTGTGCTGGACCTGCTTTGCCAGTTCCAGTTCTCGCTCCAGCTTGGCATGTCTCATTCGCTCGTGATGGATCTGTGTGAACTGGATCGACATCGAGGCCTGGATGGCCACGGTGGAGAGGATCTGCAGGTCGTTGGCGTTGAACCGCCTCCGCGGATCGTCGGTATCCAGTTGGATGACGCCCAGGGCCGTCGAATCCTGGGCGAGCAAGGGCGCGCACATCACCGAGCGGATGGGAAGGCTTATGAGACTCTCGGACGGGATGCCGATGTCCTGGCGCGCGTCCTCGCTGAGGATCGCCTGCCGCTGGGCGAGCGCCTTCTCGACGATCGTCCGGCTGTAGCGGACGTTCTCGGACGACTCTCGCCGCAGCTTCATGGCTCGAGGGATGAGGCGTTCCCGTTCGCGCAGCAGGACGAGTCCGCGGTCGGCGGCGGGGAAGATGTCGAACAGGCCGTCGAGCATCTGGCCCAGCACTTTCTGGAACTCGAGCGTGGGACCTAATGCCTGCGTGATCCGGAGCATTGCTTCGAGTCTCGCTTCGGCGGGAGAACCGCGGAGCACGCTGAGGGTGCTGGTTGCGTCGAGGCTGGAGACGACGCTGCCGCCGTCGTGCGCGATGGCGCTGTCCTCCGCCGACGCGTCGGCCGACTGAAGCACGAAGGTCGTCTCGCAGATCACGATACGATCGCCCGGCTTCAACTTCAGGCGACGATCGACCCTGCTGCCGTTGACGTATGTGCCATTACGGCTGCCGAGATCCTCGATCCAACATGCCTCTGCGTCGGGGACCAGCCGGGCATGGCGGCGGCTGACCGCGGGGAAATCGATCATGACGCCGCACGTTCTCTCGCGCCCGATGACGACCTCGTTATCGCCGAGTTGGCAGCGCTCGGGCGAGGCCGGTCCCTCGACGACGGTCAACAGATAGGGCATAGCAAAACATCTCCATCAAAGCCTGCCGACCACTCGGAGTGGGGACCGTATTCTAAATCATCGAGGAAGGCTGGACCAGTCCCGGCCCCGGGGTGGGGCGTCCAGCGGAGCCAGGGGCGACGTGTTTGGGAAATGGGGCGAGTGGTCATTGGTCAACGGTCATTGTAAATGTGCTGTGGATCAGGAGTTGGGACTTGGGGGATTTTTGCAGGTTGACATCGCCCAACAGGGGGAGGGAGGTGGTGCATGAATGGGCCGCAGAGCCTGTCGCGAAGGGCGCAGCCCTGGACGCGAAAACGGCCCGACCGATCGTTTCCCATTCACCACCCGCAGTTTCGCAACGCCCCTCCATATTCTATACATACGTCCAAGTACACACCCGAGATCAGCACAGCCGAGCCACGACGCCACGATCGCAAGACAAGACCGCGCGCAGTTGTCCCAACCACTCCGCCACGGCGAGGTCAAGCAATGTGCTCCTCGATTCTCGACCCCGTTGGCAATCCGCGCCACAAGCATTTGCTGCGCGCTCCGTTCGGGCCAGCTTGTTTACCACTTGCGAGGCCGGCTACAATGGCCCCGTGCCCAGTGCGATCGACAGCAAGGACTTCAAGATGGAGGCCCCAGACCCATGAACCGTTCGATCGTCCATGCGTTGGCTTTGCTTCTCGGTTCGTTTCTCCTGCCCGGACATGCGCCGGCAGCCGACGACCGCATCCTCTACGCTCCCGACGTGGTCGGCGTCGGGCGGATGTTCATGGTCGCGCTGAAAGTCCCCGCCGACGCCCCCGACATCCAGGTGACGGCGCCCGAGACGGTCGCCATGTTCGATCACACTCCGGCCCCGGCCTCGACCGAAACCCGCAAGTTCTATTTCCGGTCCTTGAAGCCGGCGCCGAAGGCCGAGATCCGTTTCGCGCATCCCGCGGGCGAGATCGTCGTGCCCGTGGAGATCTGGTCGTTTGACGACTTGCGAGCGCCGCGCGAGCTCAAGGGCGTGCGGCTTCCCCGCCGCTGGCCGCTGGGGGAACGACTCCCCGAGTTGAAACCGTCGCAGATCTTTCCGACAGGTGCGGAAGCCAAGACGCCGAAGGCGAAATCCGGCGGCGGCTGGCTCGACGTCTCCGACGACGCCATCTGGGCCATGCAGCCCGACAGCACCATTCCCCGCTGGCATTGGACCAATATCCAGCACGGCTGCCCGGTCCACGGCAAGGAGATCTACCGCGAGCGCGCGTATTATCCCTGGGACATGGACGGATCGTTTCCCTGGCGATGGAAGATCCGCTGCCCGGTCGGCAACGAGGAATATCCGTCGAACGGCTTCGCGGCGGGCGACATGACCCGCGGCGAGTTTCCCGACGACGGCATCGGCGGAGCCTGTCTTCACAACGGCGAGAAATACGGGTTCATCGCGGAACTGAGCCAGTTCTACTGCCGCCGGATGATGACCGTCGCGCCGGGCTGCGCGGTGGCCTACGTCGGCACGGGCGACCGTCGCTACGCCCATAAAGCCCTCGTCGCCCTTTGCCGCCTGGCCGAGGAATACGCCTACCTGGCCACCATGACGCAGCATCGCCACCGCAACAGCGTCAGCCAGGTCGAGCGGTTCGGGCAGGGACTGTTCTCCGAAGGGCCGTTCCTGCGATCGAGCGGGTTTACGACCTATTCGATCGAGCAGCCGGGCCAGTTGGTTAGCCACGCCGAAGCCTACGATCGGATTTTCCCGGTGATCGGGGAGGACCAGGACATCATTCCTTTCCTGCAAAAAAAAGGCTTCGACGTCAACACCCACGAAGACGTCCGCCGCTTTGTCGAAGAGAACCTGTTCGCGGTCTGGATGCAGGGAGTCATGGATGGGGCCCTGGCCACGAATGAACCGGGCGAGCAGGAAGCGATCGTGCGGGCGGCGATCGTGCTGAACTACGCGCGAGGGACCGACTTTACCGACTGGCTCTACGACGGCGAGGGCCGCATGCGCGTGTTTGTCCCCAACGACTACTTCCGCGACGGTGCCCCCTACGAATCGACGGGCGGCTACAACTCCGCGCACGTGATCCACATGACGCCGATCGTCGAAGGCATCCAGCGGCTCCGGCAGTCCCGGCCCGACGTCTACACGGAAGCGAGATACCCGGCGCTGAACAAGATCCGCCGCTACCGCCATATCTTCGACTTCTGCATGGATACGGTGACGATCGACCGAATTTATCCTTATATCGGCGACGGCGGCAGCGTTCCTGCCTATTCGAAGCAATCCAAGATCGCTTGGCACAGCGCCGACGCGGCGGCGTTCGAGCATGCGTACCGGATGTTCCGTGATCCGAAGTTCGCCTGGGCCCTGGTCCATACGCCCGGCTGGAGCCCTTCGGCCGATTTCCCGTTCACCAAGGAAGATCTCCAGCGCGAGGCCGCCCAATGGCCCGACGACTGGAACGACCGCAGTTCTCTCCATGACGGCTACGGCATCGGCATTCTCCGCGGCGGCAAAGGCGACGACAAGCGGGCCCTGTGGATGATGTACGGCCGGGCACGGGGCCACACCCAGGACGACATCCTGGACATCGGCCTCCAAGGTTTCCAGGGAGTGCTCTTGTGCCACATGGGCTATCCGCGGAACTGGAACTATTGGGAGCATTCCTGGACCAGCCACAACGTCGCGCGCCAGATACCCTTCACAACGATGACCGCACGGCCGCAATTGTTTGCCGAAGCCGGCCCGGTACGCGTGCTGGAGGCTCGTGCGCAGGCCATGTCCGATGGCGTGGACGGCGGGCAAGGCTACGAATTGCCGCCGAACGACTGGCAGCGGCGGCTCGTGGCGCTGGTCGATATCGCGCCGGACCGCTTCTATTGCCTCGATTTCTATCGCGTCTCGGGCGGTACCGACCACTGGTGGGCTTTCCATGCCCAGGAGGGCGATTTCACGACCGGCGGGATCACGCTCTCCAAACAGCAAGGCGGCACCCTGGCCGGCCCCGATGTGCCTTACGGCGATCCCAAGTGGCTCAAGCAGAACGGCTGCGGCCAGAGCGTTTACGGTTTCAGCGGGCCGATGTTCGGTTTCGCCCACCTCTACAACGTCGAGCGAGGCAAACCGTCCGGCCCCTGGTGGGCCGACTGGAAGCTGAAGACGGGCGAAGGGCTCCACCTCAGGCTCACCGTGCCCAGCGCCGACGGAGCGGAAGTAAACATCTGCGACGGCCGCTCGCCCGCCGGCGGACCCTACGAAATGAAGTGGATCATGCTCCACAACAAGGCCGAGGCGCCGACCAGGACCCAGGTAGTCAGCCTGATCGAGCCACACTTCGGAACTCCGGCCGTTTTGGCCGTTCGCCCGCTGGAACTCTCGGAGGCCGACGAGCAGGGCTTCGCCGCGCGAGGGTGCGAGGTCCAGTTGGCCGACCGAAAGGACACTGCACTCTTCTCGGCCGATCCGACCGTGACCCGCACCGCCGAGGGCGGAATCCAGTTTGCCGGCCGGTTCGGCTTCTATCGCGAGAAAGACGGTGTTCCCGAGGCAATTTCGCTCGTCGGTGGAACGCGTCTGGCCAAGGGACGCTTCGGCATTGCGCTGGACAGCCCCGAGTACTGCGGCAAGATCGTCCGGGTGGACCGCGCCGGCGACTCAATCACCGTGGAGCCGGCGCCGCCGGTCCTTGCGGCAATGGTCGGCGCCGAGATCTTCATTACCAACCCGGACCGCAGGATCGCCTACAAGGTATTGGAAGCCAAATCGGTTGCCGGCGGCGCTGAACTCCGTTTGAACTGGGACTCGCGGATCGGCATCGGCCGTTCCACCGGGGCGGCGGACCATCGCATCCAGACGAATACCCCCTTCACCCTTCAGCGATTTCGCTACTATCACGGTGCGCGCGTGACCAACGCGGACCGCACGGCGGAATACCGCATCCTGGAGGCGAGGGGCAAGCAGGCGGTGGTCCTCGACGCGAAGCTCCATCCGGAGGCGAAGGCGGACAAGCTCGCGCAGGCGTTTCCCAAGGATTCGTGGTTCGAGATCTACGACTATGGTGTCGGCGATGAGGTGGTCTGGCCGTACACGGCCTGTGTAACGCTCGACCAGCCGGGGCAGTACCGCGTATCCTCGCCGGTTCCCGTGAAAACGGAGTTGCCGGAGGGGAGCCGGACGACGGCGGCGGGCGGGTGATCCGATGGCATGGCCGGTTGGTTCGCGCGGAGCGGAGGTGTTGCCGACCAGGACGCGATCACGGAGTCGACGGCGGCGAGGGAGCGAACCGGCTCGCTTTCGCCGCGCTGCTTGCGCGTATCGAGGTCGGTTGGGCGGTGAAGTCTGCCAATATCCCATCATCCCTGCGGCTCGCTGAGGTGAGGGCGTATGCAGGTCACTCTCTCGTAGCTTCTCGACTGCCTGTTCAGAGATGGCCGGGTTCGCGCTTCCAGGCCGGCTGCGATTTCCGAGACGGAGCTTCGTAAAGCCGACCAGGTGCTCTCAGTTCTTGAACGCAAGTATCGGCAGGACCTTCCGGCCACACCACCGCAGGTTTGCCTGCCTGGAGATCCTGTCCAATGAAAATGCGACTCTGGAACGCCGTCGATCGCCGCTTCCGTAAGTCGGATATCAATGGTGCCATCGCACGGTCGGGATGCAATCGGCCAAATCCTGGACGGGCTGGAGAAGTGTCCAATCACCCACGGCTTGCGCATCGCTCGCTCGAGCATTCCGTTGACCTCCTCGTCGGTGCTCTGTTCGGCGACCGGGTCCCAGGTGAACTTGCGCTTGAGGACCTGGGCGATGTTCCCCAGGATGCACAGGCCGGCTGTGCTGTGGCCAACTTCCACCGGTTCGATCGGTTCTTGCCGGCTCTTCACGGCGTCGAGGAGAAACTTTACGAAATGCTTGGGCTGCCGGGCGGGACGCGCGATGCAACAACTCGCATCAGGTCCCGCCCGGCGTTTGGAGCTGCCAGGACTTGCGATTGAAGTCTGCTGTTTCAATTGTCAAAGAGCGGGCTCCTCGATGAGGAGCAACACAGAGCGTGTTTTGTCATTGGTCACTGGTCATTTGCAGGGGGAGTGTTTGATGACCAGCGCGGCATGGTTGGACATCTCATGGCGGTCGTTTCTGTCTGGCTGGACTCCTTTCGTATTGGTTTTCATACCGGCAGACGGTTGCCGAGGCCGTCGTCGTGCGATCCGGCGAGGAGCTCTTCGGCTAAGCGGACGGCCATTTCCAAGGCATCGGGACCGTCGTCGTGATCACCGATCGGAAATTCCTGGAGCTGATGGACCAGGAGCCGGGTCGAGGGGCAGTCGGACTTCATCCGAATACGCCGCGCGGCCAGGAGCGGACCGAGGCGACGGATGCGGACGCGTTTGTTGGCGCTGTTGTCGATCAGCCAGGGATTCACGCCGAGGAGACCCTGACGGCGGAACTCCGCGACGAACTCGCGCCCGAGGAGTTCTTGGAACTGATTGGCTTCGACGCCGAAGGCGTGGGGACGGAACTGACGATAGTGCTCCACTCCGTCGGCGATGATCTGGGGAGTGGGGCGGCGGGCCAGGTCGGCTTGGACGTAGAGGATGCCCTGGCGATCGATGGCGAGGCGG
>JABWBD010000325.1 GCA_013360685.1 Pirellulales bacterium
CCGGCCGCGACCCTCTACGTCGACGGCAAACAGGTCGCCCGGCAGAATTGGGACCACGACCTCTCACCCGGCGGCGATCTGTTCATCGGCTCCAAGTCCGGCAGCACGTTCTTCCTCAAAGGCCGGATCGACGAGCTCCGGATCTACCGGCAGGCCCACGTGCCGCTGCCGACCGACACGCCCGGCACCGAGGTCCGGCTGCCCGGCCTGGCCGTGCCGGGCGCGAAATTGCAGGTGGTCGACGTCCCCGGCGGTGTGGCGGTCGATACCGGTGCGATGCGTTTCCAATTGCGCGACGAGGGCGCGATCCAGTCGCTCAAGATCGGCGAAAAGTCGCTGGTCGCCGAGAATACCAGGCCGCTTCTCTCCGCCGAGGTCTTCGAGTCGGACCAGTATGACGGTTGGCGGGACTTCGCCGCGGGCAAGATCATCGCGGCCGCCTGGCAGCCGGACCAACATGCCTATCGTCCAACCGACGGGGAGTTTACCGCCACGTTCTCCGGCCGTCTCGATTTCGGCAGCGGCGACGCGATCGACTGCTCGCTGACCCTGTCCGCCTCGGCAGGGAGCCCGTTGCTGACGGCAAAGACGCAATTGGACGCCAAGGGCGAGTTCCGGAACCGCTTTCTTCGCAGCGTCTCTGTTCGCTTGCCGCTGGCGATGAACCAACGCAAGCGGATTGTACAGCCGGGCGATCGGGGCGTGCAGTGGAATACGCGGCATTGGTTTCAGTTTCACGTCGCACCGACCGGCACCCTGCTTCCGGAGCCGGACCACAATCTGTGGCGGCTTTTCGCCATCGACCAGAATACTGCATGCGACTTCCATGTCTGGCGCGCGGAAAGCGAGGCGACGTGCCCCCTGTCGATGCAGCGAGGGCTCAAGGCGCCGGGATGGATGGCCGTCTACGACGAGCAAGCCGGGTTGCTCTTCGCCTATCGCGGTTTTGCCGCGCGGGCTCCGAAATCCCTGCGCGTCCACGCCGATGGCCCTGGAGAAGCGGCGATCTGCCTCTGGCATCCGGGCTCGTCCGCGCTGGACGTCCGCTCGCCCCAGGCCTCGGCCGTACTGGGTGAACCGCACGTCACCGACTGGATGGCTTTTGTCGGCGAGCCGGCCGAGCGGTGTCCCGACCTGGCGCTGGCGCGGCACTGGGGCGTCGATCAGCTCGCCAGCGAGCCGCCGCCGCGAAACACTCTCCCTCTGGAGAGCCTCAACCTGCTCGATGCTCCGGCCGCGGATGGCCAGTCGCCCCTGGTCGCGGGCGGCGTGCCGCTGCCCAAGGGCGCTCTGAAGGACCCGGGCCACGTACGGCTCCGGCACGACGGCGCCGACGTACCGCTCCAGACCCACGCAGTCGGTTCTTGGCCCGACAAGTCGGTCAAGTGGCTGCTGCTGGTCTTTCCCGCCGACGGCGGTGTGGTGCACGGCGCCGCCGGCGAGGGCGGCGTGCTGCCGTTCGACCTCACGCGCCGCGACGGATCGAAGAGCGGCTACCGGTTGGACTACAGCGGCAGCGTTCGGATGGGCACGCCGAAGACAGCCCTATCTGCCGCGCAGCAAGCCGGCAGCGTATCGATCGATACTGGCCCGCTTCAGCTCGAACTCGCGCCCGGACCATGCTGGCTGCGAAGTGCCAGGTTGCAGGGCCGCGAGATGTTGGCAGAGGGTGCGAACAGCTTCGTCGACTTCCTGCGGACCGGATCGACTTACCCTTGCATGACAAGCCATGCCCAGGGAACGCCGGATGACGGTGGTCTTGTCGCCGAAAGCATCCAACTGGAGGAATCCGGCCCGCTGCGCGCGGTCGTTCGCTTGGAAGGCATGACGACCGCCAAGGAGCCGAGCCGTGTGATCCTTCGCCTGGAAGCCTACGCCGGACGGTCCGTGGCCCGTCTGTTCCATACCGTCGAGTTCCTGCACAAGGATCCCCGCGCAGCCTTCGTCCGCCGCATGGGGATCAACCTGCCACTGGCCCCCGCGGAAGCGGCCCGAGTGACCGTCGGCGGCCAGGACGGCCCGGTCGCGTTGCCACCGGGCGCCCGCGCCGGGCTGAAGCAGCACAGCCATCTCGGCTACCAGGCGTGGCACCAAGGGGCCGGCGAGCGATTTGTGCGGGCCGATGAGACGAAACACCGCTGTCGAGGCTGGCTCGACCTGAGCGGGCGGCAAGGGGGCATCGCCTTGGTGCTCCGCGACATGTGGCAGCAATTCCCCAACGAACTTGCGGCCGATCTCGAAAAGAACCGGCTCACGGCCTGCTTCTGGCCGGAGAGCGGGCCGGTGATGGATATCCGCCGCTACTCGAACTATCCGCACCTTGCCCAGGGCGAGTCGGTGCGGTCCGACAGCCGGTGGGTGCCCGACAGCTTCTATGCCAAAGCTCCGATCGTCGGCATCTCGAAGACCCACGAGGTGTTGCTCTATTTCCACGGGCCCGAGGCTGATGCCGCCCAGGTGGCCTCCGTGGCCGCCGATTTCCAGCGTCCGCCGCTGGTCTTCGCCGGCGGCGATGCGTATGTCAACAGCGGCGTGGTGCTCCCCCAGTCGCTTCCCGGTTCGGACCGGTTCCCCCGTGCCCACGCGAATCTCGATCACTACGCACGGTTCTGGCTCCACCACCAGAAGCTCTGGGGATGGTACGGCTTCTGGGATTACGGCGACGTCCAGCACCACTACAAGACCGGTTATGGCTCGATTATTCCCAGCGACAAGCTCGAGGAACTGGTCAATACCTCCGCCAAGGACCGCGAGAAGCTCAACGTATCGAAGTGGGCGGTGCAGGACTACGAGCCCGACCATGAGTGGGCATTCGACAACGGCCGTTGGGGCTGGAACAACACGGAAGGGTTGCCGGGCCTGTACATGCAGAACCAATATCTCCGCACGGGCGACCGCGAACTCTTCTTCTTTGCCGAGGCCATGGCTCGCCACTTCCGCGATGTGGACATGCGGCACGACGGGGCCTGGCTCGGCCTGGGCACGCGCCACGGCGTGCAGCACTGGAGCGACGGGAACCACGAAGAACGGCAGACCACCCATTCCGAATTCCGCTACGTCTACTACCTTACCGGCGACGGGCGGAGCCGTGATTTCGCGCGCCAACTCTTCGAGCGGATCTATTCGCAGCGAGATGTCACGATCCACGCCTCGCACAGCGGCCGGCTCCAGGGCCTATTGACCTTCTGGGAGATGACCGGCAGCGATGCGGTCGCGGCCATGCTGGCGAAGTACATCCCCTCGTTCCTGACCGCCGACGGGATCTGCGAGTCGCCCAAGGTCCGCTTCCCAGCCATCGAGTGCACCGCTCAGAACGAGGACGTCAACAGCGGCAACATGTTCTTCTGGACTTTCGGGGCCGGGCACGGGCTGCTGGAATACTTCTATCTTACGGGCGACGATCGCCTGCGGCGTTCGCTGATCCAGGTGGCCGACCGGGCCATGCGACAGTCCGACCCCGGCAACTTCCGCAAGGCGGTGGTCTTTGCCGCGCGCCATGCCGACGCCCCGGCCCGTTATCGCAACTACCTGGAAGCCTGGTCGCGGAGTTCGCCCTACGTCATCCAGGTCGTGCCGCACAATCCACAACACTACAAAGGCCCGCGGGCCTTCTTGCGAGGAAGCGTGTCCGGGTCGCTCTTCGTGATGAACGACGTCCCGTACCTGCTCTCGGTCCTTGAAGGCGATCCGCAATTGAGCGACCGGCAGTGGCAGAACGTTCTTCAGGTGGACCGGCAAGGGGGCGCGCTGACCGGGCCGCCGGAACTGGACTGGCAGTCGGCCTACGACCGCCCGGAGCTGGCCGAATACCTGCGGATCAAGCACCCGCAGCCGTAACGCATTCCTTCCCAGCATTTCGGAATGGCCCTATTCGGCGCGGAGCATCCGGAATACCGCCATCGAGCAAGGCTTCAGACCGAATTCGTGTCCTGGCTCCAGTTTGACTTCTTCCGCCTTCGGATCGCTCGTATCCAGCAGTAGGGACCAGGGCTGCTTTTCCTCCGTCTGAGGCAGGGTAAAAGGAATCGTCTGGGCGTGATCGGCGTTGAACGCCAAGAGAAGCGTATCGCCGCTGATCTCCTCGCCGTACTCGTCGATATCGATGCTGTCGCCGAAGAGGACCACGCCCAGGCACCTTGCAAAGCCGCTCCGCCACGCCTCCACGGTCATCTCGGTGCCGTCCGGATTGATCCAGGCAATATCCGGCGCGGCCGCGCCGGTGATCGCCTGCGCGTGGAAGAACCGCCGGCGTTGGAACACGGGGTGCTCCCTGGAAAGGGCGACGACCCTGCGCGTGAACTCGAGGAGTTCTTTCCGGCGATCGCCGAGGTCCCAGTCGAGCCAGGAGATCTCGTTGTCCTGGCAGTAGGTGTTGTTGTTGCCGTGCTGCGTATTACCGGTTTCGTCGCCGGCCAGGAGCATGGGCACTCCCTGCGAGAAGAGGAGCGTTGCCAGAAGACTCCGCTTCTTGCGATCGCGAAGATCGAGGATTGCCGGGTCGTCGGTCGGCCCTTCCGCACCGCAGTTCCAACTGATGTTGTCGTCGGCGCCGTCGCGGTTCCCCTCGCCGTTCGCCTCGTTGTGCTTGTGGTCGTAGGAGACGAGGTCCTCCAGGGTGAACCCGTCGTGGCAGGTGACGAAATTGACGCTGGCGTGCGGGCGCTTGCCGCTCCATTCGTAGAGGTCGCTGGAGCCGCAGAACCGGGTGGCGAACTCGGCCACGTGACCGCCGTCGCCCTTCCAGAAATGCCGGATGCAGTCGCGATACTTGCCGTTCCACTCCGACCAGAGGGGCGGGAAGTTGCCGACCATGTAGCCGCCGGCGCCCAGGTCCCACGGCTCCGCGATCAGCTTCACCTGGGAGATGATGGGATCCTGCCGGATAATGTCGAAGAAGGCCCCCAGCTTGTTCACGTCGTGCAACTCGCGGGCCAAGGTGCTGGCCAGATCGAACCGGAAGCCGTCGACGCGCATCTCGGTGATCCAGTAGCGGAGGCTGTCCATGATAAGCTGCAGCACCAGTGGGTTGGTCATGTCGAAGGTGTTGCCGCAGCCGGTGAAGTCCATGTAGTAGCGGCGGTTCTCCGGAGAGAGGCGGTAGTAGGCGGCGTTGTCGATGCCGCGGAACGAAAGGGTCGGCCCCATCTGGTTGCCTTCCGCCGTGTGGTTGTAGACGACGTCGAGGACCACCTCGATCCCCGCCGCATGGAGGTTGCGGACCATCGTCTTGAACTCTTGCACCGGGCCCAGGGCGTAGCCCGGCGCGTCGTAGAGCGGTTCGGGGGCGAAGAAGCCCAGCGTGTTGTAGCCCCAGTAGTTCGAGAGCCCTCGTTCCAAGAGGTGACGGTCGTCGAGGTGGTGATGGGCGGGCAGCAACTCGACCGCCGTCACGCCCAATTCGGTGAGGTAGCGGACGGCCGGCTCGGAGGCCAGGCCGGCGTAGGTCCCACGCAGATTCTCCGGCACGTCCGGGTGCAGCATCGTAAAGCCCCGCACGTGCATTTCGTAGATGAGCGTCTTGTGCATGGGCGTGCGAGGCGCGCGGTCGTCGCCCCAGGTGAAGGCCGGATCGATCACGGTGGCCAGCGGGGCGAAGGGGGCGCTGTCGCGCTGGTCCAAGGAAAGATCGGCCGCCGGATCGCCGATGCGGTATCCGAAGAGGGAGTCGTCCCAGCGGACTCGCCGGCCGATGGATTTCGCATAGGGATCCAGAAGGACCTTATTGGGATTGAAGCGGTGGCCGTGTTCCGGCTCGAAGGGCCCGTGGACGCGATAACCGTAGAGCTGCCCGGGGATGACGTCCGGCAGATAGACGTGCCAGATCTGCTCCGTCTGCTCCGGCATCGCGATGCGAACGCTCTCTCGCTCGGCATCGGCCGAGTCGAACAGGCAAAGCTCCACTTTGGCGGCATTCTCCGCGTAGAGAGCGAAGTTGACGCCCTTGCCGTCCCACGTCGCCCCCAGTGGGTAAGGCCGGCCGGGCCAGACGCGGCGGACGCTGAGCGGGGTGCCCGTCCGCTGCTCTTGGGAACGCACGCCGCGCTGTCGCTTGCGGACCTGGACCGAAGGTTCTTCCTGGGCTGTCACCATATTCCTGTCCTTTCCACTGCGTACACGGAACGGCGGAGGCCCCGAATCGTGAGATCCGATCCGCTCTCCTTCCTGATTCGTGCCAGGTCGCTTAATCCAATGTCCAGGGCTTGCGGTATTCGTAATGCAGGAGTTGATTCGCGTCGGGGTTGTTCGTGATCTGCTCGCGCTTCGGATCCCAATGGACCGTGGATTGCGTGGCCAGGGAGATGTTGGCCAATAGCGCCATGGACGTGGAGCGGTGGCCGATCTCGACATCGGCGCGAGGCTTTGCGCGGGTCTTGATCGAGTCGAGGAAATTCCGCGTGTGGTCGCGGACGTGCTGCGCGTAGCCTTCGCCGAACTCCTTGGTGATCGGCTCCATGCGAGCTTCGCGGTCGTCCTGGTACCGGCCGCCGCGTTCCGGCAAGACTTCATAGCTCGCATCATTGGCGTAAAGGGCCCCTTGGGTGCCGCGAAACTCCGCGAACGCCTGCCGCGGCAGCGCCCGGTTGCCGCTGGTCTCGTACTGTGCGAAGACGATCATCCTCCCCGAGGCGAACTGGAACATCCCCTCCATGACGTCCGGCACCGAGCGGTCGTCGTCGATCACGAAGCGCCCGCCGAGCGCGGAGATGAGCGTGGGGCCGAGTTCGTCGCCGGTCAGCCACCGCATGATGTCGATGAAATGCACGCCGTTGTCGGCAAATCGCGTGGCGTACAGGTCCCACCAGCGGAACTTGAAGGGGGTGATCGTGGCCTGGAACGGGCGCAGCGGCCGGGGGCCGAGCCACATCTCCCAGTCGAGATCCTTGGGCGGATCGCTCGGCGCGGCCTTGCCGATGCCCAGGGGAAACATGTTCGTCGTATCGTACGCGCGCGCCACGGCGACCTTGCCGATCTTGTCCGAGCCGATCAGATTGGCCGCGTCGGCATACGAGAGTCCCGAGCGGCGATGCGTGCCCACCTGGACAATGCGGCCGGTCTCGCGCGCGACCTGGACCATCCTTCGTCCCTCGTGGATCGTCTTCGAGAGCGGCTTCTCGCAATAGACGTCCTTGCCGGCCCGGCAGGCCATTACGGTCTGGATGGCGTGCCAGTGATCGGGCGTGGCGATGAGCACGGCATCGATGTCCTTGTTGTCGAGGATCTTGCGGAAGTCGCCCTGAGCGGCCGCTTTGCCGCCGAGCAGCTTCGCGTTGGCCTCGTCCATCGCCGACTTCGACACATCGCAGACGGCGGCGATCTCGGCGTCGGGGTGCTTGAGGAAGAAGTCCATCACCTGGCGGCCCCGGTTTCCCGTCCCGATCACGCCGAGCCGAACGCGATCATTCGCGCCCAGCACGCGGGTGGTCTGGAGAGCAGTCATGCCGAACGCAGCGGCCACGCCGGCTTTGTGGAACGTTCTTCGTGTCATGCATGGATTCATGGGATTTCTCCTTCCGCCATTGGTCATTGGTCATTGGTCTTTGGTCTTTTGCAGGGGGAGTGGTCGGCGACGTCGCGCGGAACAGTTGGGCACCGTCCTTGAGCAAGTCCGTGCTGTGTTGCATACTGTCTCGGGCGAGGTGGGTGGCGGCAAGTGGAAAGAGTCGAGAGTCCAGGGTCGAGGGGCGAGACCCAGACTTTGCTGAGTCGCATTCTTCCACGAGGAGGCCCCTGCGTGCAAGTTCTTCAAGGGGTTGTGGCTGCGCGAGGGGCTCGGAACACAAGTGCGTACCATCCGGAAGATGGGTTTGCCGGAAGTGGCAATAACGCTCGTCCCCCTCGAAGAACCCCCAGAAAGGCCGGCAAGTGAAACCACGATCGTTCGCTCTGATCCTACTGCTGGTCGGCGCCGGGGCCCTGGCCTTCCGGTTGCCGCGGCTCGACGACCGGCCCATGCACGCCGATGAATCGGTCCACGCGGTCCGGTTTCGCGACCTTTGGCAGCGGGGCCGGTATGCCTACGATCCCAACGAGTTCCACGGCCCCACGCTGGTCTACGCCACGCTGCCGTCGGCCTGGCTGGGCCGCGCGGAGACGTTTGCCGAAACGAGCGAAGCGACCTACCGCATCGTGCCGGTGGTGTTCGGCGCCGGCGTTGTCCTGCTGGTCTGGCTGCTGGGCGATGCGGTGGGAAGGTCGGCAGCGGTCTGCGCAGCCGTGTTGACCGCCGTCTCGCCCGCGATGGTCTACTACAGCCGCTACTACATCCACGAAACGCTCCTGGTCTTCTTCACGCTGGCTGCCATCGGCGCCGGATGGCGGTATCTCCGCAGTGGGCGGCTGGGGTGGTGCCTGGCTGCGGGCGTGAGCGTCGGGCTGATGCAGGCTACCAAAGAAACGAGTGTGATCGTGTACTTCGCCGCGTCGGTTGCACTGGCGGCGGCATGGTTATGGGCGCGTCGGATGGGCGAAAGCCCGCTTGAAGGTCGTGCGTGCGCGCGGTCTTGGCATCTGGGCCTCGGCCTCGGCGCGGCGGTGATCGCCGCCGCGATATTGTACTCGTCGTTCTTCACGAATTCGCGCGGTCTGCTGGACGCGGCGCGCACGTATCTGCCTTGGCTGGGCCGTGCCGGGGGCGCGTCGCCCCACATCCATCCCTGGTACGAGTACTTGCACCGGCTTGGCTATTGGCGTTTCGGCGATGGGCCGCCATGGTCGGAGGGACTGGTCCTGACGCTAGCGCTGGCGGGCGTGGTGTTTGCACTGTTGCCGGGGAAGACCGCGAAGTCCGATGCGAACGTGTCCTTCGTGCGATGGCTTGCCTTCTACACATTGGCGCTGACTGCCGTCTACAGCGCGATCCCGTACAAGACCCCCTGGTGTGCGTTGGGATTTCTGCACGGCATGATCATGCTGGCCGGCTTCGGCGCGGCGGCGATGGTCCGCGCGGTTCCAACCACGGGCCTGCGAATCCTGATAGTGCTTTTGCTGCTCGCGGCGACGGGGCAACTGGCCTGGCAGGCATATCGGGCAAGCCATGTCTTTCCGGCAGACCCACGCAATCCCTACGTCTACGCCCACACTTCCACCGACATCGCACGGTTGGTGCAAGACGTCGAGGAACTGGCCAAGGCGAGTCCCGAGGGCCGGCAAGTGTCGGTCAAGGTCATCTGGAACGATGCCTACTATTGGCCGCTGCCTTGGTGCCTGCGCCGGCTGGCAAGGACCGAGTTGTGGACAAAGCTTCCCGCCGATCCCGGCTCGCCCCTGGTGATCGCGTCGCCGCAGTATGACGCCGCCTTGACCGAGGAGCTCGACCCCACGCACCTGATGACCGGCTACTATGAAGTCCGGCCGCAAGTGCTTGCACAGCTCTGGGTGCGGATGGACCTTTGGGAAGCCCACTTGAAACAGCTAGGAAAGCTCTAAGGATTCAACCGACCAACGGGTGGAGCTGTATACGCTGGGCAGCCGATTTTGCCCAGAAAACATCTTGCTTTGGCGGTCTTCTGTAGTAGAATAGCTTTGTCGGTTGGACTTGGCGAGATGCCTGCCCGGCTGGTGTTTCGGCTGCGTTCTGATGGCAGCAGCACCCAGCCGCGGGTGATGGTGAAGTGCATCTCGCTTGGCATTCGACAGCAGGAGGGTATGCATCATGAGGCTTGCCCGTTCCGCTCCGTT
>JABWBD010000326.1 GCA_013360685.1 Pirellulales bacterium
TACGCTCGTCGAGGCTGGGCGGTTTTTCCATGCAAGCCGCGAGATAAGGTTCCGGCGACGGCGAGAGGTTTCCTCGACGCCTCCTCCGATCCGGCGATCATTCAGGATCTGTTTTCCGGCAAAGGGGACTGCAATATCGGTGTCGCCACCGGACCGGCAAGCGGTTTTTGGGTGCTGGATCTCGACGGCGACGAGGGTCGTCGGTCCTTTTTTGAGGAGGTTCTCGAGGGCGATCTCCCAGAGACCTTGGCGGCGAATACTCCCGGCGGTGGTCTGCATTTGTTCTTCCGATCCAACGGGAGCCCGATCAAGAACCGGGCTAAAATCGGCGGGAATCCGATCGACGTGCGAGGAGCCGGCGGTTATGTCGTCGTGCCCCCGTCTATTCACCCGAACGGCAAGCAGTACGCCTGGGCCGGCGACGACGAGACGGAGATCGCGGAGCCTCCCGTCTGGCTGCTCGCATACGTCGTTGGAGAAAGTTCGCATAGTTCGAATAGTTCGCGGCTCTCATTCCAAATTGGAGGTGGAGATCACCTTGATTCTCTGGGCAATCATCCGGGCGTAGCGGCAGGGCAACGGCACGATACGGCTCTTCGCTTAATCGGCTCTGCTCTCGGTCGAGGTCTCGATCCGGTCGTCGTCGCTCAGCAGGCTATTGACTGGGGGCAACGGTGCTCTCCGCCGATGGCAGACGACGAGGTTCTTCGCGTGCTTGGCGACTTGACCCGCAAGCAGACGATCAAGATCAAGGCCGTCGAGGAGGAGGTCGAGGCGGTTCCTCTTCCCGAAGCGAAACCTTGGCCGATCCTCGACGAGGCGGCATATCACGGTCTGATAGGCGAGATTGTCCGCGCGATCGAACCGGAGAGCGAGGCCGATCCGGCCGCCCTGCTGACACAGACGCTCGTATCCCTGGGTAGCGTCGTCGGCCGCGGTCCTCATTGCGTCGTGGAGGGTACGGATCATCACGCCAATATCAACGCGGTACTGGTCGGCAAAACGGCGAAAGGCCGCAAGGGGACAAGCGAGGGAAGGGTCCGCCAGATCTTCCAGTTCGTTGATCCGAAGTGGAGCAGCGATCGTATCCTCGCGGGTCTCGTTTCCGGCGAGGGTCTGGTTTGGGCAGTGCGCGACCCGATATATAAGACTGAGAGCGTCAAAGAGAAAGGTCGGATCGTGGGGACGGAGGAGGTCCTCGCCGATCCGGGAGTGGACGACAAGCGACTCCTCGTTATCGAGAGCGAGTTCTCCTCAGTGTTGAGGGTGTGCCGGCGGGAGGGGAATACGCTTTCGCCGACGATCAGGTCGGCATGGGACGGCGGTACGATCAGGACGCTGGCGAAGAACTCACCAGCGAGAGCTACGGACGCTCATATCTCGGTTGTCGGCCATATCACCGAGGAGGAGCTCCGCCGGTCACTCGCCGAGGTCGATTGTTTCTCCGGGTTCGCCAATCGGTTTCTGTGGGTTCTGGTGCGCCGATCCAAGCTATTGCCGGATGGAGGGCGAGACCTCGATCTCTCTCGTCTGGCCGAGAGACTCGCCTATGCCGTCGAGACGGCTCGATCGGCCGGTCGTATGCGGCGGGACGCGGCGGCGGCGAAGCTCTGGCGAGAACTCTATGCTGATCTCTCCAGGGAGATCGGGGGACTCCTGGGAGCGGTCACAAGCCGAGCGGAGGCTCAGGTTCTCCGGCTGAGCATGATCTACGCGCTGGCCGACAGGTCCCCCGCGATCGCGGTCGAGCACCTGCGGGCCGCCTGTGTGGTATGGCGGTATTGCTTGGCGTCCGCCGAGAGGATCTTCGCGGGCGTGTCCACCGATCCGGTCGAGGAGCAGATCCTCGGAGCAATCCGCCAGGCTCCAGGGTTGAGCCGGCGGGAACTGCATCGCGCGTTGGGTAACCACGTCAAGGCGACGGTCCTGGTAGCGATCCTGGCGCGACTGCGGGACGCAGGACGCGTCCGAATGGAGAAGATCCCGACTGCGACTAAGCCGTCTGAGCGGTGGTACCCGTGCGAACAATGCGAACAATGCGAACAATCTCCGGCGGTTTCGCCGGGGACAAGTCCAGAGCGGGGGAATAGTTCGGAAAGGTCGCATTGTTCGCAGGGGCTCCGGGAAAATGAGGCCGATCCGGCAATGGAGGTGATTGTCCTATGATCTCGATCCTTTGGAAGATCAGGCAGGCCGGCGGCAAGATCCTGGTAGACGCAGGCAGGGTCAGGATCGACGTGCCGATCGGCGTGCTGAGCGACAGCGACAAGCAGGTCCTCGGCGATCACAAGCAAGACCTCGTGCGGCTCCTGGCTCCGGCGGAGACGGTGGTCGTCGATGCCGAGCGCGAGGCGATTCAGTGGGTAGAGACCCTCTCGCCGACCCAGGCGGACGAGGTGGTCGCGACGGCGCTGCGAGAGTGGCGGGAGATCGTTGAGGAGACGACGCAGGCCATGGGCCGGGACGACGACCAGGACGACGCGGAGGTCGTGGACTGGGAGGAGGCGATCGACCCCTTCGAGCCATGTCCGTCATGCGGGTCACTACTCCAATGGGAAAGCACGGCCGGGACGTGGCAGTGCCTGTCGTGCGAGCCCCCGACGAGGGCGAAACGGCTCCGAGCACGAGCGAGGAGACTGTGGCAAATGGCTGCGGACAGGGGGAAGGATCCGGCAGTGCCAATGTACGGCCGGCGGATCGACAGAGGGGGAGGAGGATGGTATGAGTCTGAGAATTGAGTTGGGTAGCGAGGAGCTTCGGCCGATCGTGCGTCTTGCCGTGGCCGAGGCCCTGGAGCGCATGGAGGCCGAACGGGCCAAGTTCAACGGCCGGTTGGCGTTCACTGAGCCGGAGGCGGCCATGCTCGTGGGCGTCAAGCCGCATGTCCTCCGCGATTGCCGGCGGCGGGGCGAATTGCAGGGAGCCAAGGTGGGCAGCAAGATCGTCTACACCCGCGCCGACCTGTTGGAGTTCCTGGAGCGGCAGAAGGAGAATTCGTAAAGCCCCCTTGCCCAATGCACCGAACGGTGTATAATGCCTGGCAGGAGTCGAGTTCATGGCACTTCAAGACGATCTAAGGCAGGCCATCGAGAACAGCGGGTTGTCGCTCTATGCCGTCGCCAAAGGCTCTGGCATCGTCTACCAGGTCTTGCACCGCTTCGCCCGGGGCGAGCGCGATCTGACCCTGGAAACGGCGTCGAAGCTGGCGGACTACTTCGGTATGCGGCTGACTCGCCCCAGGCGGCCCAAGAAGGGAGGGTAGCGCGATGAAGGCATGGGTTTTTCAAGACACCCGCCAGAAACAGAAGCTGGGCGAAACCAAGTGTCCCTGGTCGGTCGGATGGTTCGATCCAGACGGAAAGAAGAAGTCCAAGACGATCGGCTGCCAGTCCCTCGCGCAGAAGTTCGCCCGCAAGATCGAGGGCCAGCTTGCGGCCGGAACCTACCAGGGCGAAAGCCGGAAGCAGTGGAAGCAGTTTCAGGACGAATACGACGCCGACCTTGGCGCCCGGGTTGACCCGGAAACCCGGCGGGTAGCCGTGGATTCCCTGACGAAGTTTGCTTCGCTCGTGAAGCCTGGGCGGGTCGATCGCATTCGGACCAAGACCATCGACCAGTTCGTCACCCTACGGCGTGCCGAGCGCGGCAGGGTGCCCGGCAGCACGGTCTCCGTGGCGACGATCAACAAGGAACTGCGCCACCTTAAGGCCGCGCTGCGGAAGGCCCGGGAATGGGGCTACCTGCCCGTGGTGCCCACCTTCCACATGATCAGAGAGCCGAAGAAGCTGGCCCTATACGTCACCCCCGAGCACTTTGCCGCCATCTACCAGGCGTGCGACGTTGCCACACTGCCGGCGGCCGGCAACTACTCGGCTGGCGATTTCTGGCGGGCCCTGTTGATGTTCGGCTACATGACGGGCTGGAGAATCAGCGAGATCCTTTCTCTGACGTGGGATGACGTGTCTCTTGACCACGGCTACGCCATCACACGGCACGATGACAACAAGGGCGGCCGGGACGAGCGGGTTCCCCTGCACACGGTTGTGGTCGAGCACCTGCGGAAGATTGTAGACTTTGCCCCGCTGGTGTTCCCCTGGCCCAAGGACAGGCGGAGCGTCTGGGAGGAGTTCGCCCGGATTCAGACCGCGGCGGGGATCGACCTGCCTTGCTCCGAGAAGCACGAGCACACCGATGCCTGCCACCGCTACGGCTTCCACGATCTGCGGCGGGCCTTTGCCACGATGAACGCCGATCGGCTGACCGGCGACGCCCTACAAGCCCTGATGCGGCACAAGAGCTACTCGACCACCCAAAGGTATATCAACATCGCCCGGCAACTCGATCAGTCGGCCGATGCCCTGTTCGTCCCGGACTTGGAACTGAAAAAGGCCCCCGCCTGATCGGCCGTGGAGTGTTTTTGGAGTGTTGGCTGTGTTTTCTAGTCTCTCTGAGCGAAAGGAGCCCCACGATGGAAAGACGTAAACCATTGCAGGGCTTTCGCTTTCAACGTAGCCGAGGCGGGACTCGAACCCGCACGTCCTGTTACGGACACGGGATTTTAAATCCCGAGCGTCTACCGATTCCGCCACTCGGCCTCGCACGGCGGCGGACCAGCGCCGCCGGGCTGTTCTCTGTCTTGCCGGCTACGGATTCGCCGCCGGCTCCTTCTTGTCATCGCGCACAGCGACGATCCGGTTGATCGCGTTGAGGAATGCCTTCGCACTGGCCTCCACGCTGTCGGTCGAAACGCCCCGGCCCCGGTACAGCACGCCCTCGTGCTCCACCTGGACTGTGACCTCGCCCTGAGCATCTTTGCCGACCGTCACGCTGTGGACCCGGAAATCCTTGCAGTGTACCGCGTAGCCGGTCAGCTCCTCGATGGCCAGAAAGATGGCGTCGACCGGCCCGTCTCCGCAGGTTTGCTCCGTCGAGAGGACCTCCTGGCCCCGCCGGATCGAAAGCCTCACGTGCGGGCGATGGCCGGTCCCGCAGGTGATCTCGTAGGAGTCGAACGAATAGACCTCGCCGACGGCATGGATCTGCTGCTCGATGAGAGCGGCCAGGTCGGCGTCGTAGATCTCCTTCTTCTTGTCGGCCAACACCTTGAATTGCTCGAAGACCAGGTTCAGTTGCTCGCCGGTCAGGTGATAGCCCAGGGCCTTGGCGCGATCAGCGAGGGCGGCGCGGCCGCTGTGCTTGCCCAGGACGAGATCGCTCGTGGTGAAGCCGACGTCCTCGGGTCGCATGATCTCGTAGGTGCGGCGCTCTTTGAGCATCCCGTCCTGGTGGATGCCGGCCTCGTGGGCGAAGGCGTTCAGGCCGACAATCGCTTTGTTCCGCTGCACGCGCATACCGGTAATGTTGGCCACAAGGCGGCTGGTGGGCACGAGGCGCTGGCTGATCACGCCGGTGTCGGCCTTGAAGTAGTCGTGCCGGGTCCGCAGGGCCATGACGATCTCTTCCAGGGAACAGTTGCCGGCGCGTTCGCCGAGGCCGTTGATCGTGCATTCCACCTGGCCCGCGCCGGCTTCCACAGCCGCCAGGCTGTTGGCGACGGCCATGCCCAGGTCGTTGTGGCAGTGGACGCTGATCACGGCCTTGTCGATGTTGGGCACGCGATTGCGAAGCATCTGGATGACCTCGCCCATGTGCTTCGGCGTGGCGTAGCCGACCGTGTCGGGGATGTTGACCGTGGTCGCCCCGGCCTCAATGGCAGCCTCGACAACCTGGCAGAGGAAGTCGTGCTCGGTGCGTGCGGCGTCTTCGGGCGAGAATTCGACATTGGAGCAGTAGCCTACCGCGCGTTTGACGCCGTCCACCGCCCGGCGGATGATCTCCTCCTTGTCCATCTTGAGCTTGAATTCGCGGTGGATGGCGCTGGTGGCGAGAAAGACGTGGATGCGGGGCGATTCGGCATGCTTGACCGCCTCCCACGCGCGATCGATGTCGTCGTCGCGGCAGCGGGCGAGGCCGCAGATCACGGGGCCGCGGACCGTGCGGGCGATTTCGCGGACCGCCTCGAAGTCGCCGGGAGACGCGATCGGAAAGCCGGCCTCGATGACGTCGACTCCCAGGGCGACGAGCGACTGCGCGACCTCCATTTTCTCAGCCAGATTCATGCTGCAGCCGGGCGACTGTTCGCCGTCACGCAGGGTGGTGTCGAAGATGACGATACGCCGGTCGGTCGGAGGATTCATGTTGAGTATTTCCTGTCAGGTTCGGGATTTGCGATGGTTCCAACGGATTACCACGGTGCTGTGCGTGCCGACCCCTGGTCGGCGCGGGCAACACCAAGTGGGCCCTCGTGGAGCCCAGCCGCCGTCGCGGCCGCGTCCTGGCTGGATTTACGGTTTTCATCGCAATCTCCGAACAAAAAAACCCCGAGGCCGCTTGGCCTCGGGGTTCGGATCGTCCATCGATCTACTACCTTGTGCGCGAACCCTAAGGCCGTCTCCGGGTAAGGAGCAATAACAACAGTGGCAACGGGTTCACGGCGGTCATAGTCATCTCGTGGGCCAATCGAGTCAAACTGGTTTAAGAGTCTATCGGAATAATGTGGGTGGGTCAAGAAGCAAGGTTCGCGGAATGGTGACGAAACGGCCCGGCCACGCAACGCACCACATCGGTGTTGCGTGGACTTACGGCAAGGCAACTTCTTGCAAGTCGAGTTGCGGCAGGAGGTTATGGGCGAGGCCGTGGAGGCAACGAATGTACATCTTGTGGAGGGCTTGTTGCATCCAATTGTGGAGGCGAGCGAGAGGGTTTTGGATTTTCGATTTTCGATTGGAGCGGCGGGAATTTCGGGACAAGCTTCGATGGTGGCGCAAAATCTTGGGCGAGAGGTGTGGCTATAAGTGCGGTGTGGATCAGGAGTTGGGGCGTTGAGGATTCGCGCAAGATGGCATAGTCCGATAGGGGGGTGTATTGCATAAATAGGCCACAGATCCTGCCGCGAAGGGAGGTTGCCGGGGGCTCGGTCGGGGCTGCGGCGGCTTGCGGGGCATGGTGATCGGGGAACACACTGGTTGTCGTCGACGCGGCGGGGCGGTTGGGCGTGGATGGACCCTTTCCTCTCGGGGCACAAGAGCCATGAACTTGACGATTCCGATTTCGCCATGGATCAGCTTGCTGTTGGCCTCCACGGTCGCCGCGAGCCAACCGCACGACGAATCCACGGATGCCGCGGCGGACGGCGAAAAAACGGTTGAACAGAAGATCGTGCTCCGCGACTACCTGAATCAGCCGTGGACCGACGAGCTGCTCAGCTATCCCTTTTCAGCCCCCAGCGGCGCCTGCGACGTCCGCTGCGTGACCCTCAGCGGGCCGCGAGGCCCCGTGCCCATGCAGCTCTCCGAAATCGAGTTCTGGCCCGGCACCCAGTCGGTCAAGTCGGCAAAACTCCTCTTCATCGCCAACCTGGCGCCTCTGGCCCAGGATACCTACACCGTTTCCTACGGCGGCCAGCCCGCAGCTCCCAGGCCTGACTCGCCGGATCTGAAGGTTGCGCCGGAAAAAGACCACGTGGAAATCACGACCAACCGGTTCGGCGCGAAGCTGCTCCTGGGCGAGCAGACCTTTCCCGAACCGGCGGCGGCCGGCGCCGTCCCCGGCCCGGTGCTCGCCATGCGGCTTGCGGACGGTACCTGGTTCGGCGGCAGCCGCCTCTATGGGCCGGGGAAAATCGCCGCGTACTCGGCAAGGTTGACCGATGCCGGCCCGGTATTCGCGCGCGTGGCGGTCCGCTACACCTATGCCGGCGGCAACACGCTCGATCTGGCCGTGCAGGTGGCCGCGCGCGACAACACGATGCGGATGGAGACCAGCGTCCCAAAGCACCAGCCCGAAGACGGTTTCAACCTCGTCCTGAGCCGGGGCCTGCCGCCGCTAATCTTCCAAGTGCAGGATGAACTGAGGAAAGACCGGGAATGCTTCACCACCGGCTCTTCGGAGCGCAGCGCGCTGGCGCCGCTTGAGTGGGCCGAAATCCCGCTCAAGGATTACGCTTCACCCAAAGAGGTCCCCGCCGGGCTGGTCACGAAGCTCACGCCCTGGGAGGACTGGTTCGGCACGTTTACCCAGACAAGAATTCGCCTGAAGCTCGACGGCGCCGCCGGCGAGCTGCAAATCCGCAGCCTGGACCCCGGAGCGTGGGTCCAACCGCGCGCCATCGAAGAAGTCTTCGGCCCGAGCGAAAACGCCGATCCCGCCAAAGGCATGTGGGCGAGTTGGGCCGATAAATGCATGCCCCTTGTGCGCGACTCGGACGGAGAGGTCCATCTGCAAGTCAACGCGGCCCACGGAGAGCGGAAGTGGACCGTCAGCGACTGCCTTTCCATGCCCGGCGTGGCCGCGTTGTTCCACTACTACGGCTACAGACCCGAAAGCGAGTTCCCGCCCGAGACTCGCCCCGCGGTGGGCTACCGGCTCAACGAAGTGAAAGACTACGTTCTGGACTGGCCCGGCGATGCCGGCCGGCATCCGCGCCTCTTCCTGAGCCGGTCGGATCTCGAGGCGGTCTGGAAACGCGGGGTGACGGATCCCGCGGACCTGGAGGAGCTGGCAAAGATCAAGAACGCTCCGCCGGCCAAGGCGGTCCGCTATCATCCCGATTCGAGCTACACGTCCGCGTTGGGCGCCTACCTGCTCAGCGGCGGCGACCCGGAAATCGCGGAGAAAACCCAATTGCTGGCGCGGCTGCAGCAGATTCTCCAGTACGACTTGTGGGGTTACCAGTTCGGCGACGCGGGCACCGCGGCGTCCATCTTCTACGACGCCTTGATCGACAGCCCGGTCGTGCCGGATGCCCAGCGGCCTCTGCTCCGCGCGCAGATGGCCTGCTTCGGCTACCGCCTGGCCGATCCGGCCGTCTGGTCGGCCCAGCGCGGCTATGCCTCGGGCAACCAGAACATGACGCAGACCTGGGAGCTCTCGCGAGGACTCGTGGCCTGCGCGATTCCGGAACACCCGATGGCCAAGACATGGTACCGAGGCGCCGAGCGGATCATGGAGATGTTCCTGGACCACATGATCGGGCCGAGCGGTGAATCTGTGGAGCCGGTCGGCAGGCACGGGCGGGTCGATATACTCGTCGCCTTTGCCATCGCCTCCACCAACGCCGGGCTGCGCGACTACGTGAACGACGCGCGACTCAAACGCGTGATGACCTTTTCCGCAAAAATGCTCACGCCCCGCGACCCCCGCGCACGAGGCCATCACGCCTTCGCCCAGCCCAATTGCCGATACCTTCCCGCCCAGGGCCGCGATCCCATCGGAGGTCCCGGAGCGGTTTACGGGGCCTTGGCGCGGGCTGTGCAGAAAATCGATCCGGCGTATTCGCAGCAAATGCAATGGGCCTGGCTGGAACAAGGGGCCGACGTCCGGTTTGACCTCCTCGGCGGATTCTCACGCGTGTTCTTCGACAAACGCCTGCCGGCCCAGCCGCCCGCGTGGATCTCCGAAGTGTTTCCGCGCGGAGGCGCGGTCTTGCGGCACGGGGTAGGAACACCGGACGAGCACCAGGCAACGCTCTACTGCGGGGACCACAGGACCGCGTTCTATCCGTGCCACACGGGCTCTTTTCCCTCGATCTTCGCCTACGGCCGGCCGGTCGCGGGTTCTTTCCCGGGCGGCTACTGGTTCCAGGAAAGCTATCT
>JABWBD010000327.1 GCA_013360685.1 Pirellulales bacterium
AGTACTATGTCCAGGGGCCCGTGCGCAACGACTACTCCTTCAGCAAGACAGCTGACTATCGCGTCACGCTGTCCTACGAGATCGATCTGGCTCGAAAGTTCGAAAACCGGGGACGATGGACCCGGTGGCTGGGCCGTCATCGCATGTATGGTTTGTACACGCGGCAGGACATGGATGCGCGAAACCAGGGTCAGATCACCCGCACCATCCTGGACAACCCGGCGATCCCCGGCATCGCACTGACGCCGCGAACCACCCGGAACTGGGCCATCAACGCCACCCGGCTGCCGCATGTCCGCCACTACTTCGATGCGCCCTACGACGCGCCGCGCGCGGTGGGTCCGTTGACTGGGAACTGGACGCTCCTCGATGCGAATGGGGCGCCGTATCAGTTGTACCTCGACGATACGGGGCTCGTTTCGCCCGAGGGCAAACGGCTGGCGGGCGTCAGTGTGGCGACAGGCAACCTTACGAAGGTGGACGGACAGATCTTCGCCTGGCAGGGGTACTTTCTGCCGGACCGCGAGAACGACAGCCGTCTGGTGCTGACCTTCGGCGTGCGCAAGGATTCGGTGAAAAACGCGAATCTCGACACGCCTTCGACGACGCAGGATTTTTCCGGTCTCTTTCCGATTCTCTGGGATACCGAATACGCGGAGTTTGATCCGAAGGAGTCTGGCATCAACCGCAACTACGGCGTCGTCGCGCGACCGCTCAAGTGGTTGAGTCTGTTTTACAATCAGTCATCCACGTTCAATCTGAGCATCGGCCGCTGGGACCCCTTCGGGGAGCTGATCAAGGGAGCCGCGGGAGATGGAAAGGATTACGGCGTTCGGCTCGACCTGTGGCAGAACAAAGTCGCGTTCCGCCTGGGCAAATACGAGAGCAGCAATGGTCCCACGTCTCCCGGCACCCAGATTCGTCAGATGCGCCCCACGTTTCAGACCATCGAACAGCGGGTGATCGAACTCAATCCAAACATTCCGCGCATCAACGTGACCGACGGGAACAGGAACGGCTACCTCGTCAGGGCAGCGAACACTTATCTGAACATGGCGGACAACGTGTCTACCGGCTATGAGCTTGGTTTCGACCTGACGCCGACGCCAAATTGGAATGTCCGGATCAACGGCTCGAAGTCCCGCTCCGTTCAGTCCAATGTCTCCGCGACTTGGCTGAATTGGGCCGAGCAAAGGCTGCCGGTTTGGGAATCCTTGGTTGCCACCAACGGCGAAGTCGATGCGGCGGGTCGCCCGGTCACGTGGAGGACGGCGTCGATCAGCGCGAGCAACCCGAACGGGCAGACGCTCGAGCAGTATCATCGCACGGTGCTTGTCGGTCAGACGTTCGCCTTCATCAAGGCGGTCGAGGGCCGCGCGACCCAAAACGCGACACCCGCCCGCGCCAACGCGATTGTCAACTACCGCTTCAGCGAGGGCCGGCTCAAGGGGATCAACCTGGGTGGCGCCGCCCGCTGGCGTGACGCGCAGATTCTCGGATACGGACTTACCGCGGATGCCTCGGGCCGCACGAATCTGGACGTGAACAAACCGATCCGGGGCCGGGAGGAACTGTATTTCGACGGCTTCATCGGCTACCGCGGCAGAATGAAGGTGTTCGCCTCGTTCAATTACCGCCTCCAGCTCAACATGCGCAACGTGTTCAACAAGGACGATCCGCTCCCGGTGCGCGTCTACACGAGCGGACGTCCGGTCGTGTTCGGGTCGATCGAGCCGCGGGTCACGACGGTGACGTTAGCGGTCGATTTCTAGGTGCCCGCAGGGCGGGGGGTGTTGTTCGACACAGCGGATTGTGCTGCTATCGATCCGTTTCGCACCGTTTCGCGACGATTCTCGAGGCAGGTCAGCCCGCTGGCCTGCGATGAAGCCATCGACGGATTGGAAATCCGAGATTCCGGAATCCGCTCGGTTGCGGTCGCCGCGTTGGGCCAATACCAACCTGGCAGCCGGCGAGCTGGGACGGCCACTTTCGCGAAGAAGTTGAATCTTCTCGCGTTCACCGCGAGTGCCGCAGACGGCTACGGCAGAGGCTTGATCTCTTCCAGGGTGAAGCGCGCGAACGTCAGCCGCTCGTAACGATCGTTTTCGCCGTTTTCATACAGACAGCCCGCAGAACCGGCATCGATCGAGACCAGACATGAGTAGGCGGACAAACCCGGATGCAGGGTGAGCGCGCGGGGCCACGTGCGCGCATTGTCCTCGCTCAATCGCACCGTCATGTTCCTCCGTTGCTTCGGACGGTGATCGGCGGGATTGGAAAAAAGAACGACTCCGCGCCCGCCCGCAGCTTCGTGCGTGAGTAGGCTGCCCTGGCAGTTCGGCTCGACCAGCGCGGGCACGTCCCGCGGCGCGCTCCACGTCAGTCCGCCGTCGGTGCTGGTCGCCTCCCCCCGAACGCCGCGTCGGAACAGCGAACGCATGTTCATGAGGAGCGTGCCGCGGCCATCGGGAAGTTCGGCGACCTGCGCCTCGTTCATCTTGGGTCGAATCGTGCCGCCGAGCTTCCAGGATCGTCCGCCGTCGTCGGAATAAAAAACGTGCGCGCCCGACTCGTAGGGCTTGCCGCGCAGGCCGCCTTGCGGATCGTCGTAACTGTGGTTCGCCGGGACGACGAGCCGGCCGGCGTGCGGGCCGTGGCGGATTTGAATGCCGATGCCGGGACCGGTCGCATACCAGCCCCACGACGGATCCTTCACCGCACGCGTGATCTCGCGGGGCGGGGACCACGTCTCGCCGTCGTCCGCGGAACTCAGCACCCAGACAGTGCGCGTGCCCGGACTTTTCTTCGTCATGATTTCGTCCAGATGATCTTTCTCCAGATTGTGAGTCGCGAGCAGCAGAATCTGGCCGGTCCGGCGATCGACCACGGGACAGGGATTGCCGCAGGTGTTGGCGGCGTCGCTCCAGATCACCTGCGGCCTGCTCCAGGTGCGGCCGCCGTCCTTGGAGCGTTTTACCAACAAATCGATATCGCCGATGTCGCTGTTGCTGGATTTCCGGCCCTCGCAAAACGCGAGCATCGTTCCGCCGTTCGTCTGTATGATCGCCGGGATTCGATAGGTGTGATAGCCGTCCTGTCCGGACTGGAATACTTCGACTTTATCCAGCGCCAAGGCGTTAAGCGCCGACAAGGCGAGCAAGGCGAAACCAGGGAGCGAACGGCGCAGGGTCATCGAAGGAGAGGCACGTGGTTGGGCGGGAGGGTTGGAAAGGTACGAAGGTGGGTTATTCCAAGGTGGCAGCGCCGCACCTGCCCTGCGCGGAACCAGTCCGGGAATGGCGCCAGACCTACTCTTGGTAGCGACGAGCGCCAGCGAGTCGCCTGATGCACGTCGACGGGTTGACACGCGTCGCCAGAAGGTAAACCAAATCGAGCAGACCGAATTGAGCCGAGCTGGAGCTCGTCGTTCCCGGGAGCGTCGAGCTCCAGCCCGGCCTTTGTTGAGAAATAAATCGGCAACTTGTGTAGAAAGCTTCGGTGGGACGTTTCTGCCACGTCAAGACCGGCCGCACTCTGTTGCACCAACCGCGCCACCAGGCAAACTGGATGAAAAGGTACAGATTCCAAACCGGCCAATGGTGCACCCGGGGGCTGGAATATGGGTCTCCAGTAGTGCCTTCATTCTGCCTCGCGCTTTGATGCCGGGTAAGGGCGCAGGACGCACGATGCTCCGCTCTTGCCTGGTGCACCAAACCCCGTGGCGGACGGCTGGGTCGCGTTTCCGACGGCGTCTGGAGGCGTTATTCTGAAGCCATTACCGCACACCCATGGGGTGGTGGGCGGCACGCACCGCGCCGGGCGCCGCGCGGCGGTCGGTCGGCAATCGGACTGCACCACCTCAGGCCGCGGAAGCGCCGGCAGACGGCGTCGGTGAAACGGAGCACGCAGTCGTGCTCCACCGCCAGGGCGGCCAGGAGGGCATCCGCAACCAGGATACCCACGACGCTGCCGCTCCGCCGCACCGGCTGAAAACGGAACCAAGGCCGGCCGCCGGGCTGGATCATGCGCACGCCCGGCGGGTCGGCACCGCGTCTTCGCCAACGACGCGGGTGATTGAAACCGAATGGCAGGAGCGAGTGCGCCGCGAATCGCACCGGAGAGTCTTGCGGCGCGCCCCGGGGCCGTTGACACACGGTGGACCGCGCACTAAACGAACCTTCGTACCTCCGCCACTTCATGAAACTCCGCCTTCCCACCGCCCGCTCGCTCCCGCTCCTTCCCGTCCTCGTCGCGCCGGCCCTTGCCGCCGACGCCGCCGGCGGGACGTTGGAGCGCCTGAGCCAGCCGATTCGCCGGGTCAGAACCTCTCCGGCGAGCAGGACCGGCACGGCCAGGCCGAGCAGGGTGAACGGTCCGACGCTGAAAGCCGGGGTCGTCAATTGGCTCAAGGTTGCCAGGTGCATCGGTGGGCTCAGGTCTGCGCCGGCCCGTCACCCACCCGGGCCGGCTCGAGGCGGGGCACGAGCAGGTGGATCACGACGAGCGCAACGAGCCAGGCCGAGGCGGCGATGCGATCGATCACCCGCCCGGCCGCCAGCATGCCGATCGCGCAGGCCAGCTGGAAACTGACGACGACGCCCGAGTAAATGAGCTCGTCACTCCAGCCAGTCTCCCTGGTCAGCGTCGGCTTGTGGATACCGACGATCTGCCGGTCGACGTCGTTGATGCTCGTGGCGAAAAGCGGCAGTGTGCAAACCACCCAGCGAAGGTAACCGCCGGACGATGGGGGCATTGGGGCGGACATCAAAGGTGGCCCGCAGCCTTCCCTTCCTCCCGCGCCGGTGTCAACGAGCATGGCAGCCAGTCGTCGAGGATCTCGCTCCGCCGCCCTGCCGCGAAGTCGAGGGCACCGCCCGGACCTGTTGCCGCTCCCCATTCCACTCTCAACCTGCGCGGCATCGTCGTATCGCGTCTCCGGCGCTCCGCTTGTCACTTGCCAGAGAATGTCGAACTTTGGTTTGCCCCGGATGGACGCGGGCCCGAGCGCGGTGGGATTGAGGAGAATCTACGGACCAACTGTGGTAGTCGCAGCTGCTGTGGCCGTTCCGGCGGCGGCTAGGAACCACGGATCGTGCGCAGCGAAGCCCCAGGCACGAATTCCGGCAGGATGAGGTGGCCAATCGGCGCGGTTAGCCGGCGCTCCGAGACCTCCACGACGAGCCGAACCACCCGGGCGGCGAAAGTCTGCCAAGCGATGCGGTAGCCCGTGGGCTGGGGCACCAGATGATCGAGCACGCGGTCGTGCGCGCAACACACCAGCGACACATCGTCCGGCACGCGCAAGCGCCGGTGGGCCAGGCTGCTGAAAGCGGTCAGATAGATTTCCGGTTGCGTGGTGAGCAACGCAGTGGGAGCGGGATCCGCGGACAGCAACCGGCCCAGCGTCCGGTCGATCGTGGCGGTGTCACCCGGCAGTCGCAACACGACGACCGCATCGCCCAGCCCGGCTGCCTCCGTTCCGGCGCGGAAGCCTGTTTCACTTTCAACGTCGCCCGCTTTCTGTGCCGCTGGAACGAGCAGTGCGATCCGCCGGTGGCCGGCGGCGACCAAACGACCGACGGCGTGACGGCACGCCGCGTGGTGGTCCCGGTCGACGAAAGGAAGGTTCATTCCCTTAAAGCAGGTTCCGACCACGACGCACGGCAGCTTGTGCGAAGCGAACCACTCCTGCATCGGCTGCGTCGAAAGTTGCAGCACCCAGCACGCCGGCGTATCGTGCTGCACCAGCCGTCGCAGAGCATTGGCCGGCCGGCCGGAGAACGCGGCGCGAGACTCCACGAGACGAAGGGTCTCGCCGCGCTCGGCCAGTTTGCCCCGCAGCTCATCGATCCAGCGGGCGGCGCCCGGCCGCAAGGCGCGCATATCCTCCGGCATGAGAAGGTTCACGTGGCGCGGGGCGGCGGCTGCGGGCGGGCGCTTCTTTCGCACCAATCGGTGTCCTTCACCCGCGCGCGATTGAATCAGGCCTCGCTCGATCAACCGCGACAACGCTTCGCGCAACGTGGTGCGACTCACCCGGAATTCGACCGCGAGCTGCCGCTCCTGGGGCAGCCACTCTGTCCAGCGCCCGGTTGCGATGGCGGCCTGCAATTCTGCGGCCACCTGGTCGGCCAGCTTGGGACGGTGCGGGTGCATGTCTGGTTTGTTTTCTGGGCCGCAGGACCCGCCTCGCAAGCCTCAACCCGCGGGCGTCGCTCCAGGGAGGCGGAAGCAGGAACTGGCCTGGATGCCTCACGGAGCCTCGGCGAGATTCCGGTCTCATCGAGAAGCCAACGCCGTATCATGCCAACTCCGGGCCGCGGTGTTTATTTCGCACCGCGTCGAGCAGCTTGTCTCGAGGCGGGCGCGGACTATGCCCAAGACAGCGATCAAATTTCGGATGGACACCAAGACACACGGATTCCCGGGAAAAAAGCGGGCAAGGCGCAGGAGCGCCCGTCGTTGGCGGGCGATGGCGGGCCTGATTCTGGCGACGCTCTTGCCGGCCGCTTCCTGCGCCCAGCCGCATCGCCCAAACGTACTTTTCATCTCGGTCGACGACATGCGGGATTGGACGGGGCACCTCGGCGGTTACGAAGGCGCGGTCGTCACTCCGAACATCGATCGCCTTGCCGGGCTCGGCGTGGCCTTTACGAATGCCCATTGCGCGTCGCCCCTCTGCGGACCGTCGCGCCTGGCGATCATGAGCGGCCGGATGCCGTCTTCCACCGGAGCCTACGACAACGATCAATGGTGGATGCCAAACCTGCCATCCCTGGCAACGCTGCCGGCGTATTTCCGCAGGCAGAACTACACGGTCGTCGGGGCCGGAAAGACGTTTCATCACACGGCGGGTTTCAATCCGCCCAATCAGTGGGATGCCTATCATCCGTTGTTGTTTCGCAACGATCCCTGGTTTCGCCGCAACCGCCTCAACTATCCGTGGTCGGAGTCCGGCGAGTCTCCGCCAGGCTTTCCGTTTTCCAAGGTTTCCGGCCTCGGTGTCGAACACGACTGGGGCGCGTTGCCGATCGCGGAGTCGGCCCATGACGACGCCGCATCCGTCGACTACGCGCTCGAATTCCTGGCCCGCCGGCACAGCAAGCCTTTCTTTCTCGCGTGCGGAATTTTTCGTCCGCACCTGCCATGGTACGTTCCCCAAAGATATCTCGACCTCTACCCGATCGAAAAGATCCGGCTGCCTCCCGTGCTGGCCGGCGACCTGGCCGATCTGCCTGAAGCGGGCCGCGCCCTGGCGGAGCGCAAGAGCGAAGTGCTGCAGAAGATCAAAGCGGCCGGCGCCTGGCAGGCGGCGGTTCGGGCTTATCTCGCCAGCATCAGCTTTGCCGACGCCCAGGTGGGACGATTGTTGGACGGGCTGCTGCGCTCCTCCCATGCGCGCAACACGATCATCGTTCTCTGGTCCGATCACGGCTTCCACCTCGGCGAAAAAGACCATTGGGCCAAGAGCACGCTCTGGGAGGTTTCCACGCGGGTACCCTTCGTGCTGGTTGCGCCGGGGGTGAGCGCGACGGGAAAGGCCAGTTCGCGTCCGGTGAGCCTGGTCGATGTCTTTCCGACCCTGATTGACCTGTGCGGATTGCCGAAACTGGCGGGACTGGATGGGCGGTCGTTGACACCGCTGTTGCGCGCCCCGGAGGCGGCCTGGGAGTGGCCGGCGGTGATTGAGTTCGAGCCGGGCAATGTCGCCGTCCGCTCCGACCGGTATCGCTATATCCGATACCGCGACGGAACGGAGGAACTCTATGACCACGCGAGGGATCCCCACGAGTGGCGCAATCTGGCGGCCGATCCGGATCAAGCCGGCACGATCGGCGAACTGAAGAAGTGGTTGCCGCGCACCTGGGCGCCGCCGCTCCTCCCGAAAAGCGCCTTCGATTTCGATCCCCACTCCTTTACCTGGACGAACAAGGCGACCGGGACGGTAGTATCTGGAAAGGAATGACTGTCCGGCGGGAGCGGTCCAGGCCCGCCGGTCGGGCTCCCCGCGTGCGGTTGGAAATAAATACCGGAGAATCGCGTTTGTGCCGCCATCGCGGCGGCGGATAGTTGCCGAATCGATCGCGCGGCCCTTTCGATCTTCGATCGCCCCGTGAACGCAATCGCCATGAAACCAACCCCAGCTTCCGCCGGTTCCCTGCTTGCCGTCCTGACCGCGGCGATCTCCAGCTTATGGGCCCAGACGGCTCCCGCGCCCTCATCCTCTGCTGCAGCGGCTGCGGCCAATTCGCCGACCGTCGAGCTTTCGCCCTTTGTCGTCTCGGACTCCGCGAAGACCGGCTGGGTGGCCACGGAGACGCTGGCCGGCAGCCGGCTGCGCACGGATTATCGGGATGTCGCCAATCCGATCGAGACGCTGACCAAGGATTTGATGACCGACCTCGGGCTGACGAATGTCGACCAGGCGATGATCTACTCGGCCAATGTCGAAAACCAGAACGAGTACATCGAATGGGAGGGCGGCGGGCTTCAGCGGGTCAACCGTACCGGCCGGGTGCGCGGACTGGCCGTGGCCACTTCGACGCGCAACTTCTTCGAGATGGGCAACCCGACGGATAACTTCAACATCGACCGGGTGTCCATCTCCAGCGGTCCCAACGCCATCCTCTTCGGCTTGGGCAATCCCTCCGGAATCGTCGACGCGACGCCAGCGCGAGCTCTGATGCGCAACCAGTACGGCTTCGAACTGCAGTATGGCTCGGGCGACTCCACGCGCGGGACGTTCGACGCCAACGTCGTGGTCGCGCCGAACAAGCTCGCCGTTCGCGTCATGGGTCTTTCCTCGGAGCAACACATGTACAAGAAGCCCAGTTCCGACCACGACAAGCGGCTGTATGCGGCGGTCACGTTTCAGCCGTGGCGGAACACGACACTCATCCTCCAGGGCGAGCGCGCGGCGCGAAAGCGTGAGATCTCGTCACCCGCTTTACTCCAGATACTGCCGTTCTCGGTCAACACCGCCTGGCAGTTCCAGACATCCGACCAGATGAAGCTTCCGCTGCGGCGAATGCGGTCGGGCTGGAAGGACGACCGCTGCCAGGTCTTGCCGTCGTCGCGCGACAAGAACGTGAGCGGCGCTTTCGCTGGGCCGCCCTGCACGGCCATCACGCCGTCGGGCCGCACCACCACCGTGCGGGGCGTTCCCCAAGCCGCGGGCTTGGTCACGGTCCAGGTCTTGCCGCCGTCGCGCGACAGATGCACTTGCTTGTCGTCGGCAGCGACCAGGTAGTCACCCGCCGAGTCCCAGCTCGTGACCTTCTGCGGCGCACTCCGCGGCTCGAACCCCTGCGCGCGCTTCGCGGCCAGAAGGCTCGGGGCAGCCGCCAGCTTCCCGTCGCCGGTCACGACCAGCAGGCTGTCCGACGGTCCGAACAACACTTTCTGGGTGCCCGCGGGGAGCTCGAGCGGGCCGACGACTCCCAGGCTCTCGTCGTACCCGAAGTATTCCCCTGCCGATGTGCGCGTCAGGGCGGCGCGATCGCCCGATGCCAGCAGCGCGTCGTAGACGTAGCCCTTCGACCCAGCCGGGCCCGGTTCGAAAAAGCGCGCGCGTTCGCCGCCGACATCGAGCATCAGCGGTCCCGTCGGCGGGGGCGGGTCGGGGTCGGGGGTCTTCTCGGGCGGC
>JABWBD010000328.1 GCA_013360685.1 Pirellulales bacterium
ATCTCGCTTTCGAACCAGATGCGCCCTCCCATCATCTCCACCAACTGTGCCGACATTGTCAGTCCCAGCCCGGTCCCGCCGTATTTGCGCCGGGCGGAGCTGTCCACCGGCGAGAAGGTTTCGAGGATTCGCTCTTTCTTGTCCGAGGTAAAGCCGATGCCGGTATCGGTGACGGAGAAGAGCAGTTCGGTTTCTTGGTCCGAGAGCGGCGCTGCAGCGACGCGGGCCACCACTTCGCCGCTCGCGGTGAACTTGATCGCGTTGCCCACCAAGCTCAGCACGACCTGGCGAAGCCGGCCGGGATTGCCGACCAGGGCGTCGGGCACTTCGGCCGGGATCGCGCAGGCCAGTTCCAGCCCTTTCTGCTGCGCTCGCAGCCCGAGGGCCTTCATCGTGTCGCCCAGCAGGTCGCGGAGGCTGAATTCGCCTCCTTCCAACATGATGAGGGAGAGGTAGCTGCTGCCGGCCTCGCCGGCCCAGATGTGGCCAAACGGATGGGTACAAATTTCGTCGTTGCGGAGTTCGAGCGGGAACCACGCGATGGGTTCACCGCTGTCGGCTCGCTCGACGAGAGTCTCTAAGGCGCGGGCCAAAGCCCGCAGCGGAAACTGCCGGCACCGGGGAGCGAACACCCGAACGTCTCCGATGCCCTGAATCTTCTCCAGGCACTTACGCCATATGGCATCCCACACTCGCACGTTGTCCCCAGACCCGCTGATGATTCGGTCCCCGTGGAGAGAGAAGGCCACGCTCGTCACGTAGCCTTCATGCCATAAGACGGCCAACTCCGCGCCGCTGCTGGCGTCCCATACCCGCACGCTCTTGTCCTCCGATCCACTGGCGATCCGATCCCCGACCGGAGAGAAAGCCACACACCGCACCGCTTTCTTGTGCCCGCGGAGGACGACCAACTCCGCGCCGCTGCTGGCGTCCCATACCCGCACAGTCTTGTCCTTGGACCAACTGGCGACTCGATCCCCGCCCGGAGAAAAGGCCACGCCAAGAACCTCGTCTTCCTGCCCGCCGAGGACGGCCAACTCCGCGCCGCTGGTGGCATCCCACACCCGCACGGTCTTGTCCTTGGACCAACTGGCGATCCGATCCCCGCCCGGAGAAAAGGCCACGCCAAGAACCTCGTCTTCCTGCCCGCCGAGGACGGCCAACTCCGCGCCACTGCTCGCCTCCCACACTCGCCAAACAGAGCCACACCTACCGACGATGCGATCCCCGTCAGGAGAGAAAGCCGCGCTAGTCACCGCCATGTTCTTGTGCGCATGGAGGACGGCCAACTGCGTGCCGCTGGTGGTGTCCCAGACCCGAGCGGTGCGGTCGTTAGAGCGGCTAACGATCCGATCACCGTCGGCAGAGAAGACCTCCCCAAATACGTAGTGTTCATGTCCGCGGAGCAGGGCCAACTCCGCGCCGCCGCTGGCATCCCACACCCGCACAGTCTTGTCGTCGGACCCGCTGACGATCCGATCCCCGCCCGGAGAGAAGGCCACGCCACGAACATAGTCTTCGTGCCCGCGGAGGACGGCCAACTCCGCGCCACTGGTGGCATCCCACACCCGCACGGTCTTGTCCTCAGACCCGCTGACGATCCGATCCCCGCCCGGAGAGAAGGCCACGCACCAAACCGCGCCTTCGTGGCCGCGGAGCACAAGCCGTTGCCTTGTGCCCAGGTGGACCGAAGGAGGGCGTAGCGAGCGAATCCAACGGAAGCCGGGGAATGCCTCCTCTCTCTGGCGGCGCCAGTCGTTCAACAAGTCACATAGCCGCTTGCCCGGCCGCTGCCACGGCGGCCCATCCGAAGACCAACCCTGCGGCGGCGGATCGTAGTGCATTGCTGCCTCCGGGCAGTCGTACCACCAGCCGTTGTTCCAGAGACACTGAAACAAGGCTTGAGGATAGTCCTCGGCGTGCCGCGCGATGAAGTGAATTTCGCGACGCAGGGCCTCATCCAGAAGACGCAGGATGCGGTGCTGCGGCCTACCAGTCGGTAGCGACTCGACCGCGGCCGAGAAATCTCGCACCAACTCGAACGCCATCCCGGCCTGCACCTTGGCCTCCAGGAAAGGCAGTGCCGTGAGCGTGATCTCAACTTCCGGCCATAGTCCGCCGCGGGTTTGGTGATAGGGTAGCTCCGATAGACTGCGAGTGTATCGACCGCTCCAGGCGTCCATCCCGGGCGGATTGAGTCTGGAGCGGAAGTACCTTGCCAGCTCGACATGCCACGACCTCGCCGATTCCTCGTCGGGCAGGTAATGCTGGCGGACCGCCTTATAGAGACCGCGATGGAAGAAATCGACCAACTCACCCCGGTATTGCAGGTACGGACGGACCTGGCGGAGAATGGGGAAAATGTCGCTGCTGGACTCCCCGACCCCGATCCCTTCCACCACCTCCAAGAGTTCCCGTGGCGACAGCCCATCACGGGTGCAGGCCAAGGGACCGAGCACACGGCGAACGATGTCTGGATCGAAGTCTTCGCGGAGCCGCTCGATCACCTGACCGAAGATTGCCGTAACCGTATCGCCCTCGTGAGGGAAAGTCCTGATCCGAGCCTCCAGTTGCTCGAACGACCCGAACCCGCGCAGCTCCTCTAACGCCACCAAGAGGAACAACGGGGTCTGGGTCGCAGGGTTCGACAGCAGCAGCCCGATCTGCTTGGGGCTGAGCTTCTTTGCCGACATCGAGGGTACCTGGCTAACGATCTCGAACCGCTCGTCGGCGGTCAGCGGCCCGATGCGGATCGCCTCGTGAGGTCGCACGCCCAAGGCTTTCAGCACCGGCTCCGTCGAGTCTTGGCCCTCGGTCGTGTCGTCGATGCAACTGACGATCACCTTCACCTGGGGCGGGAACTGCCAGGGGAGCCAGTACAGCGAG
This sequence comes from Pirellulales bacterium, assembly GCA_013360685.1. Classification (GTDB taxonomy): domain Bacteria; phylum Planctomycetota; class Planctomycetia; order Pirellulales; family Thermoguttaceae; genus JABWBD01. The sequence continues at coordinate 2,887 of JABWBD010000328.1, forward strand.
TGCGCGTTGTCCGCCTCGTCCAACTGGTTCAGAGCGTCAATCACCAGCACGATCCGGAAATCGGGCGGCCCCCCCTCCAACGACTGCCTGAACCGGCCGACCAGCCCGTTAACGTCCTGCGGAACCTCGTCGGCCGGCCCAAACCGCTGCTGGAGGATTAAGCAGAATCGCCGGAGCATTTGCCGCAGGCCCGTCGAGCCGGGGCTGGCACCCACGAAGTGTGAGATCACCAGCACGTCGGGACGGCTGTCGGCGTAGCCCCGCACAAACCGGGCCATTGCCGCCGACTTGCCCGAGCCGGATGGGCCGGTCACCAGGCAAGGCGCCGTAGCGCCGCCGTCCGCGAACTCGGTGAGGTCATGCTGGATCTGCTCCCGCCCGACATATACCCGCAGGCGGCTCTCCACAAACGCCTCGTGGTAGGCCGCCTCCTCGGCCAAGGGATCCTGTTCGGCAAGGGTTACGGCCGGCGGCACGTCCGGCAGGTTCTCTTGCGCCTTGATCGCCTGCCAGAGGTCGTCTTGCACTCGGCGCCCGAATTCCTCCAGGCCGACAAGTCGGCCGCGCGTCCTCGTCGGGCGGTCGAACGCTTGAGAGGCCCACCGGGCCGGATACCCATCCATCACCGGGCAACCGCTCCGACGGATACGGTCCTTCAAATCGTCCAGCTTCCGGCGGCGGTCTTCCGCCCGTGCTTTCGCCTCCTCGGACGACAGTTGTTCTAACTCTTCCCGGGTCGGCCCCTCGCAGAAGACCTGTCGATGTTCGGCATCCAGGGCCTGATTAAACGCCGGGTCGCGGAAGAAAAAGAACGCCCGTGATCGCATCTCCCGGTCGTTCAGCACGCCGTAAAGGATCTCCAACTCGGTGACGCTCTTGCCCGTCTGGTGTTGCACCCAGCCGTACTTGCTGACCGCCTCCTCGCTGAACGACGCGGGCACCCACCCGTAACGCTCTCCCAGGATGCCGACGAAGAACGGCCGACACTCGTCGATCTGCTGAAGGCACAGGTCGAGCACCCGGTCGTGCTGGGCCTCCTCCTCCGTGATGCCCCAGCGGAGGTCGATGTCTACAAGGTGGATGCGGTACTTCTCCAACTGTTCCCGCAGGGCGGGGAAGACGACCTTGACCAGGTGGTCCCGTTCAGCCTGCATATCGCGGAACGTGGACGAGATGAACACTCGAACTGTCTTCCTGGTGGCAGCCATAAGTCACGCTTACCTGGGGCATGCAGGGGAACAAATAGCCCGTATTATCGAGCGCGCCGCGGGACGTCACAAGCGAGGGACCGCAACCGGCGCCGGCCATCACCCTTCGGCTGCGGGTCTGGGGGCGAAAGCCGTAGTGTGTGGCGAATGCCAAGAAAACCGTGTGTTGTAGATGGGCTGGTCGTCTTCCCATCGCTGCACCACGACTTTTCAGGCCGTCGTACAGACAGGTCGCCGCCACGCCGTCCAAGTACTCAAACGCGCCGACGTGCTGGCGGAGGGTCGTTTCCATGTCCTGCTGTTCGGTGAAGCATGGATACTGCCGCCGCGAGATGCCCAGCAGGTAGCTGAACAAGTTCACCCGCCGCCGCCCTCCCTGCGTGAAGTCGATCTGGTAGACGGCGTAATCCATCTGCGATTGCACTCCCGGAGGCGTCTCGAAACGGACCACCGGCGGCTTCGGCGCAGCCGCCCGCAGCCAACCGTCGTCCACAAAGCCGCGATCCACTCCCAGCGGCCACCGGCTCCCGTCAAACCGGCCCCCGCTCAAACCGCCAACATCCCGACACGCCGGATGCGCAGCCGGTGGTTCGGCGGTTGCTTCGGCTATTCCTCTGAAGTACATTGGTGACGACTACCCCTCGCCTTTGAGTCGATCAAGGACCTGTCGTCCTGATGTGCTGCCTGATGCCGCGTCTCCTGCCCTTGCTGAAAGCGACCGCTTTTCTCGCCTTTGCGATGTTCAGCTTCCCATTGCAGGGGCAGGTTGCCGGGGCTCCCGCTCGCGTCGGAGCCGAGCTGCAGCTCCGGTACACCCGCGAGAATCCCCAGTTGCTCGTCGAATCGGAAGGATTTGCCGGAACGATTACAGGGCTGGAATTCAGCCCGGATGGGCGACTGCTGGCGGCCGGGGGTGATAAACAGGTCCGCCTTTGGGATCTCGGCGATGGCCGGCTGGTGGCGACACTCCGCGGCGAGATCGGCGAGGAGAATCTAGGGCTTTGTCGCGATCTGGTGTTCACACCCGATGGGAAACACTTGATCGTGGCGGTTGACGATGATCACGGCGAAGTGGCCCTGCGGGTCTATCGCGCCGGAGCGTGGGAAGAAGTTGCCGAGATGCTGCCCGGTCTGCGCGTCCCGCCCCGGTGCCTGGATGTCTCGCGCGACGGGCAGTACCTGGCCGCCATGGCGCTGGTTGACGAAGCGAACGATGTCTCGGAAATCAGTTTCTGGGATTGGCCCGGGCGGCGGCTGATCGCCACTCGCCGCGTCGTCTTTCGCACCGGCATGGACTACCTGGGATTCCCGGACGATACGAATGTCTATGCCCTGATGGGTTCCGGAGTCGACCAGTTCGCCTTTTTCGCGCCGCCGCTTTGGGAAGAGGTCCCGGCAGACCGCGTCCGCGAGGAAACGCGGAAACTGCTCCGCGACATCGGCCCGGACGATCTGGTTGACTGGCCTTACGAAACCGTCTGGCTCGACGTGGTCCGGCCCTACTTCGAAGACGGCCGTTTCCTTTGCGGTGGCCGGGGTGTGGCGGAGGGCAAAGACGTCTACTGGGCGGCGCTCTGGCGCAATGAAGATGCCGAGCCGAAACAAGTCTTTCGCGAAATCCGCTACAAGACCGCCGCCCTGGCCCTGAGCTCCGATGGAAAGCTTTTCGCCTGCGGCGATGAATTGGGAAACGTCTACGTTTGGGAGACGCGAAGCGGCCGGCGAAAGTTCCTGCTCCGCGGCAGCGCGCGCCCGTTGTACAACGTGAGCTTCGACGGGACCGGCAGGCTCCTCGCCTTCGGCAATACGCCGTACCCGACGGGCGATTGGAACTACAACCATTTTGGACGTCTGGAGAGGTCGTTCGACTTGCACCAGCGCGTCGTGCGCGACGAGGTCGGCGAAGGCCACCTGCAACCGGTGACCGCCGAAGGCGACCTGCAATTGAAGCTGGGCACGGACGACCAAGATGTCACATACCTCGAGTGCCGGCAAAACGGCCGGAGGCTCAGTTACCTCGATTTTCCCTACAACGCCCCCTTCACCTTCGGGTTTCTACGCTCGGCACGCACCGGCGCGGAGAACCCGTTCGTCGTGGGCACACAGTACGGGACCTTCGACTGCTGGGACGTCCAGCCCGATTCTCTGGGGCGTCCCCAGTGGAAACGCCAGTTCTTCGAACACGGCGGTATGGTGACGGCGTTCAGCGAAAGCCCCGACGGGCGGCTAGTGGCCACCGCCTGCAGCGACGGCGTACTGCGGATCTTCGATCTGAACAAGTTCCTCCGCCTGGGGCTCCTCGATTGCGAAATCGAATGGTCCGGCGGCAGGATCTACGAAGTGCCCCCCGGCCAGCCTTGCGCCAGAGCGGGTGTGCGCGTGGGCGACGTAATCCGAAAACTCGACGGCATGGACTGGGACACCGTACGCCGGAGATTCGCCTCCGACTGGAGCATGCTCGAGCGTTACGCGGCAGGGCAGAAGGTGGCGCTGGAACTTCAGCGCGAGGACCGCACGATTCAGGTCGAGGTCGAACTGACTCCGACGCGCGATCTCGCCCGGCCGCTGTTGAATCTCTTCATTTCTGCCCAGAATGAATGGGTTCTCTGGACGCCGCAGGGCTACTACGACGCCTCGCCCGGGGCCGAACGTTTCATCGGCTGGCACGTAAACCGGGGCTGGACCAAGGGAGCTGAATTCTACGGCGCAGGCCAGTTCCGGCATCTGTACCGGCCCGATATCATCGACAAGATCCTCGAACTCGGCCGAGTCGAACAGGCCGTTGCAGTGGCCAATGCGAACCGGCCCAACTCGGAAGCGGTCGACCTCCGCGATCGTGAGACCTTCCGCCGCACGGAGCCGCCCAAGGTCGAGATCGTCGAGCCGCGCGACGGCGCGACGAGCACGAAAGGCGAAATCACCGTCGAGATCGTCGTCACCTCGCAGAACGGCCTGCCGATCCAGAACGTGAAGGTCCTCGTCAACGGTCGGCCGCCCCAGGCGAAGAACCTTGTACGGGAGGAGGGCGATCGCACGGTCCGGTTACGGATCTCCGAAAACGTCGTGCTGGCGGCCGGCCGAAACCTGATCACGGCCATCGCTTCCAACCGCGTCGCGGTCAGCGCCGCCGAATCGGTCGCCGTCACCTACGCGGCGCCCCAGGAAGCGCCGGTCAAGCCCGATCTCTACCTGGTGGCCGTCGGAATTTCCGACTACCGGGCCGAAGGCATCGACCTGAAGTTCGCCCACCGCGATGCCAAGGAGTTTGCCGCTGCCTGGAAACAGCAGGAAGGGAAGTTTTTCGGGAGCGTGGATGTGCGGTTGTTGACGGACGCTCAGGCCACGGCTGCAGTAATTCGCGACGCGATGGACTGGCTGGTGCGATCGGTGACGCAGCACGATGTGGCGGTCCTGTTTCTCTCGGCCCACGGCGTCTACGACACCCGGCAAAACTACTACCTGACCACGCATGACATGGACCTCGACCGGCTCCGCAGCACGGCGATTCCCTATAGCGACATCAACCGGCTGGTGGAGGATATGCCCTGCAAGCTGCTGCTGTTCGCCGACACCTGCCACGGCGGCGGCCTTCGCGGCGACAAGGGGCTCCTCGACGATCCCTACCGGGACCTGGTGGCCGAGGACGTCGGAGCCGTGCTGTTCGCCTCGTCGCACCCCCGCGAGTTGAGCCTGGAGGGCCCTGACTGGCAGCACGGCGCATTCACGCGGGCGTTTCTCGACATGATGAGCGACGCCAAGAGCGACATCGACGGCGACGGCTATCTCTCCGTTACGGAAACCGATTTGAACCTGTCGCGCCGCGTAAAGGAACTGACCGGCGGGCGCCAACACCCGGTGACGCGCAAGCCGCCGACCATTCGCGATTTCAACCTCGCCCGCGTCGGACGGTGAAACGTTGCCGCGGTCCATGCGGTCAGGGCCGGCCAATGAACGAGTGTCGTGCTTGGCACTGCTCGGCGCCCAATCACGGCCCCTTGCCGATGCAATACAGCCGCCGCGTCGTGCGAACCAACAGTTGCCCGTGGGCCGCGACGACCGAAGCGCGGACGACCTCGTCGTCCGCCGGGTCGTCCATCGCGGCCTTGTGGATCAATTGCCCGCTCTTGGCATCGACCACGGCGACCTCGCCGAAGAAGTCGACCAGGTAGACCTTGCCGTCGGCCGCCAGCGGTGAAGCCTCGTACTTGCCGCGCCCCGGCGTCGAAAGCTGCCACTTCACCGTCCCGCCGCGGGCCTCGATGCGCGAGAGGGTCCGCTGGATGTCGTTCAGGATGAAGAAGTCGCCGTCATAGAAGGCCGGAGTGGGAACGTCGGCGGAGACCTTGGAGGCGGAATCCGTCTCCCAGGCTACCGCCTTACGTTCCAATGCGCCGCTGGAGCCGGCCGCGACGGCGTAGACCGGGCCCCGTTTGGGCGCGCAGGCGAGGACCACCCCGTCCCCCGCGACCGGCGAGGGAACCAACCGCCAGTGCTCGATCCGCCGCGGGTTCCAGTCGCCCCACCGCCACAGCTCTTTGCCGGTCCGCGGGTCATGGCCGGTGATCGCGTCGCCGCCGAGGATCAACAGTTCCTCGCGTCCCTCAAACACAAACGGAATCGGTGTCGAAAACGCCTCGCGGGATTCTGCGACCGCATCGCTCGGGCGGACATGGCGCCAAAGCGTCTTGCCCGTCTTGGGGTCCAAGGCGAGCAGGTAGGACTCGTTTTCCCGGTCGGCGAGGCCGCGGCCCTGCACCGGCACGTTCCGCTGCAAGACCTGGACGTAGAGTTTGCCGTCATAAAGAGTCGGGCTGGCGCTGAAACTCCAAAGGAAGGCGAACTCGCCGAAATCCTTCTGGATATTGCGAGACCAGAGACGATTGCCGCCGAGATCGAAGCACGCCAGGTCCCCGTTGCCGAAAAAAAAGACCACCACCTCGCCGTCGGTCACCGGCGAGTTGGAGGCGAAATTGCTGCGGTGGTCTCGCCGGATCCCGCGCGCGATGTCGTGCTGCCAAAGGAGCTTTCCGTCCGCGCGGCTGAGGCAGCGTGCCTCGAGCATGTCGCGCTGGGTATCCACGCCGGCCAGCAAGACACGGTCCTCCCAGACGATCGGCGTGGCCGCCGCGGCGCCCGGCAAAGCGGCGGACCAGGCCACGTTTTCCGTCTTGCTGAATTGCGCGGGAAGGTCCTTTTCGTCGGTCGAGCCGTTGAAGAAAGGTCCCCGCCAGTGCGGCCAGTTCGCTGCGTGGGCGGAAGAGGCAAGGAGCAACAGGAGCGGCAGCCAGGCGGGACGCTTCATGAAGGGGCCTTTCGCAACAGTGATTCGTTGGACTTGGGGTTCCGTCGATCTTCGATTGCTGGGTAGCGGAAGTGGTGGCACTTCTGGCCACGAACTCTCACGCGTTCGGCCACACCCGTCAAACTCGTCTTCTACAGCAGGTTTTCGTAACTATTTTCCCCGCAGGGGGTTACGGCCGACGCGATTGCCGCGTGGCACCATGCGCGTCCGTCAGGCTGTCG
>JABWBD010000329.1 GCA_013360685.1 Pirellulales bacterium
GCTGCGGTCGACGATCGCCTGGATCTCCTTGTCCTGCCGCTGGGCAAGCATCTGCGAGCCGGTGTGGATCAAGAGCATCCAGACAGCCAGGAGCCGGGCGCCGGGCAGCTCGGGAGCATTGGCGGCGTCGGCGCCGAGGTAAACCTTGGGCGCGCCGGGGGCATAGTCGGGCCGATCGTACACCCGCACGCACTTCAGCACGATCTGCTTCGCCTTGTCCCAATAGCTCGGGTCCTTGACCGCTCGACCGAATTCGACCAGTCCGCTGGCGATGAACAGATCGCCGTAGACTTCCTTGCTGACCTCCACGTAGTTGCCGCCGATGAACTGTCCCTGCGGGGGCATCGGCTCGCCTTCCTTGGTGTACTCCGCCGGCCAGAGATCATCTCCCTGCGGCGGTTTGCGGAGGATGAACTCGGTCGACTTGCGTGCGACCTGGAGGTAGTTGTCTTCCGGGGCCAGTTCATTGTAGAGGTAGGCATAGATCCAGATGCCGCGGCCGGTGTACCAGGCGTTCTTTTTGGTGCTCAGGAGCGTGCCGTCGCGGTCGGCGTGGCACATGAATCCTCCCAGCTCATGGTCGATGATGTGCTTGTCCATGAACGGAAGGAAATCGTCGAACAGATCGTAGCGGTAGCGGTCGCGAAGCTGCTGGAGCGTTCGGCCGGCGAGTTTGCCGTCGGCGGCGAGCCGGCCGGGCGGCGATGCCTTCTCTTTCTCTTGAGCCGCTGCGGATGAAAACCCCCAAAGGGAAAGCCCTGCGCTTGCCGAAGCTGCCAATAGTTCACGGCGATTCATGGTGTTCACTTCCTTTCTTCGAGCGTTCGCAGTTCGATCTCGCCGACGCCCATGCGGTCGCTGTAGGCGGACCGGGTGATCTCCAGCCGCACGGCGTCCGTAACGATCGGATCGAAAACGTGCGCCACCCAGCCGGCCTGCTTATTGTCTTTCACGGCGGCCACCGTTTTCCACTCGCTGCCGGAGCGGATGTTGACCGTATAGTCCAGACTGCGATAGTGGCCGGGATTGAGCTGGTGGAACAGAGCGACGCGGTCGATACGGGCAGGCTGGGCCAATTCAAGTTCGAGCCACGCCTGTTTGGGGGCGTTTCTTTGAGTGAGCCAGTAGCCTTCAGGTTCGCTGACGTTTCCATCGACCGCCTTGGCGGCCGCCCAGCCGCGGCGGACGTCTTCGTCGCTGGCAGTCACTTTGACGATTTCGACCTTCCTGCCGCACCGGACCTCTGCCTCTCGGCGCTTGAGTTCCTCACGTTCTTGAAGCTCGGCCTGCTCGTGGCGGTCGAGATACGCGATCAGGCGGTTCCAGCGGGCGTGGCCATCGGCGGAAGCCTCCCCGCGAGCGGACTGGGCAACCTGGCGAGCCTGGACGAGGTTTTCGATCTTCTCGCGGTCCTTGGCGGTGCGGACCAGGGGCAGGATCGCCATGAGCTTGCGTGCCGGTTCATGGCCTCCGTAGAGGCGGGAAAGCCGCTGTTCGATGAACGCGTCGACCGTCATCTCCGGGTCCCAAAGGAAAGCCTCCCAGGCCAGATAAAACAACTCCGCGTTGGGGCGGTCCGCTGCCAGTTCGCCGTACGTGTCGAGCCCTTCGAAGCCGGCCGAGGCGGCGTTGCGGCAGATGTCGCGGACCTGCTCCAGGTAGAAGTCGTCTTCGGTGTCCGTGGACGTGTTGCACCAGTGGAGATACCCGATGTTGTGCCTGGCCATCGGGCGGACGTCCGCCGGCCAACGCCGCGCCATGCTGGTGAGCGTCCATTGGCAAAGGGCGTCTTGGGGAATCATCGAGAGGAATTTGGGCACGCGGTCCATCATTTCGGCCGTGTAGCCGGTGTACGTGGCGTAGCTCAGCCAGGCATCCGGGGCCAGGGTTCGCATGGTCTTGAGCGTCACCATGTGCGAGATGGCCATGTCCTTGTAGTAGTCGGGTTCGTCCGACTGGATGGCCGCGCGGGCTTTCTTGCAGTCGTCGCAGTAGCAGACAAAGAAGTCGCCCATCTCCAGGTTGACGCCGCCGATCTCGAAGGTCTTGAAGAGCCACTTGGCGCCCTCGTCGAGCCAATCCTGGTTTGCTTTCTTGGAGGGGCAAGGGGCGTTGTGCGGCTTGCCGTCTCTTTCCACGGCGCGGAGTTCGGGATGCGCGGTGATCCAGGTGTCGGCGTTGTAAGGGTGGTTGCCTTCAAAGTAGTAGCCCGCGTAACCGCTGGTGCCGACGCCCGGCAGGATCCGCACGCCGCGGCGGCTGGCATACCGGCATAGTTCCTGGGTCGCTTCGACGCCGCCGTGGGTGTCGCGGAGAAAGCCCCAGAGAATGAGGCCGTTGAACTTATGGTCGGCCATGTAGTCGATGCAGTTCTTGAAATCGATGAGAAACGCTTCGGGCTTTTTGCTGAACGTTCCGCCGCCGCCCATCAAATGGCCGACGCGGCCGGGGCCGCCCCAATCCATGCGATGGTCCCAGTTCCAGAACCAGCGGTATTTGTAGCGCGGGATCTGGCACGTATCGAGCGCCGGCAGCCGAACGCTCTTGCCCTGGCGCTCGAGATGCCAGTTCATCAGATCGGCCACGGCATAGATTGCACCGTCGCGACTGCCTCCGGCAAGCACCAGCCAATCGCGGCCGTCCTGACGGACCGTCTTTGCGAGGTATCCCTGATCGGTGAGGCGCGCGGGCGTGATATCGAGCTTCGCAGCCTCGGCGACCTGGCGCAAGAGAGGATTGGATTCCGCGCTGCCGACGAGGATCCCGCAGCCGCTGTCCGGCAATGCCTCCTTGCCGGCGACAACCACGGCCACCTTCGCGTGAGCCTCCTCGGCGAACCAGCGGGCAAGCCGCTCGGCGGCGAAATCGTCGTCTTCGCCGCGGAGGATGGTGCAGGCAGGCATGCCGTCGTTGACCAGGGTCAGCGGAGCTTGCGCGAGGCAATACCCGGCGGTGGTCAAGACCACGAACAGCATGAGGAAAAGAAATCGGGTTTTCGGCATGGACTCGCTCCTCTCAGGTACTCTCGGCCGGTTTGGCCAATTCATGGTGCTTGTGCTGTGCTTGAGTTTACCAAGGCCCCTGTCGCGGAACCAGGAGGTCTTGCAGAGCAATGTACCGATTCCTCGCGATCGGAATCACCGGCCACCCCTGTATAGGTCCTAATGTGTTGCGAGTTCATCGTTTCACCGCAGTGCCCAACGGGCCGCGTGTGTGCGGAAGGCGGCGCGGCTATCGGCCACAACGCGCGGCCCGTTGGGCACTGCGGTTAAACGACCTTTACAGGGGTGGAATCACCGGCAAAGCCGGTGTGGCGACCGGCGGAAGCAAGAATTTCCCGTCCCACGAATAGACTCTTTCCTGCCGATCGCCTGAAACCCCTTACAACCACCCATGGTGGTTCAATCTGGGCGACTACGGCCGCGAGGGGGATGGACTGGGCACGCTTTCTCCGGTCATCACATGGACGCTTGTGCATTGAGTCGCTCCCCGTCAGGGCCGCCGGGGTTCCACGGCAACGCGATCGGCTCCGGGCAAGCGGATCGAGACCTTGGCGGATGTTTCCGCATCCCATGTTCCGTCGCTTCGTTTCTGGAGCGATACCACGGTCGGCACGCAGACCTCATCGCCAGGCCCGTAGTCGTAGATCACGTAGCGGCGAATCGTGTCGCCATCGAGATCGCTGAACTGTTGCCGCAAGTCGGCAGCCGCGACTTGTCCGTGTTTTTCGGGGTCGATCCATGCCGTTCGCCTGCCGGTGACGCCCGACAGCCGATAGCGAACCGAACCGTCTTCGTTCGTCAAGGTTTTTCCGTGATAGTACCGCATTCCGGCAAGACAAAGCTCGACACCGCTGGTGACCGCGCCGGCGGCAGTTTCGGCAACCGGGCCCTCTCCGATTCGCGGATCCAGCTCGAGCGTCAGCCGGCAGGCGCCTCCGACGTTCTCGGCGGCCGCGATCCGATGGGTGCAATCGCTTGCCTCGTTGGCGATACGGGCGTAACGGCCGACGAGCACGGCAGGATAGGGCGCAGCCGGCTCGACAACGACGGTGCGATTCTTGTAGTCGACCTCGGTGATTCGCCCCCGCCATTGTCCTGAGGCAGCCTCTACGGCAAATTCGCCTTTCGTGAGCGTGCTGCCGCCGACCAGGTAAAGTCGGGTCGGCGCGCCGGCCGATTCCGACCAAACGGCAAGAGTGCCATTGGTCGCCACGCCGGCCGCTTGCCTCGGCCCGCTTTCACAAGCGCAAATTACCATATCCGATCGCTCGCGCGCCGAAATCTCCACCGCCACCGCGGGGAAGCGTTTGCCGCTGTCTTCAACAACGGGAAGCCGCCGGATCCGATCGATGGGCTTCTCGCCGTTGAAGACCTCGATCAGGTCGACGGATTCGCTCCGGTGCGGTTGGGTTCCGCTTGTGTGCGTGATCGCCCATTGCAGCTCGTAGGGCCTGCCTCCGCCGGGCGGCTTGCCCTTTGCGAGGTTGATCTCGGTCTCTGCGGACGGCAGCGAGGTCATGCGGACGTGGAGGTCGGGATGATTTTCAAGGGACCAGTCGAGCGACCACGGCCCGGCCGACTTGCCTCGCGCCACGCCGTACAGGTAGGGAAAGGCAGTGAGTTGCGGATTCTGCTGGAGCCACGCACCGCCCTCTCCGTAGGCGACGTCCACACCGGCCAGGGTGCCAGACGGCTGCGGCCGGAGTTCCATGCCTTCCACGACCGCGTCTGTTTCCGATCGCGGCCCGTGAAAGCTCCAGTAATGGTCCGTCCCGCCATGGAGCCAGGACACGTCGAGTGCGTAGGAGTCTTCTCCGTCCAGATCCACGAGCGCAATCGCCCGTCGGGTTACGAGTTCCGGGAACATCTTGTAGACGGCTGGAGGAGGAACGTCTTGATGTGCGGGCGAGTAAGCGGCAGCCACGCGGGCCCAAGGGCCGTCGGCCAGGAGACTGCAGTGGCCGCGGCTGTGATGGCTCGGACCGCCGACGATGCGGGTGCAGTAGTGCGTGGCCCAATTGCCTTCCCAGGGACCTCGAAATGTCCAGGAGTGTGGGTATCCCAATTCGGGCAGGAGCTTGCGTCTCTTGCCCTCCCAGCCGATTGTGAGCATGTCGTCGTGGGCGTGACCGCGATGGCGGCCGTAGCGGATCCACAGGGCGCGCCGAGCATCGCCTTCGCCCGCGCGAAGAATTGCGTGGCCGTAGCCGTCGCACACATTGCTCGCCAGTGGAATCTCGCAGCCATGCTGGGCGACCACCCGCTCGATCGCCTCACGCAGTTGTTTGTCCGTCACTTCCCGGATCGGGGCGCGGGCGTCCGGATCATAGAGGACCGCGGCATAACGAGGGTCTCCGGCGAGCGCAAACGGTCCGACAAACCATTCCGGAGCGACATCGGTGGTAAGGAACCGCCCCTGCGGAGAAGTGCCGGCCACATCGCCGCAATCGCCCGTCTGCGCGTGGGTCCGCCCGATGAGATTGAAGTCGATGCAAAAGTCGAAGAGGTTCTTGTACTTCGGATCGTCGGTCAGCGTGGGAAAGCGATCCGGAGCGTAACGATCGGGATTGAGCCGCCGAAACTTTTCGGTCGTGCGGGCAAACTCTTCGAGGTTGTAGACGTGTCCGGCATTGTATCCCTGCGACTCGAATGCGGAGCCGTCGATGAAGTAGTCGTTCGTAAGGAAATACCGCATCATGCCGGCGCCGTTGAAGACCCAGTCGACCAGTTCGAAGCTGCGGGGCGTGTTGAGAAACAGCGCGCTTTCGATCGTGGCCCTTTGGCCCTGCGGCAGATTGCCGATGAGGTTCTGGTCGAGACAGGCCTGGGCCACGGTGCGGAAGTAGCCGGTTTCGATGAAGCGCCGGAAGTCCTGCATCGTCCGGATTTCCGGATGGCCGTGATGTTGAACGAACGCCAGCAGGGCCGGGTCTTCCCGGTCAAAGTAGTCCCAGAGTTTTTCGAACGCCTCGCAGTGCTGGGTGAAGCGGGGCACCTCCCAGTTATGCTCGACGTACAGCCATGTGTTACGGACAGGGACGTCGGTCTGCGGAATGATCCTTCCGGCCCATACCGACGATCGCATCAGGGCCTTGCGCTGGTTGATGTTGACAGCCAGGTTGAAGTACTGCTCGGCCGTGCGGAAGAACATCAGGGCGGCCGCATGGCCGAGCCTCCGGTTGCCGCTCCGCGCATACTGGTCGCAGAGACCGGCCGTAAGCGGCACCCACCGCTGGAGATAATGCCAGCACGTGTAGTAAGCGATGAAACAGTAGGGATGCTCTTCGCCGTCGCGAAAGCAGCCCCATCCGTCGTCGGGAAACTCGCCGCCGTGCATGTCGCCGCCGGCAAAATCGTTGCTGGGAAACCAGCGATCGCACTCAGGACAACCTATCTTCCAAGGGTGCTTCTCGAAATCCAACTTCCAGGGATAGAAAGGAGACCGTCCTTCGAAGATTTTTCGACCACAGATCGGGCATCCCTTAGGCTGGTGATATTGCACGAAGACCGCGCGGGGGATGGTCGATTCGGGCAGAGAGTAGTAGAGAGCTTCGTCTTTCGGGAGCCGATCGGCGATTTTGTCGGCGTCGGCCAATCCTGTCTTGCGCAGCGCATCGAGGACTTCGACGTCGAGAAAAGAGAGCGATTTCTTCGGCTCGTCGCTGCCGTTCATCGGGAAGATCCGCGGCAGGTCCCAGTGTTCGAACTTGCGAGGCTCCCCGGCTTGTTGCCAGTTCAGGACCTCGACCGGCAAGACCAGAAGGTTCGCGCCCGCGGAAAACCTCAATTCACCCTTGGCTAACGGGGCCTTCGCACGGAGATAAAACTTCTGGATCGAGTCGCCGGGCCGTCGCGGCGACCTGGCGAAGAGTTCCACCTCATCCGGCAGGCTCACTTCCAGAGGGCCGCAGTCCGGCGGCGTTTCCATCACGATCCGCGTCTGTTGTCCGACCATCCAGGCGATCGGCTTCTGGAGGCATTTCAGTCCGTTTTCCGCGGCTGGGGCTCTGCTGAACACTGCCAGCAGCAACGCTCCTGCCACGAGCGGCAGGCTGGATCTTTGCATCTCTCGCTCTCCTTGAGTATTGACGTGTCTTCCCGTCCACGTGCGCTGCAGGGACGGGACCGGGATAGTACCGGTCCCGTTGGCCGCAACGATTGCATGGCTCACCCGATGTTGCTCGAGCGGCAACCCGCCCGCGCGAGCAGGTTGGCGGTGATTTGCTGCACGCGCGGGTCTGGTCCGTGGGGTCGGCTCCAGTGGGACCAGGGGAGCGTGTGGCCCGGGGGCATGCTCATGCCTTGGGCCCAAAAGATCGTGGACGCGTTGAAGACGTAGTTCCCCTTGGGGCCGGGATAGATCGTGGCGGTCCACGGCGAGGGATTCACGCCGCCCTGCCAGGCAATGCCTCGAGCCACGATTTCCAAGCCGGGCAGGTCCGAGGGCGGATCGCCGTGGTACTCCCAACCGATCAGCCCAGGGACGAAATCGCATTGCTTCATCCCGGTGCCGGCGAAGATCCAGTGGTCCGGCTTCGTGCAGATCCAGTCGCCGCCGCCGTTGACCGGATCGAGGTTTCGAGCGCCCATGAGGTAGCCTTCGTCGGGGCCGCGTTCCGGGAAGGGGCCATGCTCTTTCTCGCGTTCCTCGGCCCATCGGTGCGAACCGCCGTAAGGGCCGCCGCGGAAGGTGACGCGGTTGGGGCGGCCGTCGGTGCTGGGCTTCAGCGGGCTGACCCAGCAGACGGAATTGCCGGAAAGGAACAAAAGGTTCACGCCCGCATCGCGCATGGCCACCACGCTGTTGTACTGGCGGATATCCCAATACTCATCGTGGCCCACGCTCAGGAATGTCTTGCACTTCAGCCCATGATCGGGCGTGATCAAGTCGCTGTTGGAGCAGTAGCTCACGTCGTAGCCCTGCTGCTCCAGCCAATAGGCCAGAGGGAACTCGAACGTCAGCCACGCGCCGGAGCCGACCGAGAGCGGGTCGTTGACGATGCCGGAAGACTGCGCCTCGCGGCCGTAGGGGCGGTCGAAGCTCACGTCGGCCCACGGGCCCTGGCCGCCCTTGGGGTGCGTGTAGACCGAAAACTTGTACGGCCAGCCGTTGTAGGCCTGCCAGGTGTTGTCGCTGCATTGGAAAAGCACATCGGCCGGTCGGTCGTCGCGGACGATGAAGACCACGTAGCTTTGCCAGTAGGGGCGTTTGTCGGCGGGCACGAGCGTGGTGAGCCGGCCGAGATAGACGCCGCTGGGCCAGTCGGCGGGGATCGTCAGCTCGGTGGCCGGCTCCCAGCGGCACTCATGCATGGTCCGCTCGTCGGGCTTGGGCATGGGCTGGGGTTTGCCGTCGAACGGTCCGAGCGTGGTCATCAGCCGCGCGCCGCGTCCGCCGTAGTAGCCGGTGCGGAAGATCTCGATCTGGAACTTTTCGGCGGGGTCGGTGGCGACCATGATCTGGAGCTTCTCGCCCGCGGCTACGCTCTGCCTGGAACAATAGCCTTCGATCGGCTTTGAGCGGCAGCCGTCGGGCTTGTCGACGCGGACGCGGGTGAGCTGCCAATCGGTTGCGCCTTCGCGGGCGTTTTCTTTCCGGATCAAGTTGGGTTGCGCGGCAGTCTGGCTTGCGGAAAGACACTGGGACGTGCCAATGGTGCCGGAAAGCGCCAGCGTCGACACGGCTGCCGCGCCCTTGAGGAGTTCGCGCCGGGTAATCGGATCTTGTTTCACATCGCTCATGGTGTACCTCCCATCATTGGTGGTGTTCGTTGTTGTGTTCGGTGCGGACGCAGGACGGTTCTAGCATACGACCTGGGCTGCGGCTTGTGCAAGGTCGAGCACATGCGGACGGAGGGTATTGCCAGACCGGCGCAGTAGGAAGCGAGTTGGATTCCGTGCTCGGAGAAGAAGTGAGGGAGTGGGAATCGAGGTCGTGGGGCGACGTAAGACGAGCGCAGGCGGAGCCTGCAAGATAGTGCGTGCGAAGGCGGAGCCTGGGCACGAGAGAGGCGCGTGCGCTCCCAGGCGGAGCAGGCGGAGCCTGGGAGCGAGGGACTATGGGACCTATGAGGCACCGAGTGCGTGGAATGCATGGTTTTCTGAGCTCTCAAACGGGGAGGCGGTTGCCGAGGCCGTCGTCGTGCGTTCCGGCGAGGAGTTCTTCGGCCAGGCGGATGGCCATTTCCAGGGCGTCGGGTCCGTCGTCGTGGTCGCCGATCGGGAACTCCTGGAGCTGGTGGACCAGGAGCCGGGTCGAGGGGCAGTCGGACTTCATCCGAATCCGCCGCGCGGCCAAGAGCGGACCGAGACGACGGATGCGGACGCGTTTGTTGGCGCTGTTGTCGATCAGCCAGGGATTCACGCCGAGGAGACCCTGGCGGCGGAACTCCGCGACGAACTCGCGCCCGAGGAGTTCCTGGAACTGATTGGCCTCGACACCAGAAGCGTGGGGGCGGAACTGGCGATAGTGCTCCACTCCGTCGGCGATGATCTGGGGAGTGGGGCGGCGGGCCAGGTCGGCTTGGACGTAGAGGATGCCCTGGCGATCGATGGCGAGGCGG
>JABWBD010000330.1 GCA_013360685.1 Pirellulales bacterium
AGCGAAGCATCCGCCGCAGGAGTCGGCGGTCGCGCGGCTTGCAGTCGATCCGAGCCAGGGCGGCACGGGCGCGCATGTGAAACACGACCGTCCGGTACGGCTGCTGCCAGGCGTGGAAGCTGAACCTGAAGTCGGTCCACGACCGCCGGATCCGCTCCCAGGCCGCCTCCGCGTCGCGAAGGTACAGATCGACGTCGGTCGAACCGATCCACGCGTAGAATCGCTGGAGGTAGAATGCCGTCCCCGGCCAATCGGCGAGGACGGCTTGGGCGTGGCGGCGGGCTTCGTCGGGCCGGTCCTCGGCAATCCAGACGAGATTGGAGAAGCCGCCGCGCGCCATGGCCGCACTGAAGCGATCGCCGCGCCGCAGGGCCTCGCGCAGGGCGTCGGTCACGACTTCTCGCAAGACCCCGATCTCGCCCAGGTAATACAAAGGAATGCTGCGGAAGGCCAGCAACGAGGCCGCGTCCCAAGCAACACCGGTGCAGCGCGTGCGGAGGAGTTCTGCCGACCGGCGGGCCGCCTCGGCCGCGGCCTGCCAGTCGCCCAACCCCATGTGCATCGCGGTCCGCAGGCCGTACACCCACGCCAGCGCGTGCGGGTCGTCCGACTGCTTCGCCAGCCGCTCGGCCTCGCACGAGGAACCAAGGGCCTGCCGGCGCCATCGCTCCCCTTTCATGCCATACATCGCACCGATCTGCGCGAACACCCGGCAGATGCGGGCGGGTTCTCCCGCGTCGAGGGCCAAGCGCGCGTGGCGCATGACAAAGCCCGCGCCCCGGACCGCGTCGCACATGGCCAGCGCCGTCCCCGCATCCCAGCAGGTTGCCAACAAGAGGCGCCGCTGGTCGGAAAGAGTCTCGGGGGGCACGATGCGGTAGCGAAAGCCGCGCAGCCGCAACCGCAGATCCTGCCAGAAACAGCTCAACAAGGCTCCCACCGACGATCGCGGCAGGCTCAGTCCGACCGCCTCCAGCGCGGCGCCGATCGCCTTGCGGCCTTCCTCGATGTGGCCGGAGTGGAGAAGCTGCTCGGCGGCCTGGCGGCGGAGTTCCAGGGCTTGGGCGCCGGCCGCTCCGCGCGCGGCTGCGAGGAGATGTTCCGCGGCCTCGGCGCCGAACCCGGCGGCGGCCAGCGAGCGGCCGAGTTTCTCGCGGACACCGCGCTGTTCCGAAACATCCATGGAATGATGCGCCAGGGCCAGCCGGTAAAACGAAGCCGCGCGCTCGAATGCCAGCGCCCCCGCCGCGCGGTCTGCCGCCGACAGGGCGTAGCGGCCGGCCTTCGCGAACTCACCGGCGGCATCGAAATGCGTTGCGAGCAGCTCCGGCTCCGGCGCGGGCAACTGTTCCAGAGTCCGTGCCAGACGGCCGTGCCAGTGGCGGACCAGACCCTGCGGCAGACGAGCGACCGCCGCTTCGCGGACCCGGTCGTGGTAAGGCTCAATCTGGTCGCGGCCCGTCGTGCCGCTGCCGCGGACCAGCTTCGATGCGCGCAGGGCCGCCAGGGCAAGACTTCGCTCCGTTCCGGCACGCACGGTCTGATAGACCTCGTTCAACCCCAGGGGATGCCCGGCAACGGCGAGCAGTTCAAGCATTTCCTGCGCCGTCTTCGGCAGGGCCTCGATCCGGTGGGCCAGGACCTCGTTCAAGTCCGCCGCGGGCGATGGCGATCGCGCATGCCTCGGGCTGGCGTTGGCCCGGATGTGCCGCACCAACTCGGTGATGAAGAAGGGCGAGCCGCCCGTGTCGCGGACGATCGTCTCGAGCTTCGGGTCCGCTCCCTCCGCGCCGGTTGCCAGGAGCTCCGTGGCCAGGCTTCGAGCGTCGTCGTCGGCGAGCGGACCGAGCCGGATGCAAACTCGCATCACGGCACTGCCAAACTCGGCCAGTTCTTCCAGGAGCCGGTCAACACACGAGCTGCCGCCCAGCGCCTCACTTCGGCAGCAGGTCAAGAGCATCAGCCGCGGCGCGTGCGGTGGAGCAAGCACGTCGGCCAGGATGGCCGCGCTGTCCAGGTCGCCCCATTGGAGATCGTCGGCGAAGAAGACCAGATCGAGCTGCTCGCCCAACCGACGCAGCAGCAATCGCAGGGCTTGCACAGCCTCGGATCGCACGATCGACTCTTCCTCCGGCGGCGTTCCCTGGAATGCCGCTTGCGCAAAGACACCGACCCGTCCCAGCGCCGGAAACATCCGCACCAGGGCCTTGCAGCCGGGCGGCAGGAGCGATGCGACGCGATCGTTGGGCAGCATTCGTAGATAGGCCGCCAGCCCGTCGAGCAAGCCATCGAGCGCTTTGAAGGCGATCGCCTCGCCCTCGTGGCAGCGTCCGCGGAGGACCAGTATGTCTGGCAGGTGCTCGAACCGCGTCTGCAAGAAGTGCTCGGCTAGCCGGGTTTTCCCCAGGCCGGACGCTCCGGCCACCAGGGTGAAAACCGTGCGTCCGTTGCGGAGCGACTCCCTCGCCTCGTCGAGCCGGGCCAGTTCCTCCCGCCGTCCGACCATTGAGGTAGGGGCTTCATCCTGCATCTTGGTCGCCACGAGATCCGCCGGCAGTTCCATCCCCAGCCGGGCCAGGACCTGCTCGCCGTCGGGCCGTCGCTGCGGGTCGGGATGAAGGAGATGGCGGCAAAGCTCGACAAGGCCGGCGTGTGCGGCGGACACCGCATCGGCCCGGATCTCCGGGGGGCCTTTGCGCTTGGCGTGGAGCTGCTCCGGCACATCGCCCTGGAAAGGCCGCCGCCCCGTGAGGGCCTCGTAAATCATCACGCCCGTGTTGTACCAGTCGCTGGCCGGTCCGACCGGTTCGCAGGCTAACTGTTCCGGCGACATGTAGTCGAGTGTGCCGGCGAGCGGGATCTCGCCGTCGCCGCCGAGGAGTTGGACATCGGAAACCAGTCCGAAGTCGAGCAAGACCACTCGGCCTGTGTCCGTTACCAGAACGTTGGTGGGCTTTACGTCCCGGTGGATCTTCCCGGCGCGGTGCAGCGAGATCAGTCCCAGGGCCAACTGCCCGAGGGCGTCACGAAGCCTCGCCAAGGGTGCCGCGCACTCCATCGCCTCGGGAAGAAGGCACGTTCCGTGCAAGGCCGGCGCATCGATCGTGTCGCCGCCACAGGGCCGCAGGCCCCCGCGCGCCGTTTCCTCCCCTCGCACAAACCGGATGAAGTTCTTCCCCGAGAGCAGCTCCATGGTGAAGAACCAGCAGCCGTCGACCAGGTGGAGTTCGTCGGGTACGGCGAGGTGCGGGCTGGCCAATTCGGCGACGGCGCGGAATTCCCGCTTGAGGTGATCGATGCCCGCCGGGTCGACCCGGCGCAGCGTCTTCAGGGCCACCGGAAGGTTGCACCGCAGGTCCATCGCTCGATAGACCACCCCCATCCCGCCGCGGCCGAGTTCCTCCACGAGCAGATACCGGCCCAGAACGGCCCCGAGGGGAAAGACGCCGGCCGTTTCTTGGTGTTTTGCATTCCCCAGTTGCTTTGATGCTCGCCGACGATCCAGTCCGTACCACGCGTGGCGGTGCGCTTGCCAGGAGGGGTGGTCGCTCTGGTCCACTCCGGGCAATCCGGCGGACTGGGGCACCCACTGAGTGATTCCGCGCCTGGCGAGCCGATCGACCAGTGCGCGGCAATCGGGGCAGAGCTCGAGATGTGCGGTGACGTCCTGTTCGTCGGCGAGGTCGAGTTGGTCCTCCAGGAACCGCCGAAGCATCTCGGGGGCGATACACCCTGTCATGGCCCGACTCCTTGCCCAGCGCTGTCGTGCGTGTCAGGTCAGGCCGCGGCTTCCGCGTGAAGGGCCGCGAGCGGGGCGTCGGACGCGAGCAGTTCGACCTCCTGCTTCAGTTTCTGGAGCACCCGATGCTTGGCCTTATAGACCCAATCGATTCTCCTCCCCAGCGTCACGGCCGCCTCCTGCGGTTTCCGGCCTTGGAGCCAGACCAATTCGAAAGCTTGCCAAAGGTCTTCTTCCACGCCGCCGCGAGTACGTTCCAGGGCGCACTGGTACACGCGCGCTTGGAATTGCTCGATCCAGGCCGCCTCCAATTCCGCCGGGACCAAGTTGGCGGCCGATTGGTCCGCGGCGGCGACGATGCCCCCGCGGTCGCTGCGGAAATGACGGCGGATCTCGTTCGAGGTGATGGTGATGAGCCAATTGCGGAACCGCCCATGCCGGTGATCCGGTTCGAAGGTACGGATTGCGCGGCTGACTCGCACAAGGACATTTTGCACCACGTCGGCCGTATCGGCTTCTTGGAGCCCGCGCCGACGGCCAAGCCGGTAAATCACGGGGGCGTAGAGATCCACGAACGTCTTCCAAGCCGCGTGGTTCTGCCAATCGCCCATTTGCCCGACCAGGGTGAACTGCGTCGCCGGCCAAAGATCTGCGTCCATAGGCATCCTCCCAAACTAACGGTCCCTCTTTTTCCTTCGCGCTCTTCACCGGCTTTCGCCCCGGGAAATAACCGGAAACCAGTCGGAGCACCGCTGCGAGACTCTCCATTCCGAAAGCCATTCTACTGCTCGCGTTGCATCGCTTATTCCCACAAGTAGGCCGGCCGAGTCTAGCAAGAGTGCGGAAATCTCTTCCGTATCGGGGGGATTGGTAGTGCTCAATGCATCGACCACCGGAGAAAACGGCCAAAAAGCTCACACTCGCTCCACGGCGGCTGTAAAGCCGAAAATGGGACTCTCAGTCACTGGACATTTAGTGCATCCGACCCTCCTAGCTACTGCGCCGCAAAGCCGGGGTGGGGGTCGGATGCGTGCCGGCCCTTTGAGGCGGCTACCCCAGACGATTCATCACCGCATACGAACCCGAAGCGCAAGTGAGGGCCGCACAGCGAGTTGTCTCTGCTCCGGATCGCCCTACTGTGGCGTAGCTTGCGCCCAATTCAACGCGGCGGTGAATCATCCGAACTACAGGCGGCAACCACCTCCACGAGCGAGGGAGCCGAACGGCTCGCCGAATTTCTTGCGCTTTTCGCGGGAAGATTTTTGCGCCTGGCGGGTGTATCTGGCAGAAGGACGTCCGCGAAGCTGGATGGGAAACCTGCGATGCGCAGATTTGAGAGAGGCTGTACCGCGCCGGCCGACAACAAAGGGCCAAAAGCATGTCACTGCTTTCACGGATCAGGGCCGTGTCCACAAGCATCGGAACAATCGCACCAAGGGAAGGGGCGCCAGGAGACCCCCCGCTGAGAAGCGGGTCCGTTCTGAACTGCTGGAGTCGCGGCGTCTTCTGGCGAACCTCGTCTGAGACGGCGACGGAGGAAACGACCACTGGTCCACGCCGGAAAACAGGCGCAGGAGTCGTGGCGCCCGTCGCCAATGATGAGTTAATCTTCCCCAAAGGCCCGACTAAGAAGGCGAGCGTGAATGATTCTGACGCAGCGACATCGTCCAGCTCGACTCTCATCAATGGCAGCGACTACAACCTTAATACAGGCTCGAGCGATACGTTCGGCGTCGCCGTCGAATTGTGGTCGTCTGAATCGCATGCCAAAGCACCCAAACAGGGAGGCGCGCAATATGTCAGCTACTCTACTGATTAACCGGCTCAAACGATTTGTCGCCCCGAAGAAACGCCGGTCACCTGGCTCTCAAGGTCTTCCAGGACGACGCCTGCTTCGACTTGAGCCGTTGGAGCAGCGAACCCTCTTGACGGCTTCTATCAGCAACGTACCGAGCCTCGACGTTGACGGCAACGGTACTGGCGATGCTCTGACCGACGGCGTCGTGATTCTTCGCCATCTCTTTGGCGCCCGTGGCAACGAACTGGTGGAAGGGGCCCTGGCGCCCAATGCCACGCGCACCAATCCGGCCGACATCGTGGGATTCCTCGACGCGGCAGGCGACACGATGTTGGACGTGGACGGCAATGGTGCTGCCGACGCCCTTACCGATGGCTTCCTCATCATGCGCTATCTTTTTGGCTCCCGCAACGATGCGTTAATTCAGGACGCCGTGGCTGCGAATGCCACGCGCTCGGATGCTGTATCAATCGAGCAGTTCTTGGATGCGCACGTGGGCATTCCGTTTCAGGACGACGCGGGCGATACAATCGCCAATGCGGTGCTTCTCCCGACGCACTTCTATGAGCTCGCAATTGACCGGATTCTTGGCGACAGCCCGGCCGGTGGCCTGGACGTAGATTTGTTCAAGTTGGACGTCTCAGACAAGAATATCCTGGTCGGAAACACGTTGGCGGTGACTGCATCAAGTGCCTCATCGGACCAGATGGTTGATACCGTCTTGCGACTGTTCGACGTAAACGGGATGCCGGTTGCCACAGGCGAGCGTACCGAACCCGGCAACTCCACACTCATACACACCTTTACTGCGCCGGGCACATATTTCCTCGGCGTCTCCGGACAGGGAAACGACAATTACGATCCGAACCTGCCGAATAGTGGCGGAGCGGGAGATACGGGTGCGTACCATTTGGACCTTTTCGTGGACGTCGGGGTCGAACTGATCGACGACGTCTTGGTCATCGAGGGCACAAAAGGAAATGACGACGTCAAAGTCGTTCACCTTTTAGGTGACGTCTTGGCGGTGTCCTCGAATCACATCGCGTTGAACTTCGACGCTTCGCGCGTCAACACCATCGAGGTAATGGCCCGGGACGGAGAAGACATAATCGACTTGAGCACTGTTTCGAGTAAAGCGATCATTTGGGGCGGACCAGGCAATGACATCCTGAAGGGCGGCAGCGGCGACGACCAACTCTTTGGCGAAGGCGAGAATGACTGGCTGTACGGCGGCGGCGGAATCAACCATCTCGACGGTGGCGCCGGCGACAACTCCCTGTTCGACCAAGGCAAGGCAGTCTTGCGGCCTACTCTCCTGGTCGTCGTTCACGGGTTTGAGCCCTACCGTGGTGCCGCCCTCGGTGGAGGAAACGGAGAGTGGTCGACCTATGGGAAAGAGTTGGCAACGAGACTGGAGGAAGCCGGTTCCCGCACCACGACGTACCTGATCGACTGGAACGCAACGATCGGATCGAATACCGATGCTACTCAGCGGGTCGCCGACGAACTCGCCCGATTCGTCGGAGAGCAAGATCAGATCTGGGATGTGTTCTTTTTGGGGCACAGCCGAGGTGCTATCTTTATCAAGGAGGTGGGCCTCAAACTTGCCAACCACGCGAATCTCGGCGTAGTCAGGCAGATCTTGCTCGACCCGACGGCAGCCAACCTGTTCCATGATCGGGGAGGAGAGACTGCCAGCCAGGTCCGAACCACCGTGTACGACGATGAGCACGTCCTTGTGCCTTTTGGCGTTACAGACGGCTCAGCCGCGATAGACGGGGCCGACTACTTCCCCGTCTATGCCGAGATGCTCGACAACCCGACAACCGCTTTGGCGGACTATCAAACGGCGACGGCCGCGGGTAGCGGTGCAAATACGGCGCTTCGCTCCGAATGGGTTCAAGCTGCTGTCGCTTCCGCTACAGCCTGGACGACCGGGATGGACGTTGCCGTCGAGTCCAACCCTCTGGTTCCTTTCATTATTGCCGCCGCTGATGCGATTGCCTACCACGTTGAGATTACATCTTGGTATCTCCACAAGAGCCCCTACTCTCAGCAAGACATTAGCCAGTTCATTGCCGCCAAAGGATCAGCAAACAGCACCACGACCCGTTCGATTGATGTCGGCCAATGGCAGCAGGGAGAGCATTACCAGATCTTCAACGCGGGCCCGGCGCAGCATAACGTGGACTGGCGCGATATCCTGGCCGCCATTGTCAATTACTACCGCTACGCAGACGACATCGGTCTTTCCGTTGGCCAAAATGCTGTCGACGCTGCCATTACGCTGCTGCGGCTATTGCATGCCGAAAGATCTCCTTTGAGTGCGTCGGACAAGGCGAATATCGATCGCGAACTCGACAACGCGCAGGGATTCTCCGATGCCGTCTTTAGCGCCGCGCGAGCGTTAAGCAATGACCTATACAAACTACTCGACGCTTACGCCGCTACTGCGATCGACAGGCTATTCAGCGAGTGGCTTGCCGCAGTGACTTCGCCTGCGGAGTTTGTCTACCGCTTCGTAACAGATCTGGCAGGCACCCTTGCAGCCCCGCCGTTCTCGGATCTCTATATGCGCGGTCTTCTCGGCTCAACCTTCCAGGGTGCGGACACGAGCGCGTTGCGAGATGCGATGCACGAACTGGCCGCGAACCCCAGGGCCGCCGCGGATGAATTGTTGGCGCGCATTGCGTCGCTGCGAGGTCGAATGGTCGACGCGATCAAGACTGAGTATCGGCGATTTCTCGAGCTGCTCGATGTGCGAGACCAGGCGGTTGCAGATGGCAAGGATGCCGTGGAGGCTTTGGCAACGAAGCACTCGACCTTTATGGGCACCGTGTATCAGTTGCGGTACGGCAAGGTGGTTGCGGACCTTTTGGGCATCGATCCCGTGCTTGGATCACTTCTGAATCCAACCGGCGGTTTGATTGGTGCCGGCAACGACAAACTCCTCGATAGTGGGGAGCATCCGGTCAGCTATCACGGGATCGTGCACGACGCCGCCGGATATCTATACAACTACCACGACCTTGGGCCGGGATATGATTACCTGCGTGTCGAGCGTCCGGTCGGTCAGCCGGGCAGCCCAACCGCCGGTCAGGTGAGCGGGATTCTGTATTGGTGTCATGTCTTTCAGACCAACCCTGTCGGGGTGGTCAAAGCTTTGTGGATCGTGACGCAGGATCTGGTCCGCATTGCGAAGGCTCTGTACCTGGATTACGCCACCAGTCTGCCGGCCACGGCCGGTGCTCTCTATGAGGGCATTACTTGGCCGAACCCAGCCGAAGCCCTTGCCACCACTGCGCGCACGATCTACGAGGCCAGCACGGCTGTCAATGGTGGTAGCTTCGTGGACAACATCCGCAAAACGGCCGACGCAATCTACAACGGCATCAGTTGGTCGAGCACCATCGAAGCCGTCACAAAGGCCGCACAGGCGATCTACGATGTAACCCAGGGAATTTTGGGCGATGATCCCGCTGCCAGCCTCGGCAAAACGGCCGACGCGCTGTACAACGGCATCAGTTGGTCGAGCACCACCGAGGCGATCACCAACACCGCGCGCGGTGTCTACGGCGCCATCGAGAGCGTCTTCGGCAACGACTCCGCCGCCAACCTCGGCAGGCTGGCCAAGGCGCTGTGGGGACCAGTGACCAACAACTTCCTGCAGTTGGCCGACGTCCTGTGGGACTATGCCGGCAACAACCTGATCACGTTCGCGCAGACACTGTGGGGCTACGCCGAAAACGACCTAGGCAATTTCGCACAGGCGTTGTGGGACAACGGGCCCAAGGACTTCGCGCAGTTGGCCGACGTGCTGTGGAACTACGCCGACAGCAACATTTCCGAATACATCCGAGTGCTGTGGACCTACGCATCGGACACCTTCGCGCTGGCCAGCGTGGTGTGGAAGGAGACCGGTGACGTGGTAGGGCTGGCCCGCGGCCTGCGCGATTGGGCCAGCCGCAACGCAGCGCAAGTGGCGGCGGACCTGGCCAGAGGCGCCAGTGTCGGTACGTCCAACGTGG
>JABWBD010000331.1 GCA_013360685.1 Pirellulales bacterium
GGAGGTCGTCGATGATCCCAATGAGACGATCGCTTTCTCCTTCCAGGACGGGGTATTCCCCGACACTTCGTACGCAGGCACGCGCGACAGCATGATCAAGTCCGGACGCCCGGACCGGAACTACGGATCAACGGTTACCGTGGAGGTCGACGGCAGCCCGCAGTATTCCGGCTTCCTGAGGTGGGACGTGAGCACGATTCCGCCGGGCAGCACGGTCCACAAGGCGACCATCCGTCTCGACTTGCTCGCCGCGACCAACGATACCTACGAGCTTTATGCGCTCCGGCGACCCTGGAGCGAAAACGAGGTAACGTTTAATCGTGCCTCCGGCTCCATGGCCTGGGAAGTCGCCGGCGCCCAAGGGCCGGGCGACCGCGGCGATACGGTCCTCGGCGCCATCAGCCGGGCGCCGCTCGGCCCTGCCGTCGTCGAACTGGACGCGGCGGGGATTGCGGTGGTCCAGTCCTGGATCGATGATCCGGCAGCGAATTACGGCCTGATCTTCCAGGACTATGTGAGCGCTTCCGATGCATTTGAATTCCAATCGCGAGAAAGCCTCACGCCGAATCTGCGGCCCCGCATCGACATCCTCGTTGCTTCGGCCGGGCAGCCTTCAAACGCTCCTCCGGTTGTCGATGCAGGGGCGAACCAGACCGTTCTTGTTTCGGGCGTTGCGGTCCTGGATGGCACGGTCAGCGACGATGGCTTGCCGGACCCTCCCGGCGCGGTGACGACTCGCTGGACCCGCGTGAGCGGGCCGGGAACGGTTGCCTTCGCCAACGCCTTTTCGATCGACACCACGGCCACGTTCAGTACGGCCGGCGTCTATGTTCTCCGGCTCACCGCCGACGACGGTCAATCGGTCGGCGGCGACGACGTCGTCGTTACCGTCCAATCGGAGAACACTCCCGACAACCGTGCCCCGGTCGTCGACGCCGGCGCGGCACAGCAGATCCTCGCTACCCAGGCGGCGGCTTTGGACGGCACGGTTACCGACGACGGACTACCGGCCGTTCCAGGGAACGTTGTGATCGCCTGGAGCAAGGCGAGCGGCCCGGGAGTGGTCAGCTTTGCCCTTCCAGCCGACGCCGATACGACCGCAACGTTCAGCTCCCCGGGTATCTACGTGCTGCGGCTGGAGGCGTTCGACGGTGAACGGACCGGGAGCGATGAGGTCACGGTTACCGTGGCCGCGGTCAACCAGGCGCCGCTGGCCGATGCCGGTCCGGATCAGACCGTTTCTGTATCTTCGCCCGCAACGCTGGACGGCACGGTAAGCGACGACGGACTGCCGACTTCTCCCGGACGGATCACGGCCTCGTGGACGAAACGAAGCGGCCCGGGCACGGTCACATTCGGCAATGCGTCCGCGGTCGACACGACGGCCACCTTCAGCGCCCCCGGGGTCTATGTGCTGCAACTGAGTGCGGACGACGGGGAATTGAGCACCGCCGATCAGACGACCATCACCGTGCAATCTGTCAACACGGCGCCGTCGGTCAACGCCGGCCCGGACCAGACAATCACCATTTCAGGACCGGCCCACTTGGATGGCACGGTCGCCGACGACGGGCTTCCCAATCCCCCCGGCAGTTTCACCGCCGCTTGGAGCAAACTGAGCGGGCCTGGAGTCGTGACGTTCGGCAATGCTTCGGCGGTCGACACCACCGCCACGTTCAACCTGCCCGGCGCGTACATTCTGCGGCTGACGGCGTTCGACGGCCAATTTACCATTTCCGACGACGTGGCAATTACCGTCCAGCCCGTCAATCAGGCCCCAGTGGCGAATGCCGGACCCGACCAAAGTGTCGCGAGATCTGCCGCGCTGGTCCTGGACGGCACGGTGACCGATGACGGACTGCCCAATCCGCCCGCTGCGGTTTCCACAACCTGGACCAAGGTGAGCGGCCCGGGGACGGTTGCCTTCGGCAATGCCTCGTTCATCGACACTACGGCGACATTCAGCGCGCCGGGCATCTACACGGTGCGTCTGACCGCCAACGACGGCGCACTGGCCCAAAGCGATGAGGCCACGATTACGGTAACCGATCCTTCCGCCGCCGTGACCGTGTCGTTCCAGAACGGTGCGTTTCCCTCGACCTCGTACACCGGCACGCGGGACACCAAGATCCGAAGCAACTACCCCACGACCGTTTACGGCTCCAACAACAAATTGGAGCTCGACGGGAAACCGGACTTTTCTTCGTTGATCCGGTGGGATCTGAGTTCCATTCCCGCCGATGCGACCATCACTTCCGCCGCGATCACCGTCTATGTCGTCGAGCCTTCGCTCGCCTCTTTTGAACTGTACGAGCTGAAACGTGCCTGGAACGAAACAGAAACAACGTTTCAGCGCGCAACAAGCGCTCAGGCGTGGCAGGTGGCCGGGGCATCCGGCGCCGCCGACCGAGGCTCCACGGTTCTGGGTGCGGTCTCCGCACGGGCGATCGGTTTGCAGACCTTCACACTGAACGCGGCGGGCGTGTCCGTGATTCAGGCGTGGCTGGCCTCGCCCGCACTAAACCACGGGTTCATCCTTCAGGACTACGCCGACGCAAGCACCGATGACCTCGACTTCCGGTCGCGCGAGGCCAAGGTCATCCAGGAACGCCCGCGGCTAAGTATCACGTACGTCCCCGGATCGACCCAAGCCGCGGCCATGACCAGGGCCGCGGCCGGCGATACGGCCGTCCGTCTCCTCTTTGCCGCAGAGGGCAGCCAAAGCAATTCCGGCGGCACGGGCGATCCGGCGAGCGGCACGTCCAATGCGTCCATTCCCGGTCCGGCACACTCCACCCTTGCCCGGCCGACCGTCATCGGCGGCCGTTTCGCGACAACGGCGGGCTTCCGCTCTCGGAGCGACCATTCGGTCCGCAGAGCAGCACGTGACGCCGCCGTCAGCGCTCTCTCGCAATCCAGCGACACCCATGAGTCTCTTTTCCAAAGGAAAACGGAAATCAGCGGAGATTTGCTGGCCGAGCTGGTCAATGCCCGGGCCGGCAGCTCACGCAGGTTGTAACGTAGGTGGTGGCCTCAGCTCAACTCTTGAAATCCCATCAACGCGAGGAAGGCATGATTATCCGAAGCAAAGCCCCCTTGAGGATCAGTTTCGCCGGCGGAGGCACCGACGTATCGCCCTACGTCGAAGAGCGGGGCGGCGTTGTCCTGAGCGCGACCATCGACATGTACGCCTACGGTGCGCTTCAACTCCGCGATGACCGCTCGATTACCGTGCATTCTCTCGACTATGACATCGTTGCCAAGTACGACGTCGACGGCGAGCTTCCCTATGACGGCCATTTGGACCTGGTAAAAGCCGTTCTCCGCAACATGAACAACGGCAACAAGCAAGGTCTCGGTTTCTTTCTCTACAGCGACGCACCGCCCGGCTCGGGCCTGGGCTCGTCCTCGACGATGGTCGTTGCACTAATCGGGCTGCTGAAGCACTGGCACCGGTTGCCGCTCACCCAGTACGACATGGCCGAACTGGCCTACCAGATCGAACGCAAGGACTTGAAAATCCAGGGCGGGATGCAGGACCAGTACGCCGCCGTCTTCGGCGGTTTCAACTTCATGGAATTCAGCCGGTCCGGCGTGATCGTCAATCCGCTGCGCGTCGAACGCGAGATCATCAACGAGTTGGAATGCAATCTCCTGCTCTGCTACACGGGCCGGACGCGGCTCTCGGCGAATATCATCACCACCCAGGTGGCAGCCTACGAACGGCGTGACCGGGACGTGCTGGAGGCGATGGAGGAGTTGAAACGAATCACCATTGAGTTGAAGAACGCGTTGCTGCAGGGGCGGCTCGATGATTTCGGGATGCTCCTTCACGATGCCTGGTGCAACAAGAAGAAGCTCGCCAAACAAATCACGACGTCGCAAATCGACCAGCTCTATGAGGTCGCTCGCGAAGCGGGGGCCATCGGGGGCAAGATCCTGGGAGCGGGCGGCGGCGGCTATCTCTTGCTCTACTGCCCCTTCGACCGGAAACACCTGATTGCCGCGGCGGTGGAAAAACTCGGCGGCCAGGTCGTCCCGTTCACTTTCGATCATTACGGCATGCAAACATGGGAGGTCAAGTCATGTGCAGCATCGCGATCAGTTACGGCAGCAGTCTAGCGGCGGACTTCCAGGAGAGCGCGGAGGTTAAGCGACGCATCCTCGCGGAGCAGATCTCCACGCTGGAAGCCATCGCCCGCGTCCTCATCACGGCCCTGGGTGCCGGCAGGAAGGTCCTCATCTGCGGTAACGGCGGCAGTGCGGCCGATTCCCAGCACATGGCCGGCGAACTGGTGAGCAAATTCCGCCGCGAGCGGAGGGCGTTGCCGGCCGTCGCGCTGACCACCGACACATCGATCCTCACGTCGATCGGCAACGACTTCGGCTATGAGAACGTCTTCTCCCGCCAGGTGGAGGCCCTCGGCGAGGAAGGGGACGTGCTTGTCGCCATCAGCACCAGTGGAAACTCGCCCAATGTGCTCAAGGCGATGCGAACAGCGAGGGAAATGGGCATCACCACGGTCGGTCTCACCGGGGAGGACGGCGGCCGCATGAGAAGGTGCGCGGATTTCTGTTTCCGCGTCCCTTCTCAGAGCACGCCGCGAATCCAGGAAGCGCATATCACCGCGGCACACGCCTTGTGCGAACTGATCGAACAGGAGTTCTGCTCCAATGGGCAGTGATCGGACCTTGTGGTTACGAAAAGTGATCGCCGGGCCAAACCAGCGCGCGGCCGTGGGCATCGGCGCGCCGGTGCTCCTCGCACTCGCGCTCGCGCTGAAGGCGTGGAAAGCGCCGTCCCAACTGGCGCTGGTGGTCTGCGGCATATTCGTGCTCTGGTCCGTCGTGTTCTGGAATGTGCGGCGAAGCGCCGAGCGGCCCGGACTGAAAACCATTGCGTGCTTCCTGGCCGGCTTTGTCCTCATGGTTGGGGTCGTCCTTGGCTCGACGTGCCTTCTCGATCGCAGCGGCTGGCTGTGGTACCGGCTGGCCGGCTATAACACCACCTTCGCCAGTGAGTCCTCCGATTGGGAAGACCGTTCTCTCGACCAATGTCTTCACCATCATCCGTCGTTCGTGAAAGACCCGCAGGACGGCACGGCACTGGTACTGCCGTCCGGCGAGTATGACTTCGATGAAACCGTCGTCATCCCCAGGGGAGGGAAGGTACGGATTAAACCCGGTGTCGTGATTCGGTTCTCCGCCGGATGCTCTCTGATTTCCTACAGCCCCGTGATTGCTCGCGGGACTGCCGAGCGGCCGATCCGCTTCCAGGCACAGTCCCCCTGGCGCAAATGGGGCGTGGTCGCGGTCATACGCTCGGACAAGTCGATCTTCGAACATGCCCATTTTGAGGATTGCCGCTTCACCACACTCGACGCGGTGGAAGTGCCGGGCGGTCTGTCGCTGATCGATGCCGACGGCGAGATTGCCTATTGCCGCTTTCAACGGATGTTTGGCAAAGACGCGGTCTACGTTCGGCAGGGACACGTGGAGATTCACAACAACGTATTCGAGGACATCTTCAAGGACGGTCTCGATCTGGACGGCGGCAGCGGCCTGGTCCACGCAAACCGTTTTGTGGATTGTGGCGACGAGGGGATCGATCTGAGCGAGAGCCCCGACGTCGATGTGTCCGCCAATGAAATCCTGGACACCCGGGGTGGCCGGATTGCCGCCGACCGGGGCCTTGCGGCAATTCGCTCGCGGAATACACTCGGGTTCTCGCCACGAAAAGGATGAATCGCCGATCCGGGACCAAAGCCATGCGGATTTTATATATAACGCCGTCGCTGCAGCACCCGAAGATGCGAGGCCCGACCCGCCATTACCATTTTCTGCGCTATCTGTCGCAGCGCCATGCGATTACGTTGCTGGCGCCGACCAGGTCGGCGGTCTGCCCCGAGGCCATGAATGAGATCTCTTCGTATACCGAGCGGCTGATCGTCCTGCCGGCCGACGACGCGGCGGATGGTTCGAACGGACAGGCCAAGAGGCGACTGCCCGTCGCGCGAGGGTGGATTGGGGCGTCCTTGGAACACCGCCGCATGGTCCGCCAGATGCGTCGCACCGTCAATCGCCTGCTGCGAGAGGAGAAGTTCGACGTGCTCCTGTTCCACGGGAAGTTCCTGCTCGGTGCGATACGCGACTGCCGGGACCTCCCTGTTGCCGCCGACTTCTGCGACGCAACCTCATTGAGGGTCCGTGCGAAAATGCGCCACGTGGGGATCGCGGAACTGCCCCTGCAGGCGGCCCGCTACCTTCAAGTCCGCCTCCTGGAGCAGAGACTTGTCCGCCGCACCCTTCACCTGGCTTTCATCTCGTGCCGCGACCGCGAGGCGGTTCTCGGACCGGCCAGCCGCGCCGAAGTAATTCCCAACGGCATCGACCTGGATTACTGGCGGCGGTCGCCGCGAGCGCCGGAGCCGAATTGCCTGGTATTTACGGGCGTCATGAGCTACGCGCCGAACCAGGATGCGGCTCTGTACCTCATCCAACGGATCGTGCCCCGCGTGCTCCGCAGCGTGCCCGATCTGAAGGTCCTCATTGTCGGGCGGGACCCCTCCCCTGCATTGCAGGAACAAGCCCGCCGGCATCCCGCGGTGACCGTAACCGGGTTCGTGGACGACATGCGCCCGTACTTGGAGCGGGCGAGCGTCTTTGCCGCGCCCCTTCGCTACGGAGCCGGCATGCAAAACAAGATCCAGGAGGCGCTGGCCATGGAGGTTCCGGTGGTCACCACGTCCCTGGCGGCGGCCGGGTTGCGGGCCCAGAATGCCGAACCGCCGGTGTGTGTTGCCGACGGAGACAGCGACCTGGCGAGAAGTGTGATCGACCTTCTGCGCGATGCTCCGCGGCGGGCCGCAATGGCCGCGCAAGGTCGGCGTTTCGCGGAGGAACAGTTTGTCTGGCCGCGAAGCGCGGCGCGGCTGGAAGAGCTGTGTGTGGCGGCCGCGGGCCGCGAGAGAAACCGTAGTCAAACCGAACGAGAGACGAATTCATGAATGCCGGTACGACCACAACCTCGGTGAGCACCCTTGGCAGCGCCTCGCCCGGCTTCCTGGCCGGTGCGGAAAGGGATTGGAATGTGTCGCGGACAACCCTCCTGGTGATCCTCGCCGTTCCCTGGCTCGTGGCCTTCAGCGGAGTTGCCGCGGCATTGGCCGGCAAGTCCAGCTACAAGCTTCTTACCCAGGAAGACGGGATCGCCGAAACGGCGCAAGTCGTCTTCTACACGATCACGCTGCTGTTGGGTCTGGTCCTGACCTGCCGGCTCTGGAGGACCGAAAGCAAGGCGATTGCCGTGCTTTACCTGCTGTTCTGCGGCGGTCTGGTATTCCTTGTCGGGGAAGAACTGAGTTGGGGCCAGCGGATCCTGAGGTGGGAAACGGCGGAGTCCTTCGCCGCCATCAACAAACAGGGAGAAACGAACCTGCATAACATCGAGGGCGTGGGTGCAACGTTCAAGTGGGTCCAGATGCTCGTCGGTGCCTACGGCACGATTCTTCCCCTGGTGTTGCTGTGGTCGAAGTCCCTTGCCAGGTATCGCGACAAGCTCTCTCTGCTGGTTCCGCACTGCACGTTGATTCCCTATTTTGCGCTGCTGTTCCTCTGGCGGTTCTATCGGAATGTGACCGATCCGCCGCAAGAATTCTATTTCGTCGTCTCGGAATACAACGAAGTCCTGGAACTCGTGCTCGCTTTGGGGTTCTTCTTGTTTGTAGTATTCCAATTGCGGCGGCTGAAACGGGGTGAACTCCGTGGCACGTGATGGTACGACCCTATCGGGCAGCGACCTGCTCTGCATGCCTGCGGCCGGTGGTGATGCCGCGGAAAACGCGGTAGCCGCGTCACCGTGCGCGGCATCGCTCCTTGCCCTGTCCCGCCGTATCGACTGGCGATTCCTGATGCCGGATCCTTGCCTGGGCGAAGTGCTCTACCTTGGGCCGGAGGAGAGCGACCTTGTCGAGGCACTGGAGCAGTTTAGTGCCTCGGTAACCGCAGTCGACGCGCTGCAAACGCCCGCGGCGAATACTGCGAGATACGATCGAGTAGTGCTCACCCGCCCGACGTACGACACGCTCCGTGCCGCCGCAGAGGCTATCCGCCCGGGAGGCTATCTCTACCTCGAGGCCCGGACGTTTCACTCCGGCATGGGGTCGCGACGGCGTACCGGACAACCGCGGCTTCGCTTCGCTGCCGATTTCACGAGGGCCGTTGGAAACCTCGGCTTCGACTGCGCTGAATCCTACTGGCACTGGCCCAGCTTTCGGCTGTGCGAGGAGATGGTACCGCTTGGCGATGTGGGTGCAATGCTGCATGTTTTCGCCAGGCGAGGGAAGGGGCCGATCGCACGGTGCAAGGCCGCCATTGGCCGAATGCTCGTATACGTGGGGCTCTTCTCCTACCTCGTGCCGTGTTTCAGTGTGGTGGCAAGAAAGAAGCTTGAGCCGGAAAAGGGCGGCGTCGAATCGTGTCGCGCGCTGCAGTTCCTTCCAGGGAGGGCCGGGCAGTGAACACGGTCCTGAGTTATCTGCGCGAGAACCGGCACCGACTGGAACCGGGTCCAGGCAATGCGTCTCGGCTTTCCTGCCTCATCGTTACGCCGCGGTTTCGCGCTTCCAGCCATGTCGTGTTCCTGCTGCTGGCCGAAGGGCGGCGCGATCCGATCTGGGTGGCAAAGCTGCCGAGGCTGGCGGGGAGGAGCGTGAGCCTGGAGAAGACGGTGGCCAACCTCCGTGCCGTGCACGCCGG
Source organism: Pirellulales bacterium (assembly GCA_013360685.1). Lineage (GTDB taxonomy): Bacteria > Planctomycetota > Planctomycetia > Pirellulales > Thermoguttaceae > JABWBD01. The sequence goes on from JABWBD010000331.1 coordinate 8,758, forward strand.
AAAACCGGGCGGGTTTGATTCGATTCCCCGCGTGATCGCCTACGAGGAGTACCACGGCCGGCCGATTCTACTGTTGACCGCTCTGGCTGGAACGGCGTTGGATCCGGCGCTGGTTCGGCGGGATCCAACGCGGTGCTGCGAGAGCGTGTTGGCATGGTTGGGCGATATGGACCGGCCGCGGACGCCGCGGGCGGACGACCTCTGGTTTGAACGCCTGGTGCACAGACCTCTGGACCTTTTCGGGAAGACATTTCCGCTGTCGGACGAGGAGGCCGCCTGCCTGGCCCGAACGGAGAAGATCGTGGCCATCCTGCGGGAGTCAAGTCTGCCGCTCGTCTTTGAGCACGGCGACCTCAGCTCTCCCAATGTGATGCGACTGCACGGTGGCGGGATTGGAGTGGTGGATTGGGAGTTGGCGGAGCCGCAGGGCTTGCCGGCGGGCGATCTTTTCTTCTTTTTGACCTACGTGGCCTTTGCGCGGCACAATGCGCGGCGCACGCCCGGCTATCTCACCGCCTTTCAAGAGGCCTTCTTCGGCCCGCGCGCCTGGGCGTTGCCGCACATTCGAACCTATGCCGCCCGCCTGGCAGTGCCCGGCGAAAGCCTCACGCCGCTTTTTGTTCTGTGCTGGGCGCGCTACCTCGCAGGATTGGTGCAGCGGCTGCAAGGCGAACACGATTCGCGGCAACCGCTCAGCAACGAGACCGCGCACTGGCTGCGTCAAAACCGATAC
>JABWBD010000332.1 GCA_013360685.1 Pirellulales bacterium
GGACCGGCTGAGCCGTGGCGAGCGGCTGCGGCATGCCCGGCAGTTGTGCCGCGGTTCTCGGCGCTGCGACGGTCGTCGTTTGGGACGATGGTCGTGGGGGCGCAAGGGTGGGCGATTGGGACGAGGTTCTTGGCGGTGCGACGGTGGGCGTCTGGACCGCCGGTCTCGACGGAGCAAGCGTGGGCCTTTGGGCCGTGCGTATCGGTTGGTCCACGGTAGGCAGGCGCCAGTGGACGTCGCTCGGCTGAGCGCCGGCCGGAGCCGCTGTCTGTGCGATCGCCTGGCCGTGCCAGGAGATCAAGAGTGTGAAGATCGCGCATGCACGGAGAAGTCTGCGAAGCATAACGGTATTCCTACCCCATAAAACAGCCAATGGTGCGTTCATTGTGCTTCCCTGGACTGGTTCACCTTCTGGTCCTTCCGGTGACCGGCCGTTGCGAAGTCACTGCCTTGCGAGGGCCTTCCGCGCGGTAAGGAACGGCTGGATTGCGCGGAGCCGCGGCGGTGCGGGGAATGGCAGTTTCTTGTGGATTGGGTGCGTCGGTGGCGGTGGCTTCCCCTTGCTGTTTCGGTTCCACGAGGACGGTGTCGGCCGTCGGGGAGAAATCGGTTTTCTCCGCAAGCTGACCGTTTTCCTGCCAGTAGGCCCATGCACCGCTCGGTTCCCCGTCGGTGTACTGACCGCTGGTGGCCTTCTGTCCGTTCTCATGCCACCAGGCCCACACGCCGTGCGGTTTGCCCTTCTTGAAGTTTCCGACGACTGCCTGTTGTCCGTTGGCAAACCACCAGGTGAATTGCCCCTCTTGCAGGCCATACTCGTAGATGCCCTCGACGCGTTTCTGGCCGCTCGGGTACCAGCCGGTCCAGCAACCGTGTTGAACGTCGTCGCCCGTCTTCACGTACTTCACGGGCCTGGCGTTCCACCAGTCATCCGCCGACTCGATCACGTGGCGGGCATGCAGATAGATACCTTCCGATTTCTTTTTGCCGGCCTTATCGTATTCGACTTTGGGAGCAAGCTTCCGGCCTTCCTGGTAAATCTCGTCGACGACGAGGGTGGAATCCTTTTCATAATGGTGCAGGTAGCCGTCGATGAGCCCATTGCGGAACACGGCCTCTCGCATCACCTGGCCGGAGGGATAGTACAACGTGTACAGCCCGTGGAGCACGCCTTTGGCGTACTCCGCCTCGCTGATCTTGCGCCCCTGGCTGTCGGAAATGGTCCATTTGCCGTGCAGTCGCCCGTCCTCGAAATCGGCTTGCGAGATGAACGGAGCGGTGAACTCCTTATAGGGCATTTCCGAAAATAGTTCGCAGTCGCTCCCCGAGTGCGAGCGGGTCCATCTGCCTTGCCGTTGATTATTGCGATACTTCCCGGTGGCGATCTGGTTGCCCATCTCGTTCCACATGCTCCATTCGCCATGCAGGATGTAGCTGCCGTTGGAATCGAGAGTGACTTCGCGCCGGACCTTCATTTTCCCGCTTGGGTAGCGTTCTTGAACGACTTCCACCGCCGCTTTGGGATCCGCGACCGTCACCGTCTTGCCGGCGTCCTCGCTTGCTGCTTCCGTTGCAGGTTCCGGTACCGGAGCGTCGGTGGCTTTGGTTGTGTTCTCGGCCGGGACGTTTGGCTCGACTGGTCCTTTTGGATCCGGGAGGGCTAGGTTCTCCATGGGTTGTGGAGCCTTTGCCGTCTCATCGAGCTGCAGAAGCATCGGCGGCTCGGTGGCGGCCGGAGCGACGGCCTGACCGTTGCTCGTCAAAGCGGCTGCGGAGCCGATGACGCCCGCGATCACAGGCAGCAAGAAAGGCGTAAGTTTTCGGGTCATGGTCGAACTCCCCGGTTCGAACCTTCCGCTGGTTCACGGCCCCCCGGCATGAAGTCGAGTGGGCAGCGAACAGCAGAGTCTTGGCTGGAACGATGAATGGCGAACGCAAGCCGCCATGCCGACCAGACCGCTGAGATTCTACCCCGGTGTGGGCATCCAACTCACCCCACCTCTAGAAAACAGCGAACCGCTGCATGGAGGCCCAGTCGATTCAATCGGTAGGAACGGCCGGTAGATTCAGTATCAATGGCAGAACCGGCGCGAAAAGCGTATTTCGAAGCGTTTTCCCAGTCGCTAGGGTCTCCGCAGTCTTCCCCAATTCGGGTCGCCAATTCGTTGACCTCTCGGTAGACGCCAGTTATTCTATTTTCTACGCCCTGATCTGGAGGGGTGTCGTGAAACAGGGGGTTGCTGGCTCGGCAACGCGCCGAGTACGTTGGGGGGGGCGACGGAGCGGCTGCACAGGCCGGAATCGTGACAGCCGTAGGGCCGGTCTGCTTCTCGCTGGAGATGGGATTTCTTGATGCCGTCTGACCGGGGCTTCTCTTCAGCCTTTTCCATCGTGTTGGCGTGCGTCCACGGTCGGTCCCGTCTTTCGGCGCGGGCGGCAGCGGTCCTGCGTCGGGCGATCTTGATCGTTTGTTGGATGGTGCAGTCCACGCTGCCCAACGCACTCTGGGCGGGCGAGTTGCGCCCGCCGTCGCTCCGGTTGGATTGTGAACTGCTTCTCACTCAACTCCCAGCGAGTGCGGCCGTCCCGAGCGTTTCCCATTCGGACGGGATGCTTCGTGAAAGTTATGGCGAAGGCGCGCAAATCGCGAGGGTCTCGCGGGACGGGGCGGTCCGGGTCCTGACCCGGACGTTTCAGAGCGCATGCGAGCCGGACGTTTCGTTCGATGGGACACGGTTCCTCTTCGCCGCCAAGCGCTCCGCGGACGACCAATGGAATATCTACGAGATGACCGCCGACGGCGGACGATTCTGCCAGATTACCCGATCGCTTGGCGATTGCCGCAGCCCGTGTTATCAGTCGACCCATTTCCGGCTCTCCGAGAGCCAGCCGTGGTATCAGATCACGTTTGTTCGGACCATAGCGAGGACCCTCAACGAGTCCGGCTCGGGTCCGGCGACCGCCCTGTATTCCTGCAAACTCGACGGCTCGTTCGTCCAACGGCTGACGTTCAACCTGTCGAGTGATTTCGATCCCGCAGTCATGTGGGATGGCCGTTTGCTCTACTCTGGGTGGCAACGGCGCAACCTCGATCATGGGCTGCGCGGCCGGGTGGCGATCATGGAAGCCAATACCGATGGGACGGATTATTCTCCCTTCGTGCTCGGCGCCGGCCTGCAGATCAAGCACATGGTCTGCACGACGGCCGCCGATCTGGCGGTGTTCGTCGAGACGGAGCGGGCCGGCTGGGACGGGGCGGGCCAACTGGGAAGCGTATCGCTCCTCAGGCCCGCCCACACGTATTGCCCGCTTACCGGGCCGTCCGAGGGCCTGTTTCATTCCCCGTCGCCGCTTCCGGATGGGACGATACTCGTCTCTCGGCGTCCAGCCGACGGCAGCGGCACGCACGCCGTCTACCGCCTGGACCCGCAGTCCAAGAAGACGGCCCTGCTGTACGACGACCCGCAGCGCCATGATATCCAGGCCAAGGTGATTGCCCCGCGCCAGGAGCCGGACGGACGATCCAGTTCCATCTCCGACGACGATCCCGCAGGAAAGCTCTACTGCCTGAACGTCTACGCCAATGACTTCCCCAACCGGACCTGGATGCCTGCCGGGAGCGCCAAACGACTCCGGGTCGTGGAAGGGGTGCCCCGCACGGCTGGCGACTCGAGCGTTCAGCCGGGTCGGGATCTGCCTCCGTTGGCCCACCGCAGGATTGTGGGTGAGACGCCGATCGCCGACGATGGCTCCTTCAACATCGAGGTCCCTGCGAATCTGCCGCTGGAACTGCAGCTTCTGGACGAGCACGGACTCGCCCTGCGAAGTTGCGGCTGGGTATGGACGCGAAACCACTTCAACCAAGGCTGTGTGGGCTGCCACGAAGATCGGGAGTTGACGCCGGAGAATCGGCTGGTCTGGGCGCTGGACCAGCGGACCGTTTCGTTATTGACGCCGCCGGAGAGGCGGGAAGCCGTCGATTTCATGAACCACGTGCTGCCGATTGTCGCCGCGAAGTGCATCGGGTGTCATGGCAAGAACGGGAGTCCGCCGGTTCTGGGGGATTCCGCCGAGGTCGAGGCCAAGCAGATTTACCTTCTCCTCCGGTCGCCCGCAGACGCGGGCGGACCTGACTCGGGCTTGGGAAAGTACGTCCACCCAGGACGTGCCCGGACCAGCCCGCTTGTCTGGCACGTTTTGGGACGCAATTCTTCGCGTCCGTGGGACGGCGCCTGGGCGGCGCAGCCGGCAAAGCCGATTCCGCCCGACCAGCCGGTTTCGCTCACGGATTCCGAGCGCGACACGATCGCCCGCTGGATCGACCTGGGGGCGGCGTTCGAAAGCGGCCATGCGGGCCGGCCGTCTGCCCACGCCGGGCAGTCGGGAACCGACGGGAGGCAACCATGAAGCGAGCCACATCGACAGTGCCTCAGCAGAGCGCAGCCGTGGGACGGCCTTCCCAGGCCGTCACGCCGGAGCGGAAACGGCCCGGGAAGGCCGTCCTGCTGTTGCTCGGCCTGATACCGCCGGTCTTCTTCACCAGCGCAGTGGTCGGCGCGGCGGAAACGCCGTTGCCCGTTTTCACCGACGTCACCACGCAGGCCGGCATCCAGTTCAAGCACAGCTACGGCGACGACAAACTGGACAACATCGTGGAAGGCACGGGCGCCGGAACGATGTTCTTCGATTATGACGGCGACGGCTGGCTGGACATTTACTTGGTCAACGGGCGATGGCACTCCGATTTCAGCAGCAACTTCGGCCGGCAACTCCGGGGTAAACTCTCGAACCGGCTGTATCGCAATCATCGCGATGGGACTTTTGTCGACGTGACGGTGAAAGCGGGCGTCGCCGGAAAGCGGTTCGCGTGCGGCGCATCGGCCGCCGATTACGACGATGACGGCGACCTGGATCTCTACATCCTCTGCTACGGCCCCAACGAGTTCTATCAGAACAACGGCGACGGGACCTTCACGGAGATCTCCGAGAAGTCCGGGCTGGCCGATCCGCGTTGGAGCTTGCAGGCGGCCTGGTTCGATTTCGACCTCGACGGCGACCTCGACGTCTACGTGGTCAACTATCTGGAGTACGACAAAGGCGCGTTCCGCGCGTTCTATGCTCCGACCGGCTATCCAGGCCCCCTGAGCTATCCGGGACAACCCGACGCCCTCTTCCGGAACAACGGGGACGGCACGTTTACGGACGTAGCCCACGAGGCCGGAGTCTTCCGCCCCGACGGCCGAGGGATGGGCGTTACCGTGTCGGACCTCGACAACGACGGCCGGCTGGACATCTACGTCACGAACGACGCCATGGCCAACGATTACTTCCGCAGCACGGCGGTCGGCAAGTTCTCCGAGGAGGCATTGGTTCGCGGAATGGCGTTCGGCGAAGCCGGCCAGGGAGTGTCCTCCATGGGGCCGGCGGTGGGCGACGTGGACCGCGACGGGCGGCTCGATCTCTACATCCCCGACATGGACTACGGCTGTCTTCTGATGAATCGGGGCGAGTTCTTTGAGGACCGCACCACGCCGGCCGGCCTGGCCGTCGTCTGCGGCCAGTACGTCGGATGGGGCGGGATCCTCTTCGACTACGACAGCGACGGCTACCTGGATCTCTATGTGGCGAATGGCGACGCCCACAAAGAGTTTCCCGATGAAGCCGTTCTCGTACACAATGACGGCGCGGGGAACTTCACCGACGTGGCCAAACAGTCGGGAGACTTTTTTCACCACAAGTTCGTCAGCCGCGGAGCGACCTGGGGGGACTTTGACAACGACGGGGATCCGGATGTCCTGGTGGCCAACCTCAACGACTCGCCCCGGCTGCTGCGCAACGACGGCGGCAACAGGAACCATTGGCTCACGGTCGACGCCAGGTTTGCCAACGGCAAGTCCGCCGCGATCGGCGCCAGGGTGACCGTCACGGCGGGCGCGCTGCGGCAGATTCAGGATCTCGTTCCTGTCCGGAGTTATCTCTCGCAGGGCGACCCGCGGCTCCACTTTGGCTTGGGCAAGGCGGGCCAGGCGGACCGCGTGGAAATCCGCTGGCCCGACGGACGGACGACCTCGCTTGAGAATGTCCGTGCCGGGCAGTTCCTCACGGTGGTTCAGCCGGCGAAATAGCAGGAGCACGAACACCATGGGCCGACGCGCATTGGAACTCCTTGGCTTGGCCGTTTGTTTGCTGGCGGCCTTGGGCCAGGCGGTGCTCGCCGTCCCGCCCGGGAGGACGCGCCAGCCGGTTTACGTCGGCGCCCATGAGTGCGCCGTCTGCCACGACGGCAGGGCGATGGGCGACCAGTTCAGCATCTGGATGCACACGAAGCATGCGACCGCCTTCACCAGCCTGGCTAAACCCGAGGCCAAGCTGATCGCCCGGTGGAGCGGCATCACGATGGAGCCGCAGGAATCGACGGTCTGCCTGGGATGTCATGCCACCGGCGCCGAGGCCGAACCGTGGGAAAAGGATCCGACGTTTTTTATCAAGGAAGGGGTGCAGTGCGAAAAGTGCCACGGCCCGGGAAGCGAGTATATGGATGCCAACGTGATGACGGACCGCGACGCGGCCGTCATGGCCGGCCTCAATCTACCGACGAAAGACGACTGCATGAATTGCCACGTCGAGAAGGGCTCGCACCGCATGGTCTTGGGCCCGCGGCCCTTCGACCTGGAAGAGGCGTGGAAACGGATTGCGCACCCCAGCCGCGGGGATTTCGCGAAGCTCGAGCCGCCTCTGCCGGCTATTGGTGACGGCGGCGGACTCCGTTACATCGGCGCGGCGGGATGCGCCGAATGTCACACCGGGGTCCACACGGGATTCCAGTTCAGCAAGTGGCGGACCAGCAAACACGCCTACGCCTACGCCAGCCTGAGCACTCCACGGGCGCTGGAGATCGCCGCCCAGATGAAGATCCAGGGCGATCCTCGCACCAGCGTCGAATGCCTCAAGTGCCACGCGACCGGCTATCAACAGCCCGCCGGTGGACTCGAGGACACCTACTCGATTCACGAAGGCGTGAGTTGCGAGGCATGCCACGGCCCCGGGAGCCAGCACGCGGTGGAGGCCGGGCTGAAGGACCGCCCCAGTTCGATGGCTGCCAGCCTCACGAAGGTTTCTGCAGCGACGTGCGACGCTTGCCACACCGGCGTCCACGGCAAGACATTCGATTTCACCGCCGCGCTGGTGGCAATCGCCCATCCGACGATCACGCCCGAGATCCGATTGGAGCCGCAGTACAAGACGCCGCTCAAGATGGCCCTCCGGCCCGACGGAAGGGAAGTTTTCGTGGTATGCCAGACGGCGAACTCGGTCATTGTGGTCGATCCGTCCACGCGAAAGAAGATCGCCGAAATCGCCGTGGGCGGCCATCCTATGGACGTCACTTTCGCTCCCGGCGGGGCGCGGGCCTTTGTCACGAACCGGCTGGACGACTCGGTTTCGGTCATTGACGTGGCTTCGCGCAAGGTGATCGAGACGATTTCCGTCGGCGACGAGCCGCATGGTCTCCTGACGGACCGCTCCGGAAAGCGGCTCTACGTGCTCAACACCGCCTCCGACAACATCAGCGTGGTCGACACCGCTTCGCTCGCTCCGGTCAAGCACCTTTCGGGCAGCCGGTTCCCATGGGCGCTGGCCGCATCCGCGGACGGCTCGCGGATCTACGTGACCAACGCCTATTCCCGCATCGTTCCGCTCCGCAGCCCCTCGATTTCCGAGGTCACGGTAATCGAGACCGAGACAGGGCGCGTGGGCCAACGGGTCGTCGTGCCCGGCGCCAACCTGCTCCAGGGAGTCTCGGTGCATCCGAGCGGCGAGTTCGCTTTGATCACCCTCTTGAGGACCAAGAACCTGGTGCCGATGACACGGGTACACCAGGGTTGGACAATCACGAACGGCCTGGGGGTGGTTTGGACCGACGGGCGCGTCGATCAAGTCCTGCTCGACCAGCCGGGGATGTGTTTCCCGGACCCGACCGATGTGGCGATGACTCCGGACGGCCGCCTGGCGCTGGTTACCAGTTCGAGCACGGACCGCGTGGCCGTCGTCGATGTTCAGAAACTCATCGATATGCTCCGGCAAGCGAGCCAGTACGACCGGGAACACATAGTCCCGAACCATCTCGGCAAGTCGGCGGAGTTCGTCCTCGGCCATGTCCCGACGAAGAACAGCCCTCGCGGGCTCTTGATCCTGCCGGGCGGGAAGACTGCGTATGCGGCAAATGCGTTGGACGATTCGCTCACCGTGATCGACATACCGCAACGCCGGGCAGTGGAGCGGATCGACCTGGGCGGGCCCCGCGAGATCACCGAGGTCCGCTACGGAGAGCGGCTTTTCAACAGCGCTGCCATTACGTTCCGGCGGCAGTTCTCTTGCCACTCCTGCCATCCCGACGGCCACATCGACGCGATCACTTACGACATCGAACCCGACGGGATCGGCACGGACCCGGTGGACAACAAAACCCTGCGGGGCATCCTCGACACCGCGCCGTTCAAGTGGAGCGGGAAGAACCCGAGCTTTTCCAAACAGTGCGGGGCGAGGCTGTCGACCTTTTTCACGCGGGGCGCACCCTTCACGCCCGAACAGCTTGCCGCGGTCGATCTCTACGTGTGCACGATCCCGCGTCCGCCCAACCGCTACCGCCCTCTCGGCGCTCCCCTGACCGACTCGCAGCGCCGCGGCAAGGCGATCTTCGAGCGGACCCGCGCCGCCGGCGGCCGAGTGATCCCCAAGGAGAACCGCTGCACGACCTGCCATTTTCCGCCTCTCTACACGGACCGCCGGCTCCACGATGTGGGAACCAAGGCGCCCAGCGACACCACGGGGCTCATCGACACGCCGCACCTGACGAACATCTACAACTCCGCGCCGTACCTGCACAACGGGATGGCCGGCACATTGGAGGAGATCTGGACCCGCCATAACCCGGATGACAAGCACGGCGTGACCAACGATATGACCAAGGACCAACTGAACGACCTCGTCGAGTACCTGAAGACACTCTGATGTTCACGAGGAGATTGTCCATGCGTATCCGTGTTCTCTCTGCTGCGATGCTGACGGCTGGGTGGCTCGCCGCCGCGGCGCAATCGGCGGAGCGGGCCTCGCCTCCGCCAGGGCCGGACCCGATCTCAAAGCCCCTGCCCGCGGCGCCCGACGAACTTCCCTACGTCTACACGAACTGGAAGCACTTCACGACCCAGAACGGTCTGCCCAACGACCACATCTTCTCGGTCAAGGCGGACGGTCCTCGCGTGTGGGTGGGGACGGAAGACGGGCTGGCGTTGATCGAGAAGAAATCGGAAAAAGTCGTCCAGACGTGGCAGGAGAAGGACGGGCTGCCGTTTCAGGCCGTCACGGCAATCGAAGTTGATCCGAATACGGGCGATGTCTGGCTGGGGCTCTTCGGCGGCGGGCTGGCACGCTACAGCGCGGGGCGATTCGACCATTTCCACCAGCTCAACAGCGGCCTGGTCAATGAT
>JABWBD010000020.1 GCA_013360685.1 Pirellulales bacterium
CGGTCTACCCGACGCCGAACCCCGGCACTCCAAATCCGAAGACGTGATCCAAGACAGTCCCTTGGAACCAGCGCCCGGGGCGCGGGTCATTCCTGACCTGCGCCCCGTTTTGTTGGGTGGATCTTAATTGGACAGCGCCACTTCGTAGAGCAGGAGCGATGTAACACACAAAACGGCAATCGCTTCCGCCCCCGCCGCTTCGCGGCGGGGGCGGCGGCAGGGCAACGAAGCGGAGGACTGTTGGACCATGACCCCAAAAGGCGGAAGCCGTGGGACTCGAACCGGCGTCTGCGTGCTCCCAGCGCACGTGGGTCAGCCGCTACTCTACATCCCGCCAAGTCAGAACGGCCGGATTTCCGCCCGGCGATCTCCTGGCCCCCGGCCAGGCGCGATACCCGGGCTTCGCCACGTTCTGCCAGCGGCCCGCGCGGGAGTCGAACCTGATCTCCGTGATGTCCGCGGTGCTCACAGTCAGCAGGAAGCCGTCCTTCTTGAATTGCACCAACCGAAGTTCCGCCACCGGATCGTGCCGATAGAAGGTGCTGTCCCGGCGGAGAACGTGCTCCACCACCTGCTTTTCTTGGCACAATGCAACACTTGCCCCAAAGGCAGTAGAAAGTTACGCTCACACGTGCAGCCCGAAGTCCCGAAATTGCAGTCGCTTACGTCATCGCCCGTCGCCGTAAGTCATGCAACACGCGCCGCGGGGTGTTGCATGCGCCAGCACGACTCGCCGCTGCCTTCCCGGACAAAGGGCCCCCGATCATCGAATACTGCCAGTGGCCCAACGTGCGCCGCTCGAATCTTTGCAACGCGCCGATTACGATTAGGAATGCTCTGTCTACACGGAAAATCGCATACCGGCGAGGTGCCGGTTCCCGTTCTTGAACCCCTTCGAAATTCGCGCCCATGAGAAAATCCATGAAGAGAACCTTGCTCCTGTTGTTCTGCCTGCTGTTTTCGCAGGCGAATTCGTACTCCGCGGAACTGGCCAAAGACGGCGCGACAAGCTGGAAGATCATTCTTCCCGACCAGCCGGCGCTGGTCGAGAAGACCGCCGCGCGCGAACTGGCCGAGCATCTCAAGCTCGTCACCGGTGCGAATTTCCAGACGATCGCCGAAAAGGACGCTGCCCCAGACGGGAAGTCGCTGATTTTCATCGGCCAGACGGCGAAAGCCCCGAAGAAGGACTATCAGTTCGACGAGATCCTGATCCGGATGGACGGCGGAAACCTGGTTCTCGCCGGGCATGAAAAGCGTGGCTGCCTCTACGCCGTCTATTCATTCCTTCAGGACATCGTCGGGGTCCGCTGGTGGGCGCCCGAAGCGACGTTCATCCCGAAAAAGCCGACGCTCGTCGTCGCGGACGACCTGGCCGTCTCCTACGCGCCGCGGATGATCTCGCGCGAAATGTACCACCGCGACGCCCAGCCGACCGTCTTCTCCGCCCGCATGAAAGGCAACGGCTCCTTGACCCCGGAGTACGGCGGAGCGGTGCGGATCGTCCATTTCGTCCATTCGTTCTACAAGTATCTTCCGCCCGATAAGTACTTCGAGGCCCATCCCGACTGGTACTCGGAAATCGACGGCAAACGCAAGCACGAGTACGCGCAGCTTTGCCTGACCAATGAAGAGATGATCCGGGAGCTGACCAGGAACGTCCTGGAAACACTGCGAAAAAACCCGGACGCGAAGATGATCGACGTTTCCCAGAACGACTGGCACGGGTTCTGCACCTGCGCGAAGTGCAAGGCGATCGACGACGCGGAGGAGAGCCACGCGGGAACGCTCATCGTGATGCTCAACAAGGTCGCCGAGGCGGTCGAAAAGGAGTTTCCCGACGTCCTGGTCGAGACGCTGGCCTATCAGTACACGCGCAAGCCGCCCAAGACCGTCAAGCCCCGCGACAACGTCCTGATCCGCCTGTGCACGATCGAATGTTCCTACATCCAACCGCTGGACGGCGAGCAGAACCGGAAATTTGCTGCCGACTTGGAAGGCTGGAGCAAACTGGCCAAACACCTGTTCATCTGGGACTACACGACCAACTACAACGATTACCTCGGCCCGCATCCCAACCTGCGAGTTCTCGTCCCCAACGTCCGCTATTTCGTCAAGCACGGGGCCATCGGCCTTTTTGAGGAAGGCGAGGGCGACGATTTCTGCGAGTTGAAAAACTGGCTGCTCCTGCGGGTCATGTGGGAGCCGCACCTCGACGGCGAGAAGCTGATCGACGAGTTCCTCCGCGGCTACTACGGCGAAGCGGTCGCACCGCTCGTCCGGCAGTACTGGGATGTCCTGATCACCCAGGCGGAAAAGGAGAAGATCTACCTGGGCTGTTTCGGCATGAACTCGGCGAAATGGATCGACCTGGCGACGCTCAATCAGGCCACCGGGATCATGAACGAGGCGATCGAAACGGCGACGAAGGTCTACGGCCCCGATTCCGACGAACTGGCGCGCTTGCAGAAGTCGAAGATGGGCGTCGACCATGTCTGGTTGACCCGTTACTATCCGCTGCGCTGCGAGGCCCGCGAGAAGAAGCTGCCGTTTCTCGGCCCGAAAGACCCGCTCAAAGCGGCGGAGGAATTTGCGGACTTCGCCAGACGATTCAAGACCAAGGCGGCGGTGATCTCACAGGAGGCGAATTTCCCGCTGTACTTGGAAGGTCTGAAGGCGGGATTCATCGCCCAGAAGAATCCGCCGGAAATCTGCAAGGGCCTCCCGGAGGACGCCTGGCTTGTTTGCGATGCCCTGTCGTTCCACAACTACAACGAAGCGGCGACGATCATCGACGACCCGGAAGGCTGGAACGGCAAGAGCGTCCGCATGGGAACCAAGGTGGACTGGAACACCAGCTATACGCCGCCGGTCCGCGGGAAGTACCGCGTGCTCGCCTCGCTCCGCTGCGAAGGGAATCTCAAGGAAGGCCGGGCCGGCTCGTGGGGCGTCTACGACGCGCAGGGGAAGAAATCGCTCAAGAACATGACGCTCACTCCCAAGCAGTTTGTGACCGACGACGGCTCGTTCGACAGGAAGTTCCGCTGGATCGACCTGGGCGTGGTCGACTTCGTCGCCGGCGCGTACTTCTGGTTCGCCCACGGGCACAGCCCCGAGCTGGACGCAATCTTCGTTGACCGCGTGGTGCTCATCGGCGCAGTGGAGAGGAGTGGGATGGAAATGACCCGCCGCGGAATGCTGGAGCGCCTCCTTGCGGATTTCCGCGGGTTGCCGCCGCGTCTGGCAGGTCGCTCACGGACACCCGGGATGGCTCCACCTTATCGACTTAAGACCCTTCCGAGCGTGCTCAGTGGAGCCCTTGATTCTGCACGAGCTGCGCCCGATCCAACAGTCCTCCGCTTCCTTGCCCTGCCGCCGCCATCTCGCGAATCAGGTATCTCCAGTGCTCGTGCTCTGCGTCCGCAATATCCGACAAGCCCCACCCCCTCCACCATGCGCGAAGCGGAAGAGGAAGTCCAGGCCGTTCAAGGCGCTATGCCGGCGCGCTTCGCGCATAAGAGCATCTCCGGCGCCGAGCGAGCTTGTTGATCGGGGCCCTTGGAGAGAAACGTCTTCAAGGCAAGATCATGGACCTTTCGGTCCCACTGCGAAAGCTCCGACCATCTTGCCATCAGGGGCGAGAACGTGTGAGGCCCCTTCCCGTCCACCGAAGCCGCCATCGCCGGCTTCTCTTCGTCGCGGTTCCACATCAACTTGAGCCACGTGTTGGCGATCCGCACCATGTCCTCCTCGGTAAAGACGACGCCGCGCCGCGCAGCCGCCACGGCCAGGCTCATGCTCAACGAAGCGTGGCTGGTGTCCTCGTAGCCCGAAGAGCCCGGGCGGCCGTACTCGGTCCAGTCCCAGTAGTGCCAGCGGTAGGCGTTGTTCGTTTCGTCCAACTCCAAGTGGCTCCGGAAATAGCGGACCATCTGCTCGGCGCGGCGCGCCATCAGCGGATGGGCGCCCTCGAGATCCTTGAGCACGAGCCACGCCCGGGCCAGCGCCGCAAACTGGTTGTGCGGCATGATCCGGTTGGGATAGCGGTCCGTCAGCGTCGGTGCGAAGCGGTATCCTCCGCCGGCTTCGCCCATCTCCAGCCAGTCCTGCTCGTTTTTCTCGAACACGTGCTTGTTGATGAACGCCAGGAACTTGTCGGCGTCGGCGCCGAACCGCTCGCGCAACTCGGTCCTGGTCTTGACGGCCTCGATGAATACGGCCGCCGGATAGACAAACATCCCTTGGTGCACGGCGTACTCGATCGGTTCCGGAGCGGCGGTGCGGACCATGAAACGGTCGCCCTGGCGGGGACGTCCCTTGATCTTGAACCGAAACGGTGGGATCTGCGCGATCGCCGCGCCGTCCTCGTAGGCGATCTCGGCCGCGAGGACCTGGCGCGTGGTCCAATCGAGAATGCGAAACCGCTCCGGTCCCGCGTGGAACTCGAGAACGTAGGTATGGCCTGTACAGCGGGCCGCTGCCTCGCCGTTCATGTTCTTCTGGTAGGCCGGCTCGATGTCGGCCTCGGAGACGTTGTGCAGCCGCTCGGCGTTGGCCACGGCGCAGGAGTATGTCTTGGTGTTCCAACTCAGAAAGCCGTCGCCGTCGGGATCGGACGCGGCGGCCATGATCCGCTGGAAGTGCTCGCCGATCTTGGCCAGCCAGTAGGGATCTCCGGTCGCCTCCCACATCTGGGCGTAGCTCTCGATCACGGCGCCTTCGCCCCAGCCGAGCGTGCCGGAGTCGGCGCTGTCGGTGAAGCCCTTTCCCTCGTTGCGTGTTAAGTCGTACGCCTTATAGGCTTCGGCCAGCTTCGCCGCGTCGATCTGCGCCGGCGCTTCGCCGGCCCGGATGGCGGATAGAACCACGATTGCGGTGAATAACCATCCTCTCATGGGCGACTCCCTTTCGTGATTTGCCGTGGCGGCCGCCTGCGGCGGCAACAGCAGTAGGGGCGGATCGTTCTCGTCGGTGGCAATGTCTTGGCTCACGAAACGGGGATTATAGCCGCTCGGCCGGCTGATGTACCAGCCTGTCGCCCCGGGCCTGGCCCGCCGGGCAGCCTCGCTACACGCGGCGCGAGAACCTGCTTCCGCGCGCTTCGAGGGCATCCCATTACTCACGCAACGGATCGCGGGGACCTTGGGCACTTATCCCCGGCGCGATCGCTTCTCCTCCCTCCCGGAGCGGCGCCACCAGGACGCGAGCAGCGAACTGCTCAGAGCGCTCCAGGGACCAAAGACAGCCGACCCTAGGGCGGCAGCGGGACTATTCCAGACGTTCAACGCCAGCGCCGTCGCCATGCCGCCATTTTGGATTCCGACCTCCAACGCGACCGTGCGGCTGTCGCGACGGTCAAGCCCCAATCCCCGGGCCGCACCATAGCCCAAGGCATAGCCGGCTGCGTTATGGCAAACCGCTGCCCCGAACAGGCTCAGGCCGACGGCCGCCAGGTCGGCCCGGGCCAGCGCGATCGTGATCGCAATGATTACACAGATGGAGAACATGGCCGCTGCGGGCAGCACGCCGGTCACCTTCTGCACCAGGCGAGGAGTGTAGCGACGGCCCAGCAGTCCCAGTAGCACCGGCAGCAGGATCATCCCAAAAATGCCCGCCGTCATCTCGCCGACGTCGATCGGAACGTACTGCCCGGCCAGCGCCTGCACGAGTCGCGGCGTCGCCAGCGGCGAAATGGCGGTCGAACACGCCGTCATGGTCACCGACAGCGCCACGTTGGCCCGCGCAAGATAGGCGATCACGTTCGAGGCGACGCCGCCGGGACAGGAACCGATCAGGATTAAGCCGGCGGCCACCTCGCTGGGCAAGCCGAACGTACGGGCGAACGTCCAACCGGCCAAGGGCATGATCGTGTACTGGCAGACCACGCCGATCAGCACGGCGCGGGGCATCCTCGCCACGCGTCCAAAGTCGTCGAACGTAAGCGTTACGCCCATGCCGAACATGATCACCTGCACCAACGGCAAGATGGCCTGCTTCGGCTCCCACCCTCGTAACGACCACGTATAGAGCCAGGGATAGCACCAGGCACTGACCCCGAAGGCGAGCACCCAGAGCGTGAACGCCAGCGATTGGAAACGCCGGCTGGTCGCGGCCGACAATGCGCAAAGCGTCCCCGATAGTACGGCCGCGATGCCGCCGTACGCCCCGCAGCGGGCCAAGGAGAGTCCCACGGCGCCGACGCCCGTGAGGACGGCGGCCATGAACAGCGTGGCGGAGATGCAGGGCATCCGCGGTTCGCTATGTTCACTCACGGCTCTTCGGTGCCAATTGTTCACTGGGCTTTGTCAATCCGCAGTGCTTTCACAGGAATGATTGCCAGCTCGGCACTATTGTTGTTCCACAGTTCGCGGCCGGCGCCGACTCGCCCCACGTTGCCGCCGTTGTTCGAGTAGCCCACGTAGAGTCTGCCGCCGTTCTCGATCGCATAGGGGTAAGCGAGTGAGGCGTTTTGGTGCGACTCGCCGGGGCCTTCGGGAAATTCCGCGCGCCGGATGACAAAAACCTTCGAGAATCTTGCCTCGCCCGGCTTGCTTACGGCGATCGTCAAGGGAGCTCGCCGCTTGCCGGTGTCCGCCGTGGTGGTCCCCACCAAGTATCGCTGGCCGGTACTGAGCGTCCCTGCGCACGGCTTGGACGTCGCCATGGGAAGATCGCTTGAGACCATCGGGGTCCAGGTGCGGCCGTAATCCCTGCTCAGGGCCGCCAGCGCCCGCGGCTCTTCTCCGTAACGGGATATGTTCACCACGCGTGCACCGTCCACGAGGACGCTCGACTCGCCCCACATCGCGCCCAGGCCGCCGCCGCGCGGGATGACCACCAGGTCCCACTCCGTCCAATCGCCGCCGTGGCTGATGGCTACGGCGGCCGGATTGCCTTCGCCAACGCAAATGCCGGGCATGATCCAGTTGCCGTCCTCCATTTTCGCCGGTTCGGTCATCGGCCAGAACCCGTTTCCCACGACCCTCCCGCGCGATTGCCAGCAACCGGTCGAGCCATCCAGGGTATACGCGCGCGTGTGGACGTTTTGCATGGTGCCGGAGTATGCCCCGTGAAAGGCCCAGAGCTCGCCTTGATGGGACAGGAAGACGCCATGGCTGACGCCGATGTCCGGCTCTTCGCCCGCGTCGATCGTTCGCACATCGCTCCACGTGGCGCCCCCATCCTCGCTGACGCAGAAGCGAGCTTCTTCGGTGTCGGTGTTCTCGCCTCCCCGATTGTGGCCGAAGGAGGCGTAGAGCTTCTCCTTGTGCCAGGCGAGGGCCACGCCGTGCAGAAAGCGATAGCCATCCCTGTTGAATTCGTAGGGCTTGATGGTATGGAACGCCACGCCTTCCAAGACAGGCAGTTCGGCCGCCCTCGGAACGTCTTGCGAGCCGCCCCAGAGCGAAATCGGCTCGGGCTGCGTTGCGCGCGCGGAAGCCGCGGCAGCGATCGCCAGGCCGCATAGGAGCATTCTGGGCATGGAACGAATTCTCGCTGGCACCACAGTCCTCCTATTCCTCATTCGCTTCGTCGCAACGGCCAACGGCCTGCGCGTTGCACCGTGGCGGGCCTGTGCTCGCAGCCCTCTCAGTCCGTTGCGGCGAAACGGGCCAATGGCACGCCGTGGCGCATCTTACCGCGCAACGTTCTACCTGGCGACCAAGAGAGTCTTTCCGGGCAGCGGCATCTTGCTCACGGCTTTTCGCAGCCGAGCGTCGATTTCCTCGGTCAGAGGCAGCATCGGTGGACGCACTGGGCCAACCGCATGGCCTCGCAACTCCAATCCGCGTTTGATGACCGCGATCCAGTCGGGCCGCTCGCCATCCGTGCCCACCGTGGCGATTTCCACGAACGGCAGGATCTCGTACCACATGCGGCGCGCAGCGAGGAAGTCGCCGTTGTCGATGCAGGTATGTACGAACTTCGACCAGATCTCCGGGCAGAAATTGGCCGTTCCTGAGACCCAGCCCGTGGCGCCGAATGCGAATGCGCCCAGAGCGTTGTTGTCGTGTCCATAAAACAGGTGCGCCTCGTCGCCCAAAGGCATTCGCAGCCGCGCGATGGTGTAAGGATCGGAGTCGGCATCCTTGAGGTACTGCACGATGCCCTCGCGGTACAGTCGCTCCAGCAACTCCACGGAAAGCCGCACGCCCGTCACCGGTGGGTTGTTGTAGACCATGATCGGAATGGAGATCGCGGCGCGCACTGCCTTGAAATGGGCATACAACTCCCGCTGTGTGTGCACCTGGTACCAGGGCGAGATCAGCAGAATTCCGTCGTAGCCCAGACGCTCGGCAAATCGGCAGCGCTCGATGGTGTGGCGCGTCGACATCCAGGCCCCGCCGGCCAGGAGCGGCACGCGGCCGGCTGCCTGCTCGCGGACGATCCCCAACACCCCCTCCCATTCCTCGCGGCTGAGGTTCATGAACTCGCCGGTGCTGGAGCCCGCGCAGAGGCCGTCCGAGCCGCCCTCGATCATGAAGTCGATATGATCGCGCATCCGCTGCTCGTCCAAGTTGCCCTGTTCGTCGAAGGCGGTAATCAGAGGGGGATACAGACCGCGGAACTCTTTCATCGTGTCTCTCCAACAGTTTGTACAATTCCCTGTGCAGGTCGCCTGGCACGCTGCCGTGATGATTCAGTCTTGGTCACTCGTTCGTTGCCCCACGCAACCACATTACACGGCCCTAGGGGCGTGAAGTCCTCGGCACGTCAAAGTCGTAGACGCTATCCTCCACGGGCAAATTCACCTTGAGCTGGTACGGAGGAAAGAGCGAATTGTCGACGTCCGGCGATTCCGGCCGCGTGCCGTCGGTGGCGGTGATCGTCGCGATGTGAGGACCGCCGATATGTCCTCTGCCGTCCCGGGTCTGAAAACTTCCGTCAGAAATATCGGCCACGCCCGCCGGCCCCGAGTTCCCCTTCGCGGTGTCCGGTTCGAGCAGGATGCTGCCAAATGGGATCGGCTGATCTCCGTAGGTGGCCTGGCCGGAGAGGCGGAAGGTGGGCGGACCATCGGGTTGGCCGCATCCGCCACACCAAACAGCGGCAGTCAGGACGATCCCTGCAAACCGGTTGAGAGAAAGGATATATTGCCAAGATGAGTCCGGGCCACTTGGCGCGGCTCTTTCGCCGCGAGCGCGGCATGAGTTTCGGCGACTACCTGCGAGAATTGCGGTTGCGCAAAGCCGCCGAATTGCTGTCGCGAACGGCGGCGCCCGTGCAACGCATCGCCGCACGCGTCGGTTACAAGGATCCTTCGCGATTCGCCTCCCATTTCCGCCGCCGCTTCGGTCTGACCCCGCGGGAGTTCCGCATGCGGTTTGGAAAGGCGGAAATGCTGCTGGACTTTTCCCATCCGGACCAGGGCATGCCGACGGCGACGATCGACCGCTAGCGGTATGGCTCACGTGCCGATTCCATTGCAGAAAGCCCGCGAAACACACTTTCGCAGTCCTCACTGCCCTGCTGCTCGCCCCGTTACTCCGCCCGTCCGCTGGTTCCGCCCCAGCAGATCAGACGAAAACCTCGCGGGGGCAGCAGAATATCCACGGTTTCTGCCAAGGCATACGTCTTCCCCGGTTCCCAGGCGTCGTGCCCCCGGCCTCCCGGCTGAACGCCGAGCTCGGCCAGATCCAGGCGCAATTGGACCGCTTCTTCCTTGTCCGTGTCGTTGAGCACCGCCAGCAGCATCTTGCCGCCCTTGGTATAGGCCGACGCCATGATCCGGCAGGACTTCGGATGAACCAGATTGACAGCGCCCTGTTCCCAATACGGATGAAACATGACCTTCTCGTCCCAGCCCAAAACGTCCTGCGCCGCCCAGATCGTCTCTCGCAAGGCGAGAGACACTCTTGGCTATCCCTCCAAGAAACGCCGAGAGCCGCCCTTGCCAAAGGCGGCCCTCGGAAACGGCACCGCGTTGGAACTCATTGGACCTACCGCTCAGTTTGCCGAACTCCACACGCCCGATCCGCTCGACCAGGCATTGCCGATCACCGGCCCGGGCGGCCAGGACGCCGAGACCGTGTTGTGCGGCCAGCGGCAATTGCGGATCGTCAGCGTGAAGTAACCTGATCCGCCCAGGAGCGACTGGTGCGCCCCGTAATAGGTCAACGGGTAGCCGTTGACGTGAGTGATGATGTCGCCATACTCCAGCCCGAGTCGATGCGCCGGGCTGCCAGGATACACGTACTCGACATAGTAGCCCTGGACGGGCCACTGGACAAACTGGAAGTTGATGCCCAGCCGCGGCGGATTGGGGTTGAAATAGTAGGCCGGCTGGTCCGCGACGGCCTGCGAGCCAACGCAGCCGGCTGCCAGGAGGGTGAGGACCATTGCAGTCCGTCGAATCAACGTGGTCATGGTGGGGTTCCTTGCATGAGGAGAGGAATTGGTGTGTCTATTCACAAATGGTCAAACACGCGACGCGAGCGACACGCACCCGCTCGTTTTCCGATCAGGTTTACGCATCCACTGCCGGCTCACGCGCTCGAGGTCGAGCACCCGCCGGTCGGGTTCTTTGGCGAGGCTGTCGCGGAGCACCTCGTACAGATCGCGGCCCAGACCCCGCCGAATAAGCTGCGGCGCCGGCAGCGACCACTGCGCGTGGCGCTCGACAATGCTGAGATAACTCGCCTCCGGAAAAAGGGGCCGCCCGGTGAGCATCTCGTAGGCGACGCAGCCGAACGCGAAAAGATCGGCCCGGAAGTCCACCGGCTCACCGGCGAGTTGCTCGGGCGGCATGTAGCGCGGCGTGCCCAGGAGCCGCCCTCGGCAGGTGAACTCCGGGGCGTCCATAATCCGGGCCAGGCCGAAATCCATCAGTTTCACGCGCCCGGAACCGTCCAGCATCACGTTGGATGGTTTGAGATCGCGATGACAGACGCCCTTGCGGTGCGCATACTCCAGCGCTGCGGCCAACTGCCCGAGGATGCGGCGGACCTCGTCCTCCGGCAGCCGCCCGCGGCGGATCCGTTCGTCGAGCGTCATTCCTTCGCAGAAATCCAGGACCATGAAATTCGTCCCCAGCGCCGTAAACGTGCCGCGGACCCGGCAGATGTTCCGATGGCGAAGCTTCTTGCCGATCTCCGCCTCGCGCTGGAAACGGCTGTGCAGTTCCAGGTCGTGGATGTAGCGGTGGCTCATCATCTTCAGCGCCACCCGGCGCCTCGTTTCCGAGTGCTCGGCCTCGTAGACCACGGCCATGCCGCCGCGCCCGACGCAGCGAAGAACGTGATACCCACCGACCTCCTTGCCCACCAGGGCGTCGACCGATTGGCCGCCGAGCCGGTCTGCCACCAGCCCGCCCAGGGCGCTGCGGATCAACGGATGCCCCGCCGCGATCCGCTCAACCTCGGCAGCCGGGATTTCCAGCGAGAGAACCGCACTGGTGGCCACCACGGATGCCGTCGACATTGCGCCGCTGAGCAGGCTCATCTCGCCGAAAAGAGCCGCGGTCCGGACGGTGGCGATCGTGTGCCGATGGCCGTGCTCCTCGACTTGCACCTCGACCGTGCCGCGGACGAGCAATACAAGCCGGCGGCATGCCTCCCCTTGGCGGATCAGCCGCTCGTCCGGAGAATATGTTTTCTCCTCGGCTGCCGCGGCGAGTTCGCGAACGGCCGCCGCGGGTAGCTCCGAAAAAGGCCACGTCCGCCGGAGCGAACCGACTCGCTCTTCGGAAACACTGTCCGGACAGACGGCTCGCGCGCGGCGTTCTGCGACCACAGGCCGACGAGAGGGTTCCGCGGCAAGGCAGACAGTCGACGGCGCCGGATCATCGTGGACTGCCTTCCATCCCGGCGGAGATTGCCCGGCCTCGGGGAGTGCGTGCTCCAACCAGAGTTCGTCGAGGACGCCGATATACTCCGGCAGGCTGCGCCGGTACCGGTCTTTTCCCAGATGCTCTCCGCGACGGCCGCGGTATTCCACATCCAGCAGGACCAGTTCCCTCAGCAGCGCCGTCCGGTCCTCCTCACCCACACGCCGGAGATATGCGGCGACCGATGGTCTCCTGCCCGTCTTCCAGGCCGTCTCGAAACGGTCACAAAGCTTGTCAATGCGGGCCGTAACACACGGTGCTGCCGGAAGGTGGCAAGCGTTCATCGTCGTTTCTCCTGTGATTCCTGCCCTTGGTATGGCCGCCGGCCACTGCGGGCCGACAGAAAAACCGCCCGGGTCGAGAACCAGAGCGCCGGCTCCGCACACAAGCGGACTGACTCCGAGCCAAACACCGGCCAGCTTCCGGAAAAACGCGTATAGCCGAGGTGCCCGGCCGCGCTTCTTGAACCGCGCACAAAAAAAGGCCGCCGGAAACTGGATTCCGGCGGCCGGGAGGGGAAGGAACGACGCGTGCGTCGGATCAATAACCCCAGTAGGGATACGGCTTCTGCGTCTGCCAGGGCATCGGCTTGAACGACTGGAACTGATACGGCTTGACCGGGGTCTGCCACTGGCACTGCTGCTGGAACTGGAACGGCTTCACCTGGTAGCCCTGGTAGCCGCCTTGGTAGCCTTGGTAGCCACCCTGATAGCCGTAAGAGCCGCCGCCGTAGTAGGCTGGCCCTTGCCCGGGGAAGTAGCCCCCGCCGGCGAGTGCATGGGAAGCGAAACCGCCGATCAGGGCCACGGCGAGCACGACGGCAGCGAGTCGGAGCAACGTTTTCATCAGACATCTCCTTGAGATTGGGGGGGTGATTTGATTTCCTTCACACCCATTTCATGGCCAAGCATTGTCCGCGCCCGACAGGGATCCAAGGCAGAAAAATTGGAAAACCGCAACATTGCCCGCCAAGTCGCCCGCAGAAGCAACTCGTTCCCAGGCTCTGCCTGGAAATGCCCGCTCTTGCAGGCTCCGCCTCCACCAGTTCTCCCTTCCTCGGACGCCCCGCCGCCCGCACGAGGCCTCGAGTCGGCCTCTCCGAAGTCCAGAGGCGTTCGAGCGAAACCATCAACGCGCCCACCACTACCGGGTTGTCAAGGTCGGTAGGAAATCAGGAGATTCCCAAACTTGTCCGCCAAATCAAAATGACAACAATGACTAACGACAAAGTCCCTATCTGCCGTCACATCCCCAACCGCTGTCGAGAAAACTCGATGAGTGCGAACCCCGAAACTACCCAACCTCCAGCGACCGACAACTCTCCTCCCACCCGCACCAGGTCCGGCGGCCCCTGGGAGCGGATCGACTTGCCAATCCGTGGGATGAGCTGCGCGGGCTGCGCCCATCGCGTTGAGCAAGGCCTGTCTACTACCCCGGGCGTTCGCAAGGCCGGCGTCAACTTCGCCACTGGCAAGGCCACGGTCGAGTACGATCCGAATCTCACCGGCGTCCGGCAGTTTGTCGAGCGCGTCAAAGAAATTGGCTACGACACGGCGGATACGGCGAGAGCGGATTTCGTGGTGGACGACTCGGCCCGCTCGGCCGGGTCATCCGCGCCCTTGGAGGACCACCTGCGGTCGCTGCCTGGCGTTGTTGACGCGACACTCAACCTGGGAACGATGGAGGTCCGAGTCGAGTATTTCCCGGGGACGCTCGGCGTGGGCGACATCCGCCGGCAGATCAAGTCGTTCGGCCACCGTGTCGCGGAAACGCCCCCGGACATTGCCCAGGCCGGGCTTGAAGACGTCGAGCAAGCCGCCCGCGCCGCCGAGTACCGCGATCTTCGCCGCAAGTTCTGGATCGCTGCAGTCCTTTCCCTGCCGGTGCTCGTCATCGCCATGTCGCACGGGAGGATCGCATGGTTGGATTTCCCGGGTGTCAACTGGTTGCAGTTGCTGCTCGCCACGCCCGTTGTGTTGTACTGCGGGGCGCAGTTCTATCGCGGCGCATGGGCCGCTTTCCGCTACCGCGCGGCGGACATGAACACCCTGATCGCCGTTGGCACCGGAGCAGCCTATCTCTACTCGGTCGCGGCAACGATCGCTCCGGGGTTCTTCGCCCGCGCCGTCGCCGGCGGCGCCCACCACGCCGGCCAAGTCTTGGTGCCGGTCTACTTCGAGGCCGCCGGCGTGATCATTGCTCTGATCCTCCTGGGGCGGATGCTCGAATCGCGGGCCAAGGGCCGCACCGGCGAGGCCATTCGCCGCCTCATGGGCCTGCAGGCCAAAACGGCGCGCGTGCTGCGCGACGGCGCCGAGAAAGACATCCCGGTTGAAGAGGTTGTGCCCGGCGATCTGGTCGTTGTCCGCCCCGGCGAAAAGATCCCGGTGGACGGAACGGTCGAGGAAGGGGCCTCGGCCGTCGACGAGTCGATGCTCACCGGCGAGAGCCTGCCGGTTGAAAAGCAGCCGGGCGATGAAGTCTTCGGGGCAACGCTCAACCGGACCGGATCGTTCCGCTTCCGCGCCACCAAGGTTGGCCGCGACACGGCCCTCCAGCAGATCGTCCGTCTTGTCCAGGAGGCCCAGGGGTCCAAGGCGCCCATTGCCCGGCTGGCCGACGTGATCAGCGGCGTTTTCACGCCGGTCGTCCTGTGCATTGCCGTGGCGACCTTCGTGATCTGGTTTGTGGCCGCCGCACCGGAGGTTAGGTTCACGATGGCCCTGGTGAACTTCGTGTCGGTCCTCATCATCGCTTGCCCGTGCGCCTTGGGCCTGGCTACGCCCACGGCGATCCTGGTCGGCACCGGGCGCGGCGCGGAAAACGGAGTGCTCATCAAGGGCGGCGAAGCCTTGGAGACGGCCCATAAGCTCCAGAGCATTGTGCTCGACAAGACCGGGACCATTACCCGCGGTGAGCCGGCGCTGACCGATCTTGTGCCGCAGGACGGCCTCGCCGAACCGGACCTGCTCCGATGGGCAGCTTCCGCCGAACGGGGCAGCGAACACCCGCTGGGCGAGACCATCGTCCGCGCGGCCCTGGACCGGGGCCTCGCACTGGCCGAGCCGACCGGATTCAAGGCCATCGCCGGGCACGGCATTGAAGTGAACGTCGAGGGGCGGCAGCTCCTGCTCGGCAATGCCCGGCTGATGCGCCAACGGAGCATCCTTCTCGATGACCCTGCCCAGCGCCGCGCGGCAGAACTGGCCTCGGCGGGCAAGACGCCCATGTTCGTCGCCGCCGACGGCAGGCTGGCCGGCGTGATCGCCGTCGCCGATCCAGTCAAACCCGGATCGAAGGGAGCGATTGCCACGATGCGGGCCATGGGGCTGGAAGTGGTGATGGTCACCGGCGACAACCACCGCACCGCGGAAGCCGTGGCGAAGCAAGTCGGTATCGACCGGTTCTACGCCGAGATCCTGCCCGAGGGAAAGGTCGAGCAGATCAAGCGACTCCAGCACGAGCACAAGATCGTCGGCATGGTGGGCGACGGGATCAACGACGCGCCCGCCCTGGCCCAGGCAGACATCGGCATCGCCATCGGCACGGGGACGGACGTGGCCATGGAAGCCTCCGACATAACCTTGATTCGCGGCGATCTCGGCGGAGTGGTGACCGCCATCGCACTTTCCCGCGCGACGATCCGCACGATCCGCCAGAACCTGTTCTGGGCTTTTGTCTACAACGTGATCGGCATCCCGCTGGCCGCCGGCCTTTTCTATCCGCTGTTCGGCTGGCTCTTGTCGCCGGTGTTTGCCAGTGCCGCCATGAGCCTCTCCAGCGTGTCGGTCGTCGTGAACAGTCTCCGTCTTCGCAATTTCAAGCCGGCGCCGGCCGGGAGGTCTGAGCCATGTCTTCCGGCATGAACGCACTCGCACTTTCCCGCGGCACCGCTCGATCCGGCCAGGCAAGCGGCACTGGATGCCACGCGGACGAAGAGCCGTGACGGTCCAGGCGGCGCCGGGAGGACATCGTGCAGACGTCTTGCCGCGATTCTCTTGGAACGGGCTACACCAGTGGGCAGCCTGGGCTGACTCCAATGGCAACAATCGTCAGCGATTCGAAGCCGGAGGAGTGCGCGGCATGGGTGGAACGGGCGCCGCCGGTTTCGATCCAACGAGTTCCGGCAACTTGTCGATTACCCGCTGTTTGACCTGAATCCCGGCGCCGATCGTGGCCATGAGGATCGCCACCATCAGAATCAGGTTGAACGCCGCGCGGCCGAGCCCTTTCCCCACGGCGTCGCCGATGTAGCTCCGCCTGTTGTTCATGATAAAGAAGAGGAGATAGGCGACCGGCAGCATGGTAAAACAGATCGCCGAGGCCACGATAGGCAGCCACATGGGCGTGGTGGTCGCGACGCCCAGGATGCCGATGGCCGGGGCCAGCGTAAAGAGGCGATATCGCCAAACCGTGTACTCCAGGCCGAACATCTCGCAGAGCGTGAAGCCGCAGACCACCATGTGGGTGCTGATCGCTCCGCACGTCATGCCGATCAGACCCAAGTCGAAGATGATCCGGCCCAAGTTTTCTCCCAGGATGCCGGTAAGGGCTTTTGAGGCGTCCAGGGGTTTCATCCCTTCGCGGACGATCTCGCTGGCCGGATTGTAGACGCCGGTGACGGCCATCCCCACCATCACCAACGACGTGACCAGCACGAACGGCAGGAACATCGACATGACCAGGTCCCATCGCGAGAGCGTCTTGTGGTGCTCGCCCCATCCTTTCGCCAGGAGCGAATAGGGATAGAGGAACGTCATGTTGATGCCGACCGCCGCACCGAGCATCCCCAGGACAAGCGTGAGCGATCCTTCCGTCTCGGGAATGCCGTACCAACCGATGATCCCCTTGCCCAGTTCGGTCCACTCGATGCGATTCAGGTTGGCAAGGACAACGATGCTGAACGAAAGGATCACCAGGCCGATCAAGCCGCGCAGAAACCACTCGAAGAGCTTGATCCCGCGGGAACCGCTGCCGTAATTCCACGTGGTAAAAATGCTCAGGCAGAGGATAAAGGCCCCGATGCCGCAACTGACGGCGTAGCCGGCCGGAGTGAAAGCAGACGCCCCGGACGGACCGGCAGCCGAAACGGTCGCCCCGAACAGTTCGGCCAGATCGCGGGCCGAACTGGCCGCCAAACCATACTGCGGGAAGTGCCAGATCACCGAGGCGACCACCGTCCCGAGGGCCCAGAGGAAGGCAAGGATCCGACTCAGTTCCCGGCCGAAGGCCCGGTAGGGCCGCTCGCCGGTCGTGAGAACAACATTTCCCAGCGCGGCCAGCATGCAGATCCCCAGAAACATGGCCGCCGGCTGGACCCAGAGGAGCTTGTAGCCGAACGACGCTCCCGCCATCACCGAAGCGGCGGCGCTGCCTGCCCCGAGCGTCATGGCGCTTTGGAGAAGCCCCGGCCCGGTCCGTTGGATGTAGCCGACCGCCCGTGCGCCGAAGGGTCTGCTTTCCAACGCGTTCAGCTCGGCGATCTCTCGCTGGAGCTTGTCGGGGTCCCATTTGCTGGTCATGGGAAGACCTTTGGATGGTTCCGCCATCGTGTTTCGCTCCTGGTGAGCGGCGGGCTGCAAGAGGATCACCTCGCAGCCCGTCGCGTGGTCCTTGCGAGTCGGGCAATCCTGCCACAATAGCCGGCCGAAGAGGAAGATGCAACTCCAGCAGTCGGCCGCCATCGAAAATGGCTCCCGACTCCCTCGTTGCGGCTTTCCGCCGTTATGCCACAAGAACAATGACCAAACCGCCCGTTGGACATTACCCCTCGGCGCCGCTACACTACACACCTGTTGGAGAACAAGGGCATCTCCGAAATCGTTCTTCGACGTCCTGAGATGCGGCCGCCTCGATGCGGCCCGGCCAAGGAGGCTATCATGCGTTGCCTGTACATTCCGACGGCTGTGATCGCTTTGGCGGTCTGCGCCCAAGCCGGCCGCGCCGACGGGCCCGGCAAGCCGATCGAGGTTGACGGCGAAAGCGGCGCCGAGATCTACATCCTGGGCGCCGACGCGCGGCCCGCCGACAACATTTACGGCGAGCAGCCCTACGGCGATGCCACGGGGCGGCGTATTGCCATTCGCTACTATCCGCTTGGGGACCTCGCCGGCGGCCTCAACGTGTTCGACCTGGTGGACGGCTCGAATCACGAGATCCTCTCCGGCAATCCGCCCTTCCCGGCATTCCACGCCTGGGGCGAGTGGCTCTACTATGCTCAGACGATCGGCGACAAGAAGCTGCTCCGCCGCACGAATTATCTGACCCTCGAGGTGGAAGACGTAGCCGAACTGCCGGCCGACCGGGGGAGCTACAGCTATGGCACGGTCTCCCCCGACCATCGCTACTATGCGGTGAGCGTTGCGCCTCCGGGGGGAGGACCGTCGAAGGTCCACCTGCTCGACCTGAAGGCCAACCGCTGGAGCGTGCTGCTCGACAAGTCGGGCTACCACGCGAAACACGAGCAGTTCTCTCGCGACGGCCGCAACCGCGTGCTGATTCAACTCAACCAGATGCCCGACGTCAAGGTCGTGCTGCTCAGCGAATTGGAAATCGGCGGAGTGGAGCGGCCCTTCCCCGCGGACCAGCCCTTCACCTTGCGTCCCACCGGCCACGAAGCCTGGATCGGAGACACGAGCAGCATCTTCTTCTCCACGGGCGCGGACGCCACGACGAAAGGCAACATTTGGAGCGCGAAAGTGGGAGACGCAAAGCCCGTGCTGGTCCACGAGGGCAAGCGTTTCGGGCATGTCAGCGTCTCGCGCGACGGGAAGCACTGGATCGGCGACACGGGAGAGAAGGGCGTTCCGCTTTACCTCGGCAGCTTTGCCACCGGCCGCGCGAAGCGGGCCTGTTTCAGCCGCACCGAGTATGACGGCAAGCAATGGAGCCACGCGCATCCCTACCTCACCGCGGACAACAAGTGGCTCGTATTCGGTGCTCGGCGAGACGGCCATCCGCAGGTATACGGAGCGAAGTTGCAGGAAGGATGGCTGGAGAACCTCTAGGCAGAATGGACTCATCCCCGCAACGATCATTTGACCGCGGGCCCAGCGAGCCGCGCGGGTATCGCGAGGTGGAAAGGCCCAAGATATGGTCAGCACAAGAACCGCAGCGGCGCGTTGGCTGGTTGTCGCTATTGTCCTGGCGATCGCCGGAATGAGCCGCGCCGAGGAGCCCGACGTGACGGGGACATTCTCGATCGTGGCCTGCGAGCCCGAATCGGGGGTCTGCGGGGCCGCGGTGGCCAGCAAGTTCCCGGCCGTCGGGCAGGTGGTCCCGTACGTTCGCGCGGGAGTCGGCGCCGTCTGCACGCAGCATTGGCATCGGCCCGAGTGGGGCCCCAAGGCATTGGACCTGCTCGCGCACAGCAAGCTCCCCGAGGAGGTCTTGGCCGAACTGCTCCGCGGTGACGAGCGCCCTGAAAAGCGGCAGTTGGCGATCATCGACATCCACGGCCGATGCGTGAATCGGAACCCTTACGGGGCGGATCCTTCGGGGATCTACTGGGGCGGCATGACCGGCCGCTTCTACGCCTGCCAGGGAAACACCTTGGCAGGCAGGACGGTGATCACGGCCATGGCGGAGGCTTACGAAGAGACCCAGGGCAGCCTGGCCGATCGGCTCATGGCAGCGCTCGTGGCCGGGGACCGTGCCGGCGGGGACCATCGCGGCCGGCTGGCCGCGGGTATCCGCGTCGCCAAGCCGGGAGTCGCCGACTGCTGGCTGGAACTCCAGGTGGACAAGAGCGAGGATGCCGTTCGGGAACTGGCCCGAAAGTATGCAGATTTGACCCACGATGCCAAGGGCGAATGGGGCCGGAAGACACTCATCAAGAAGCTTCAGGAAGGATCTCCGGCCCGGCCGCGGTAGACGCGGTCGTTCCAGAGCTTTTTCACGCGTCTGACTTCTTCGACCACGGGCACGTGTTGGTTAACCGCGTCGAAGGCCGCTTTCAGCCGGCAGACCTCGTCGGGGTGGTCGGCTGCCATGTTGCGCTGCTCGCCGGGATCGGACGCAAGATCGAAGAGTTGCATGGCGGCGGGCGGATCGCCGCGCCGTCAGGCGCACGCGGATCGAACCAGCGGTCGTCCGGTTCGGGCTTCCTGCAATTCCTTGAATCGAAATACATGTACACATGTCCCTAACGAACCGCAGTGCCCAACGGGGCGCGCGATCCAGCGAGGTGCAGCGTGCCATCAGCCAGGATCGCGGCCATCGTGACTTCCGATGCGTTCGACCGACGCGCGGCCCGTTGGGCACTGCGGCTAAACCAGCTTTACGGGGGTGGTTTGCGGATCTTGAGCGTTTCCAGGTCGATGTCTACCCACAAGGCTGCATCATGGTCGCCCTTGGGAATCTCGTGATAGACGAGATTGCCTTTTCCCTTCATGGCGGCGGCGATCTTGCGCGACTCCGCAACAGGAATCAAGGCGTCGTTTTCACCCATGGTCAAAATGACCGGCATTGTCAACCGGTCAGTGTGGGCCAGCACGGAACGGGCCTCGTAGAGGTCCGGCTGCTCTTCCGGGGCCCCTCCGTAGGCGGCGAACACCGTTTTCGCGAGCCTTTGAAGGACGGGGATATCGCTCTTGCGAGCGAAGTCGAGCCGCTGACGAATGTCGCACGCCCCCATGGCAATGACCCCGTGGATTCCCTCCGGATGGACGACAGCGTAGGCCAATGCGCTGGAAGCGCCCCCCGAACCGCCCAGCAGGACAAACCTTCGACACCCCATCTTGTCTCGGCAGTAGCCGAGCAGGTCCGTCAAGTCGGCGGTTGCCGCCGGGCTCATGCAGGAGGTGCCGCGGAGATTGGCCGAGAGGAGCGGATGGCTGCCGGCCCGGATGCGGGTGAGCCAGAACTCCCGGATATCCTTGCGCGTGAAGATTTGATCGGCTTCGGAGAACGACCCGTGCAGGACGCGGACAGCGGCTCGTTAACTCCAGCAGCGTGGGACACTGCTTAACCAATGGCATGGGCCCTCCGGAGGAGTATGGCACGCCGCCAGGGAACGAACGCAGCCATACCGGTACCGTCGGAAGATGCGGCCCGACAGAAGACAGAGCTCCCGTAGTAGCGAGGAAGCAGCTCCCGCTCGGTCGGCACTGAAACTCACCATGCCCGCAGAAACACCCGGTTCGGTGCGATTGAGCTTCCCGTAGTAGGCGACCGCAGATGTCTGCAATTCCTCCTTGTAGGCGCGGTAAGCCTGGTTGCGGTTCTTCACGGTTCCCAAGGCGATTTCCGCCATCGACCGTGCGAGGGTCGCGAACTTGATCGTGTCGTCGTATTGCCGGCCACGATGCGCGCGACCACCTCATACAACTGGATCCTTTGCGGCGCAATCTCTACAATCGAAGTAAGCTTCCCCCGGTTTTCCACCTCAGTGCAACACGCTTCGGCGATACACGACGTTGGGAGGAGTACACCATGTGGGCAACGGTCCTGGCTACTGCCGCCGTGTTGGCCGGTCAGGCTTCAGGTGCTGATCCCCAACTAGAATCCACCGTTCGCCGCATGATCCGTCAACTCGACGCTCCACGACTCGCCGAGCGCGAGGCGGCCGAACAGGAGTTGCTCAAGCTTGGTCCGCAGGTGCTCGACCTCTTGCCCCAGCCCGGCGATCACTCGCCGGCCGAAGTGCAGCAGCGCGTCGGGCGGATCCGGCAGAAACTTCAGCAGCAATTGGCCGAAGCGGCCGCGGAGCCCTCGCGCGTGACCCTCGACGGAACGTTTCCATTGGCCGAGGCCGTGGCGAAAATCCAGGAGCAGACCGGCAACCGCA
The DNA here is from genome assembly GCA_013360685.1 of Pirellulales bacterium. Lineage (GTDB taxonomy): Bacteria > Planctomycetota > Planctomycetia > Pirellulales > Thermoguttaceae > JABWBD01. The sequence continues at coordinate 21,615 of JABWBD010000020.1, forward strand.
TCGTCGTTCAAGGCGGCGGGCCGGTTGCGGACTTGAAGGTGAACCTCGATTTCAACAAAGCCCCGTTCTGGGAGGCCATCGACGAGATCACGCGCCAGACCGGATTGTCGGTCTATCCCTACGGCGAAGAGAAGGGCATCACCCTGGTGGCCCGGCCGCCCGAACAAGCTGCCGGCCCGTCGCTGGTCAGCTACACCGGCCCTTTGCGGTTTGAGGCAATTCGCGTTCTGGCGCAGCGAGACCTCTGCACGGCCGAAGGCTCCTTGCGCGTGACCTTTGAGGCCGCCTGGGAGCCTCGCCTTGCGCCGATCAGCTTGCAGCAACCGATGAACACTGTGATGGCCGTGGACGAGCAGGGCAGACCGGTCGGCGTTGACCAGAAACAGGCGAATATCGAAGTGCCGGTCACTCCGCTGGCTACTGCCGTCGAACTCGTGCTCCCCTTCGAGCTTCCCCCTCGCGAGGTGAAAAGAATCGCCCGCCTCAGCGGCACATTGAAGGCGATCCTGCCCGGCAAAACGGAGACGTTTCGATTCGACAAGCTCAGCGAGGCAGAGAACGTCGAGAAGCGGGTGGCGGGCGTCACCGTCAAGCTCGAGCAAGTCCGGAAGAACAACACGATCTGGGAAGTCCGCATCCGCGTCCGTTACGACGAGCCTTTGGGCTCGATGGCTTCCCATCGTACCTGGATGTTCAACAACGAAGCGTATCTCGAAGGCCCCGATGGAAAGAAGCTTCAGTACGACGCCTTCGAGACGACGTCGCAGAGCGAGAACGAATTCGGCATCGCTTATCTTTTCGGTCTGGAAGACCCGCTCGACAAGCACACCTTCGTCTACCAAACGCCGAGCCGCATCCTCGGCAGCGATTTCCGCTACGAGGTCAAGGACGTGGAACTTCCTTGATCACGTGCTGCCCGATTTCCATACCCCGCATGTCGCAATTGCGAAGTGGTCCGCCAAGCCCCCGAGCTGATGCAACACTCGGTCCAAAAGAGTGGGGCCACTTACGACGCACAGTCGTAACCCAACCTGTTTGCAGACAAGCAGTTCCGGCATGGGGCCGCGACGCAACTCGTGCAACACCGACTCAAGGGCGTTGCGTGGCCCAACTGGCCGCCCGGTCGCTCCGGTTGTACAGAATCAGCCCGGAGGAATCCTCCGGCAACGATCACCTCCGCGCCGTAGAAAGGCTGGAAAGCTGTCGTCCATTACCTTGCCTTTCCCCCACTTCCTGTTTTCCCTTTCCTGCGAAAGCCTCCGGCGGGTTCTGGTTTCGCTGTTCCGAACGGCCAAACTCATATTCCCCCAATCCGGGCATATTGTTACGCTTGTCGCCCGTGCGCCGGCCATGAAACGAAAATCAGGAGGTGAGCCGATGCGGATCCTAAGGCAAAACTCGGTCCGGGTAATTACGGCAGGGCTCGTGGCCGGCATCGTGATTTCCGTGATCGGGTGGGGGGTGTTGAGCGGGAGGCCGTCGGAAAGGCAGGGGATGGACCCGGCGGCGGCCGAAACCGGACTGGCGCCGACGGCGTCCTCCGGTGGCGCGCGTGAGGAGCCGATCAGCCGCGATAGGTTCCACCGTGCGATCGATCTGGCGGCAGACTACCTGACCGGCGCCTGCGGCCGGGACGGGAGGTTCGCCTATCATGTCTCGTTGGATCCCGATGCTCTGGAGTGCCAGTCGTACAACATCGTGCGTCACGCCGGCACGATCTATGCGCTGGGTATGCATTATGCTTGGCGGCCAACCGATGCGGTCCGCGAAACGATGGTCCGGGCCGCCGGCTATCTGAAACACGAGGCGATGGGGCCGGTGCCGGGGCGCAACGACCTGTTGGCCGTTTGGGAGTGTCCCGACGTCGACGATTTCTCGGTCCCGATTCGCACTACCCTGGGCGCCTGCGGCGTGGGGCTTCTCGCCCTGGTCAGCACCGAGCGTGCTGCGCCGGGCACTACGCCGATCGCGGAACTTCGTCGATTGGCATCGTTCGTCGTCTCGCTCCAGAATAACGACGGCCGGTTCTGCCACTCCTATCTTCCATCGCTGGGTGGGCAGAGCGACGGCCGGGAGTGTCTCTACTATCCGGGCGAAGCCGCGCTGGGGCTGTTGGGGCTGTATGAGTTCGATCCCGACCCGCTCTGGCTGGAAACGGCGGCCAAGGCGCTCGGCTGGCTGGCGAGAAGCCGGGAGAAAGCTACCGTGGTGCCGCCGGACCACTGGGCCTTGCTGGCCACGGCCGGACTCCTGCCGCATTGCCAGCGGTGTTCCACGGTCGTTACACGCGAGCAACTCCTCAGGCACGCCGTCCAGATCTGCCAGAACATCCTCGACGAGCAGACGCAGAGTCTTCAGCCGAGCGCCGATCCGGAGTGCATGACCGGCGATAACCGGACCTGCCCGACGGCGACGCGACTGGAGGGTCTGCTTGCCGTCTATCCCTTTCTCGGCAGCGAGCCGGAAGGGTTTCGTACGCGGATGGCCGTCGCGATGAGCGGCGGCATTGACTTCCTGGTCCGCTCCCAGTTTTCGGATGGTCCCCTGGCGGGCGGCATTCCGGGAGTCAGCCGGCCGCTGGCAAAGGACCATCCCGACTATTCCGAGGCGTTCAATGCCGAGACCGCCGAAGTCCGGATCGACTACGTCCAGCACGCGATGTGTGCGATGGTGCATTGCGACCGGGTGTTGCCTGAAGATCGCGGCGTGAAGTAAGTCGCTGTTTAGGAATAACGTAGCCGTTTGTCAGAAGCTGGAAGTCAGGAGTTGAGAGTTAGAATGAGCGGGTCGGTCGCCCGCGAATCGCCGCCGCATCGCCATTCGAACTCTTGACTCCTCGCTCCTGACTCCTGGCGCTACTTCACCGTGACGACCTCGACCTCGAACGGCTCGAACAGGCCATAGCCGATCGTGTCGTACTTTTCGCCAGGCGGCGGGCCGGTTTCCGGACCCTGGCGAAACATCGCCGGCCACGCCGCGCCGCGGAGTTGGCCGGAGTGGTGCGGGCCGAGCGTGTTCTTGAGCGTGCCGATGACGGCTACCTCGACCGTGTTCTTTCCCGGCCGGACCGCCGCGGTCACGTCGCACTGCCAAGGTTGATGGTAGATGTGGCCGGCGGGCTCGCCGTTGACCGATACCTTGGCCACGCTCCCCTGCCACGCCGGCAGACGCACGCGCACGCGGCCGCCGTGCACAGCCGCCTCAAACGTCTGGATATACGACACGCCGGTCGCGTAAAGCGGATGCCCTTGTGCGTTCCAGGCGCCCAGCGCCAGCGGCTGCTCCGGGACGATCGCGAACCCGGACTGGGCCGGTTTCAACGAGAACGAGCCAAGGATGTACGCCGGCTCCAGTTCGTGGAAGATCGTGAACGGGGCTGCTTTCACGGCCACCTCGTTCTCGCCGACCTTGGCGGCTGACGCAATGTCGATCCGCCCGAAAGCCTTGTCGAGCCACCACTCGCCGGGCTTCGCCGTCACCGGTTTGCCGTTGCAGGTGATCGTATACAGGTCCGGCCGTTCGATGACGGCTTCCAGCGGCTGCGGCACGGCCCCCTCGATCGTGAAACGCCAGGTCGCTTCGAATCCGCTTTCCGGCGGGAACTTGCGCGAGATCAATTCGTCGCGGAACTGGACGGCGCTGTCCCACGGGTTGCGCTCCATGCCGTTGGCGGCAAAGGCCATCTGCGCGGCCTTGTAGAAGTGAAGGTTCTTTCGGGTCTTGCCGCCGGCCGTGATATCGACATAGTCGATCACGAGCACGTTGGGCCCGAGCCGCCGTATCTGGAGATCGCCCTGCGGCTGGATCGCTGACGCCGTCTCGACGGCTGCCGCAGCCGGTTTTGCCGGTTTCTTGCGGAAGCACAACAGCAAGCTGCCACACGGGGCCAATTCGAACCGCACGCGCGCCCGGCCATCACCGATTTCGAATGGATACGGCCCGATCCGCCCCGTCGCCGGATCCCATTGCTCGACGCTGCCGGCAGCCGTTTCCAGCAAACCGGATGATGGTGAGTCGATGCTCGTGTTGACCAGGAAGAGCAACTGCCCGTCGGCCAGTTGTCGGCGGTGATGCAGCAGGATGCCGGCGTCGCCTTCGGCGCGGCGGATGGCGAATTCCTTGGCATCGAGTCCACACACGAGTTCTGGAACGGCCGCCGGTTCGACCTTTTTCCAGCCGGCGGCGCGGGCCGCCTTCTCGATCCGATCGGATGCTTGCGCGTCGATCAAGGCCGGCGGGGCGCCGCAGCAGAGGACGCGTCCTCCAGCGGCGACGTACTTCTCCAGCAACCCGGCGGTCTTGGCATTGAGGTTTTCCGCGAGCAAAGGCAGAACGACCGTTTCGTAGCGGCGGCGGCCGACAACGAGCGTGCTGCTTTCGACCGAACCGTGCCGTGCGAGGATGTCTTCGCAACCGATGTCGTATTCCGCCTGCGCCCGCTCCAACGATAGCACCAATTCCTGGAACCGATCGCCGAGCGTCTTGAGCCGCTCGGCTTGCGAGGAGTCGTACTGGTACATCCACGCCGTCGTGGTCGGCTCCAGCAGGAGGACCTTGTTCACTTGCTCGCCCTGCGACAAAGCGGCGGCGAGGCGGGTGAAGTACTGGGCCATCACGTGGTAGGAATCCCACCAGGGCTCGTGGTAGGAGAACGACAGGGGATGGTCGTGCTTGCGGGCGCCTCGCAGCGTGATGTAGGAGAGGTGCTCATCGAGCGTGTTAACGCCGAGCACGTAGAGCCAGTCACCGATCCGCTTCATGTCCTCGAAGCGGAGGTCCCACCCTCCCGCGCCGTAAGCCTCGCAGAGCGTCCGATTCAAGCCCAATTGGTTGGCGGCGCTCGACAACTCCTTGACCGCGCGGACATTGCCGAACTGGGCGTGGGTATCCTCGCGGTATTGGTTCATCAGGCAATCGATGGCCGGGCGCTGGTGCCAGGCGTACATGGCCATATTGTCGGGCACGATCGTGCAGTTGGGCCATTCGTGTTCCCAATAATGGCCCGTGAACTCCAGGCCGTTCTTGGCGCAGTACTCGTAGTACGGCTTGCCCCATCGCTCGATGAACAGGTCCAAGAGGAGCTGCAGGAAGTTGTGCCGCACGCGCCGCCAGTCGCCCAGCGGGCGGGTGAGGCTGGGGAGATGATCGATGAGCGAGTAGCCCCAGCGATTCTGGAACTGCTCGGCCAGGTCCACGGTCCAAGGAACACCGCCGCGGCCTTCCAGCCGGGGCTCATCGGTGAACGACCCGGGAATGCGTTTGCCGAACTGGTCGCCGAGCCGCTGCCGGTACGGCTCCAGGGTGACCTCGAGGAATTTCTGGGTCACGCCCGGATAGAGCAGGTCGACATACGTCTTGCCGCCGTACCAGGGCGAACTCTCGGACCGGAGGACCGCGGCGACCAGGTAGCGGCCCTCGGGCAGTCCTCCGGCGCGGGCAGCCTCCGTGACGTTCTCGTAGCCATCCTTGTCCAGCCGGAAGACCGCCACGACGTCGTCGCCAGGCTTGCCCGGGCGTTTCTCTTCGCGGAGAGTGAGGCTGCGGCCTTGCGACTCGGGCATTTCCGCGGGCACGAACCCGCCGGCGAAACCCGACGGGTACGAGTTTTCGTCGTAGATCCAAATGTTCATGTCCAGACGCTCGGCCTCGTCCAGCGCCGCTTGCCAGAGCCGGAACCAGTCGTCGGACAGGTACGGCGTCATCAGTCCCGGCCGGGGATGGACAAACGCCTGCTTCACCTTCTGCCCGGCCAGGTCGCGAAGCGTGCCGCGGATCTGCTCTTCCGTCAATAGATCGTTCCAGACCCAGAGCGGTGCGGAGGCGAACTCACGGGGCGGATCCGCGAAGATCGCCTTGGCCGCGGCCAAGTCATCGGCATGCGCCCGGCCGGCGGCCGCAACGAGCGCCGCAAAAACCAGCAAGCGACCCACAGAAGAAAACGCACCAGTAGGACGGTCTTCCCAGGCCGTCACGGCGGCCTGGGATCGCCACCCGACAGAGTCTTCTGCTTCAGCCGATCGCCTCACGCCCGGAGCTGTCGAAACGATGCATTTCACGGCGGTGTTCTCCTGAAGACTGGACCCGTGTGAAAGTCGATGGCGGAGAGTCGAGGGTCGAGAGCCAGAGGTTTGGTTCTCGACTCTCCGCCATCTGTGGCCAACGCGAAAACAGCTCCCGACCCTGGTTGGTTTCCGCTTACGATTTCAGCCCGAGCTTTGCGGCTCGAGCCTTGGCATACTCTTTCCTTCCCTCCGGATCACCGCAGACACTCCATTCCGGCGCCCGTTCCTTGCCGTCGCCCCATCCACAGACGTCGCGGGTCGAAGGGATCCTGTCGTAGAGCCGTTCGAACAGGGTGCGTGCCGGCAGGGTATCGCCGTAGCTGAGTCCAAGTTTCTGCAGCACGTCCAAATCCTTTTTCTGATCGCGCAGCGCCATGCTGCGGCCGCCGAGGCAGAGGCCCGTCTTGGACTCGTAGTGCGAACAGGGCGGGCAGATCATGCAGGTTCCGCGAATGAGCGTTACGGGAATCTCGGGATTCTTTTGAATCACGTCGATTGCCTCGAAGAGATTGTCTTCCTGGATCGGCGCCAGGTTGTCTATTCGGCCGCCGAAGAAGCAGCTCATGCACATGAGGTGGTGCGGCCGGATCTGAAGGGCCTTGGCCTCGTAGATCGACGCAACCGAGGTTTTCTTGGAGTCCGCTTTCTCCTTCGCATCGCGCGGCGGAATGATCGCCTGGAGTCCCCGCGCGTGGCCCTTTTCATAGTTGCCGCTCTCGGCGCGCGAGCATCCCCGCCACGTCTCGGCGGTGGCGGCGCCGTAGCCGCAGATGCCCTTGGCGGTGGAGATGTTGGTCAGGAGACGCTGGAAGATGTCGATGGCCGGGCGGGTATCGCCGGGGACCATGCCGAGTTTCTGGAGGATGTCGATGTCGCGCTTGGCATTGAACAGTTCCCCCTCGGGCGAGTCTTCCCCGGGGCCGGGGTTCTGGTAGCGGTAGACCGAGTCGGCATTCATGCGGAGGCGGAGGGGAGTTTTGGGATCCTCGCGCACAGCCGCCAGGATTTGGGCAAGTCTGGGATCGGCGGGAGGCCCTGCCTCCGGTGCGCCGATTCGGCAGACGATGCACATCAATTGATACGGCCGCACCTCGAGGGTCTTGACCGCGTTGGGCGTCTGGGACTCGTCACTCGGCAGCAGCGCCGCCGCGGCTTGGGCGGCCTCTCGCGAGGTCCAGCCGAGCGCGGCGACCGCGCCGACTTTGGCGAAACCGCGTCGATTCAAGGGCTGGCTCATGTTGTCCTCCAGTCGTAAACGGAGAGTTATCGGTCGGGCGAATTGGGGGCTATTCTAACGTCGAGCTCCGGTCCCAGTCAACGCGCGGGGCCGGTCCCAATCAGACGCTCGTTTCCCATGTCGCTCGCTACGATTCCCTCGAAGAACGCAGCAAGCCGACTTAAGGGGCGTCTGCGGCAATTCTTCATCTTGATCGTAAGACGGATTTCGGGAGATCATCCGGTTTTTTCCGCCAATCGCCGCGGCTTGGGCGGCGGAACTTTCTCTTTCATCGGTCCGGCCCGTAGTGCCTCGGCGTACTCATCGGTAAAGATGCCCGCGTGGAAAAACACGACCCCCTCGGCGCCCGCCCCGCGGATGACGTCCACGAAGCGGCAGACCTGTTCCGACGTGAGCGACTTGGGCCGGATCGACGGCGGGCTGAAGTCGAATCCGATGCTCACCTGGCAGTCCTTGGCCAGATCGCCGATGGTCAGACGGGTGCGCTGGTCGAGCAGTTCGGGCTTGTCGACGTAGATCTGCGCCGCATAGCCGTCGAGCCAGCCGTAGCCGGCCCAGCGGGCCCAATCGCGTCCCAGGACCCGCTCGCCCCGCCAGTTGTAACCGCCGTTGGCCGTCATTACCAGGTTCGGATCCCGTTTCAGGAGCCGTTCGCGGAGCACACGCATGAACGCCGTGGTGCCCAGCGTTTTCAATTCGGTCGCCTCGGGGCCGTCCGGCGCGACGTTCTGGTCGAACCCGTATACCTTGCGAAACAGCTCCTGGCATAAGACACAGAAACAGTTGCCTCGGTAGCCGAAGCCCGGCTCCTCGACATGGATTCCGTTGATCTGCGGATACCGGTCGAGCATCCGCAAGAGCAGGTTGATCTGGAACTCGCGGCCTTGGGGGTGCATGGGGCACACGTCGCTCCACCACTCGGGATGGACTTTTCCGGTTTGCGGGTCCGGAACCAGTTCGTCCAGACGCACCGCGCGCCAAGCTGGGTTGGCCGTGAATTCCGGGCTGGTGCGGGTCTTGTAATAAGTGAACGAGTACCATGCCTGCACCTGCATCCCGCGCTCGACACATGCCCGGGTCAACTCACCCAGCGCATCCCACTTCGCATTGGCAATCGACGGATCCGTCTGCTCGACGGCCGCCAGATAGTTGCTCTCCACCCAGGGATAGATCACGTTCAGGTTCGCGCGGGCGAAGCGGTCTGCCCACTGCTGAATTTGAGCTTTGCCCTTCGCCGGGTCGCCGTCGATCTGGGAGACGTGAGCCCAGATGGCGCGGGTTTCGGGTTTTGTCGCCGGTCCCTGGGCGCGGATCATCGCGCAGACAGTGAACACGAACAGGAAAAAGACTGCAATACGCATGGCGTTTTCTCCGTAGCGAGTTGCAAATGAGTCTTGGCGTTCTGCGGAGTGTGAGTTTCCTCCGACCGCAGGTGTTCCGGGAATTCCGGAAAGGTGTAGATGCCGTTGATCCCCGCGGTGCAGACGATGTCGGGATTGCTGAACCTGGTGAGGTCCGTCACCACGATGTCCATCGTTCGGCTCCGCTAGAGATGCTCAATTCCCACGCTGCCCCAGTGGTCTCTCAAGTATTCCGCGACCAGCCGGCGGTGGCAGTGCTCGGGCGCCGGCTCACTGCAGAGTAGGCATGCGTGGTCGAGGTCTTGCAGCTTGAAAGCACCGGCCAGCCCGCGTTCCTCGAGAAGTTCCCGGAATCGGTGCTCGTATTCCGCCCAGTCGATCTGCTTCTTCTTGTAGCCGTCGAGGATCTCTTTGGCCGGCGCAAGGCCGGGCTCGTGCGCGTAATCGATATTGGCAATGGCGCGGAGGAAGTACTCCAAGTCCTTCTTCTTCGTGAAGCCCGCAAGTTGGGAAACGTTCTTGAGGCAGATGTCGACGAGCCTCCTCACGCCGGCACGCTGGAGCGTTTCGAAGAACTCCTTCGCCGATTTGCCGGTGAAGCCGATCGTGAACAGCCTGATCGGCCCGGGCGGTGGGTTTGCGGGGTCGTTCACGGCAATTCTCCTTCCGACTCACCTCCTTCCTGTTCGGCCCGATAGGCAGTCTGCGCTCCGCGCTCGTCGTAAGCGCGATCGAGGAGTCCATCGTCGGTGAGATCCGGCTCGAAGAGCGTTCGCGTGACGCCCATCTGGCGGACGAGGCGTTTTTCGGTCTGGTCATGGTCTTCGAGGGGGCCATCGGCGAGGATGTGGCGGATCGGCAGCCCGGACTGCCGCAGGTGACGGCAGACGAGAATGGTCCTGTGGCAGTCGAGCGGCTCCTTTTCCGCGCACAGGATAGCCAAGCGGTATTTTTCGGCGCCCCGCCGCAGGCGAGCAAGTCCTTCCTGGAACGCGGGCAGCTTGGCAATTCTCGCGTAGACCGCCACGCCGTTCTCGTAGCATTCCCGCTCTTCGCGGCGGGCGCCGAGTTGCTGGCCCAGGAACACGTATTCGATCTCCGCCGACTTCAAAGCGGCGGCGAGGTTCTCCCGGTTGAAATGCTCCTGCCAGCCGTACGGCTGCCACCGCACGTCGGCAACGGCCGTAATACCGTGGCGGTCCAAGAGCGCGAGAAACTCGTCGAGGGCGTGGGTCGAATGGCCTATGGTGCAGATGGTTGGTCGTTCGCTGGACATTCCACCACCTTCCCGAGTCTCGGGGACAAGGCAACATTCTAGCTCGCGCTGCCGGCGGGGGGCAAGCGGCGTGGAAGTGCGAGAAGACGGATCCACTGCGGACCGACCTGGTGGAAGATGCGGGCGAGTATCGCTGGAGCAGCTTTGGCGCGCACGGGGAGGGGCGGGCGTACGCGCTGTCGGACCGGGTAGAACCGTACGAGCAATTGGCGGTGAGGCCGGCATGGCGTCGGCGCCGCTGGTCCGCTTACGTGCACGAAGAGCCTGAAGAGGAACGTTGCACCAGGGCGGGGCATACCCCGAGAGCCACTGCGCGCGGTTGCTCCCGGCAACCGTTACCTCCATTTCGGGCTCGTATTGCACCGGTCCCCATCGCTGGATACGGGCCGTGTCCTTGACATCCTGCCGCCTTGCGAATTAGCCTGGAAAACCGTGCTGCCCAATCGTGCGGCATTGTTTCTGCCCTGATCGCCTCCCGAGAAATCGCCATGCGCCTCTCGATCGTTCCTGCGGCTGTTGTGCTGATATTGCCTGCAACCATCTCCTTCGCTCGTGCCGAAGAAGATCGGCCCGTCTTGCTCCAAGCCGGCCCCTTGAAGCTCGCCCTCTCTCCCAAAGACGCCCGGATCGAATCATTGGCGGTCTTCGGCCAGGAAATCCTCTCGGTGCCCGGGGAGTTGCTGCTGGGAATCGGCGACAAATCGCCTGTGCCGGTTGCCAAAGCCCTTCAAGGCCTGAAGATCGCGGCCATCGGCGGTGGACTGGTCATCGAGGGACGCGAGGCGGAGTCGGGCGCCGCCTTCCGCGCGGAATGGATCGCGCGCGAAGACCTGGAATGCCGGGTCCAGCTTGTCGCCGAAAAACAGCCTCGGTTGGAGGCCCTCGTTGAGCTTCGCCTCCCGTGCCGCCGGCACACGCTACGGCTCCTGGCCCCTTCGGGCAACGATCACCAGATCGTCGACTTCTCGCGCCGGATCGGTTTGTCGTATCGCGGCCGCGCGCCTCAGCCGCTCGTCATGCCCGCCGCGGTCCTGTACGATCCGGAAACCGACTGGGGACTTACCGCGATGGCCGACTTCACGTTGCCGACCCGCGGGTTTGAAGTCTGGCTGGAAAACGAGCAGCCGGCCGTGGTCCTGCGCCGCGTCCACCTGCGGCTCGAGCCGGGCAAACCGCAGGCCGTTTCCTTGATTCTCGCGGGCCACGAAGGGGACTGGCGGCCGGGGCTCGCCAAGGTGCTGCGGCGGTATCCCGAGTTCTTCGAGGTGGCCGATCCGAGAGTGCCGCAGCTCCACGGCGCCTTCGTCTGCAGCGGCGGCACGCCCTCCGACCAGGAGATCCTCCGCTGGAAGAGTCAGCACGTTCAGACGGTCGAGATCCACGGGACCATTCCCTTCTACGGTCAGCACCTCCCGTTCGGCGACACGTGGACCGCCTTCGCCGACGACCAATGGCACGTGCTCCGCGAAGGGGATGATCCCAAGAAGCCGGCCGACGATGCCCCGTGGCAGGCCATCCATGCCTACGTGACCGCCAAGCGTCCCCCGAACATCTCCGTCGCCAAGGTGAACGACTACATCCGCCGGCTCCACGCCCAGGGAATCTACGGCATCCTGTACTTCAATCCCACGGAGGCCTGGCGGTCCTGGATCACGGCGAACTACGCGCAAGCCCTGGTGCTCGATGCCGCGGGCAAGCCGATGCGCGCCTGGTACGAGAGCTACATGGTCTGCCCCGATCCCGACACCGCCTGGGGCAAGCACCTGGTCGACGAATTCAGCAAAATGATGGACCTTTACCCGGAGGCGGACGGATTCTTCATGGACCAGTCGTGCTACGACTTCCTCGACGACGCGCACGACGACGGCTGGAGCATCGACCAGGGCCGGGTCGGCTACCGAATGGGTTGGGCCATCGGCCGGTTCAACGAGCGCGTGCGTAAAGTGGCCAAGGACCGCGGAAAATTTATCTGGTTCAATGGCCCTTACTGCACCGACATTGCCCGCTTCGCCGAAGGAATGATGGCCGAGGCCGGCGACGAGGACCAGGTCCGCGCGATCCATTATCTCACACTGGGCGGCCGCGCCTGCTGTACGCTCTCCCAGCAGGGAGAAACGGTTTTTCAGAACTGCGCGGCCTACGGCCTCTATCCCACCGCCATGCCCTCGTCCCAACTCGCCCGCCTGGCGGACCGCTACTGGCCGGTGTTCGAGATGTTCCGCGGCAAGCGATGGGTGCTCGACGCCCGCGCGCTGGACCTTCCCGCTGCGACGAAGGGCAACGTCTACCGCCTCCCCGACGGAAACGTCCTGGCGGTGGTCGTGAGCGCGGGCCGCTCGGTCGACGGCGAAGCGTTCGATCTCGACCTGCCCCTTGCCGTCCGCTTGCCCGATGCCGATCAGTTCAAGGCAGCCTATTTCGTCTCGCCCGATCTTGCGGGCAAGCGGCGGTTGCCACTCGTTCGCGACGGCCGCAAAATCTCCGTCGCGGTGCCGCGGCACCGGAGCGTCTCGGCCCTGCTGCTGGCCCGCACGGGCGTGCATTTCGCGTTGGATGCCCCAGCGGCCGCGGTGATCGGCACCGAAAGCCCGGCGGCGGTGGTCCTCGACAACTGGAGCGACCGGCCCGTCGCCGTGAAATGGAGCGGGCCGGGCTGGAAGGACGAATCCGTCCTGGCGCCGGCCGGCGACACCGTTCGGCACGAATTCCTGTTCCGGGCGTCTGAAAAACCCCAGTCGCTGCGCGAAAGCAGTCTTGCTCATGCTGAATTCGCGGGACAGACGCACGGCGGCGAATTCGAGTTCTACGTCGATCCGCCCCTGGCTGTCGGCGTGCGGCTTCCGCAAGACCATGGTCAGGACCAGCCGTTTGCCCTTCCCGTCGAAGTCTTCAATGCGGCGGGGCCTCGTCAAGTGACGGTCCGGCTCACTGGTGAGGGCTTGCGGATCGAACCGGCGGAGCAAAAGGCCTCGCTGCCACAGTGCGCCCAGCACTGCTTCGAGTTTCGGGCCGCTGCGGTCCGCGGCGGAGAGGTTCGACTCACAGCTCGGGCCGAAGCCGGCGCCGACTCCGCGGAAGCCCGGGCCTCGTTGAGCGTCTATGCCACCAAGGTCTCGCCGCTGGCCTTTGGCCGGCTTCGCTCGGGCAGTCTCGTGTTCGACTCGTTCGGCTCCAACGGCGGCCAGTGGGCGGACAAGCCCGTGGCCGTCAACGGCGTTCGCATCGGCGTCGTGCCCGGGCAAGGCGATCATTGGGAACGCGTCGAACTTCCCATCTCGCCCGACGCCCTGAAGACAATCCGAGAGCTTAACCAACTGCGGATCGAAAATCGTCCCGGCGACGATTTCAAGGTCGGCCGTTTCCAGCTTCACCTGGTTTCCCAGAACGGCACCCGCATTCGATCCTCGTTGAACCCCGGCGTTTTCTGCCAGTCGACCGCCTGGCTGTACGGCGAGGGAAAGCCCTTCGACCGCGGTGTCCTCATGACCGACCTTTCCATCGCCGTCGACCCGGCCTGCGAGGAAACCTATAAGGACGACCTCGGCGACGTGGTCTCGGGCCGGCTCATGATGGAGCTCTTTGGTTCCGACAGCGGCCCGTATGCGAACAAACCGGTCCTGCTCAACGGACTTGCCATGGGCGACCTTCCCTCAGCCGGTGGCGACGCCTGGGTCGAGCGATCGATGCCCATTCCGCCCGCGGTGCTGGAAACCTTGGGATACTCGAACGAGTTGGTGATCGAAAACTCGCAGCCGATCGACGCCTTCAAGGTTCGCGGCCTGCACATTCGGCTCGAACTCAAGGGCGGAGAGACACTCACGTCGGCGGCCGACGCCAGCGTCTATACGAGCGCCGGCTGGGAATTTGCCGAGGGCCAGGTCGGGTCCCCGATTCAGTCACGGCTGACGTTCCCTCATTGACGCAGAACGAATTGCCGTTGACTTGACATCCGAGGATCCCGGATTAGACTCAGAATCGAGCAAACTTCGAGGCCGACGATCGCGAGCACCAGGAGATCGTCGAGGCGGTCGAGAAGGACCGGCCGGACGATGCCCAGTGCGCCGCACGCGAGCACGTGCATCAGGTGCTCCACTACGTAACCGGACTGTTGCAGTCGAACAAGGCCAACTTGAAATGGTGGTACGTGTAACATGAACCTTCGCATTTCCGTGCAACTGCCTGGCGCGATTCTCGGTGTGTTGCTCCTCTCAAGCACAGGCTGGGCCGAGTCCGGCCTGGTCGGCCATTGGAGGCTTCAGGGGGACTGCCGCGACTCGTCGGGCCGCGGCAACCACGGGGCCAATCATGGCGCCACGCTGGACCCGCGCGACGGCGCGGAGTTCAACGGCGTCGATAGCCGCATCGAGGTGCCCCACTCCGCCGCTCTCGATCTGGGGCACGGACCGTTCTCGATCGCCGTCTGGGCTTGCACCGAGTCGATCCTCGACGACACCCCGGGCGATCTGCTGAGCAAGTACGACCTGGCCAGCCGGACGGGTGTGAATCTGGGCATCCATAGCTATGCGGGGGCCGCCTCGTCGCAGGCGAATTGGGGCAACCTGGCCTTCGGCATCGACGCCGCCAGGATCGACTGCGAATGGACCGACTGCGGGCGGCCGGGCGACAGCCGGCACATCTGCGCCCTGGCCGTGCACGACGGCCGCCTCTACGCCGGCACCCTGGAAAGCGGGCCCAAGCAGGCAGGCCGCGTCTTCTGCTACCAAGGCGGCACGGAGTGGCTCGACTGTGGGTCGCCCGACAAGTGCAACGCCGTCTTCGCCCTGGCCGTGTTCCAGGGCAAGCTCTATGCCGGAGTCGCTCGGCGCGACACCACGCACGACGGCCAGGCGCCGTCGGCCAACCAGAACCCCGGTGGACGCGTCTACCGGTATGATGGCGGCAGCAAGTGGACCGACTGCGGCCGGCTGGGCAACGCCGATTCCGTGTATGCCCTGGCCGTGTTCGGCGGCCGTCTCTACGCCACCACGCTCTATTGGCCCGCCAAGGGGCTTTACCGGTACGAGGGCGGCGATCGCTGGACGTTCTGTGGCCATCCGGGACAGCGCGTCGAGCCTCTGGCCGTTCACAACGGCTGCCTCTACGCGGCCAGCTTCGACGGCGGCGAGTTCTTCCGCTACGACGGGCAGAGTTGGACGCGGCTCAAGCCCATCCCCGACACCACGCAAACCTACTCGATAGGCGTTTACCAGGGCCGGCTGCACGTGGGCACATGGCCCAACGGGCTCGTGTTCCGCCACGACCCGCCCGATACCTGGACGTTTTGCGGCCGGCTCGGCGCGGAGCAGGAGATCCAGGCGATGGTCGCGTACAACGGCCAACTCTTTGCCGGCACGCTGCCTTCGGCCAAGGTCTACCGCTACGCCGGCGGCAGCACCTGGAGCTACACCGGCAGCCTCGATTCGGGCGGCGGTCTGTACCGCCGCGCCTGGTCGCTGGCCGTGTTCAACGGAAAGCTCTTCTGCGGGACCATGCCCTCGGGACGCGTCTGGTCCCTGGAGGTCGGCCGGTGTGCGACCTGGGACACCGCGCTGGGACCCGGTTGGCGCCACATCGCGGCGGTCCGCGACAGCGACCGGCTGCGACTGTACGTCGACGGCCAATGCGTGGCCACATCCAGCGAGTTCCAGGCCGACCACTACCATCTCAGCAACCCAGCGCCGCTGATGATCGGCCTCGGCCAACAGGCCCATTTCAAGGGCCGGCTCAAGGATCTGCGGATCTACGACCGGGCCCTGGGGCCGAGCGAGATCCAGGCGCTCCTGAAACGGCCGTGAGGCGGGCGGCGTGGCACGCAACGCCGTGAGCCTTTTTGACGTCGGAAGTACCCGCAGGGAACGCCCTCGGTGGCGTTCCGGGGCCTTCATCACGGCGACGGAACGGCACAGAGGCCGTTCCCTACAGAAAGCGGACCGCTGATGGGTATCCGCCGACAGCTACCGCTCGGTGACACGCAGCATCTCGCCGCGCGACACGAGCGTGCAGTTGCCACCACCGCTGATAAGCCAGTTCATCCACAGCAAACGCTCCCAAGAAGGGGTGCCTCGCGACAGCCGATTGCCCAAAGGATACCATTTGTTCCATTCTATCCCGCGGGCAATCGCGCGTCCATCCATCGCGGCCTCAACTGCGGGCGCCGCGTAGACGCTCGTTTCATTCGTCGCACGTTGCGACTCGCCGGGCAGGCCCAATGCAGATGAGAACGATCTGGAGAAACGCAGCAAGCGGACGGCAGGGAGGAGCTGCGCAGTGGCGGACAGCGCGGCGGAGCGTGCCCGCTACTTCTTTCTTGTGAGTATTGAGACTTGCCACGGACCGGTTGCTCGCCCGGCTTGATGTCGCTTTGGGGTGGTGGGATAATCATGAAATTCGATGGTGGCCGCCGCCGGGACTATCCCACTGAGGTAAGGTCGGCGGTGGATGAGAAGACACTCTTGCTTACCCTCCGCACAGGAGCTTGGAATGATGAAGAATCTCGGTGTCTTGGTTGTCCTGACACTGGCTTTCGTAACAGCCGCGAGTGCGCAAACCACGCCAGTCGTGGACCAGCGGGAATCGATGTCGCCGGAAATGATCGTCCTGCCGGTCGACGTGCCTCCCTTCTCCGTCGAGCACCAGGTCCGCCTGGGATTGGAGGCACGCATCGATTGGCCGCAATTGTCGGGCTCCAACCCGTGGATCAGCGTTTTGGTCAACGGCAACCGACTGGGGCCCGAGGACCTGCTCAATAAAACCAACAGCTTCACCGTCCGCAGCGGCGTGGACTTGAGCTGGTTCAGCGGCGGGCGCTGGCGCGTGCTGTACTCGCCGGATTTCCGGTCGGCGCTGGACGAGAAGGACAGCCCCTATGCGTTGACCGAGAAGGACCACCCGTTCCGATTCCTTTGGGACATCACGCGTCACGTCAAGCCCGGCGCCAACGTG
>JABWBD010000333.1 GCA_013360685.1 Pirellulales bacterium
CCGCCCCGAACTGCGCGACTACAAGCCCATGGACGGCGTCGAGTTCGTCTACGCCCTGAACATCAGCCGTTGCATCGGGTGCCGCAAGTGCGTCCACGCCTGCGTCGCCGAGAACAACCAGAGTCGCTCGCCCGAAGTCCAGTACATCCGCGTCATCGAGATGCCGCGCGGCACGATGGACCTCGAAAAGGGCAACCACCACTACGACCGCCCGACCGTACCGGACGAGGGCCACTTCTACCTCCCCGTCCAGTGCCACCAGTGCGCCAACCCGCCCTGCGTCAAGGTCTGTCCCGTTGAGGCGACCTGGCAGGACGCCGACGGCATCACCGTCATCGACTACGACTGGTGCATCGGCTGCCGCTACTGCGAGGCCGCCTGCCCCTACTGGGCGCGCCGCTTCAACTTCTCCAGGCCCCGCCTGCCCGCAGACCAGGTCAACCCGAACATGGGCTACCTCTCCAACCGCCCGCGCGACAAGGGCGTCATGGAGAAGTGCCACTACTGCCTCCAGCGCACGCGCCAGGGCCGCATGCCCGCCTGCCTCGAAGTCTGCCCGACCGGCGCGCGCAAGTTCGGCAACGTCCTCGACCCGGAGAGCGAGGTCTCGCAGATTCTCCGCACCAAGCGAGTCTTCGTCCTGAAGGAGGACGCCGGCACGCTCCCCAGGTTCTTCTACTACTTCGACGAGCGATACCCAAGCGGCCTCGACCCCGAAGCCGCCGAGATCGCGCGACGACTCGAACACGAAGAGGGCGACCGCTACGGCCGACTCCCCGGCGCGGACGGCCCCGAACTCCGCTGGCGCGACCTCACGCCGAATCAGCGGGGGACGCTCGCGTGAAGACCTACCTCACCTTCCTCTGGCGGTGCTTTCGCCTCTCCTTCGTCGGCGACGGACGCTACTACGCCTGGATGTTCTTCCTCACCGCCGTCGCCCTGCTCGGCCTCAACGCCTACTGCCGCCAGATCGTCCACGGCCTCGCCGTCACCGGCATGACCGACCAGGTCTCCTGGGGCCTCTACATCGCCAACTTCACGTATCTCGTCGGCCTGGCGGCGGCCGCGGCGATGCTGGTCATCCCCGTCTACGTCTACCGCAACATGCACCTGCACGACGTGGTGATTTTCGGCGAACTCCTGGCCGTGGCCGTGATCGTGATGTGTTTGCTGTTCGTCATGGCCGACCTGGGGCGTCCGGACCGCTTCATGCACCTCTTGTGGCGGTTCAACTTTCCCATCTCCATGCTCACCTGGGACGTCATCGCCCTGAACGGCTACTTGCTCTTGAATCTGCACATCTGCGGATACCTGCTGTATTGCGCGTATTGCCACCGCCGGCCCTCGCCCATCTTCTACGTTCCGTTCGTTTTCATCGCCATCGTCTGGGCGATCAGCATCCACACGGTCACGGCCTTTCTCTACGTCGGCCTGGGAGGGCGGCCATTCTGGAACTCGGCGATCATTGCCCCGCGGTTCCTGGCCAGCGCGTTCGCCGCGGGCCCGGCGTTTATCATCCTTACGCTCCAGGTCGTGCGGAGCTACACCCGGCACCACGTCAGCGACGACGCCCTGCTGGTGCTGAGGCGGATTGTCCAGGTGGCCATGATCATCAACATCTTCCTCTTGGCCTGCGAGGTCTTTACCGAGTTCTACACGGATTCCGCCCACACGGCCTCGGCGAAGTATCTCTATTTCGGGTTGCACGGCCGGCACGCCCTGGTCCCCTGGATCTGGACCGCCATCGGCATGAGCCTGGCGGCGACCGCGCTGTTGATGTTGCCTGCCTCGCGCGGGCTGAAGCTTCTGAACCTGGCGTGCGTGCTGGCGATCATCGGGATCTGGATCGAAAAGGGAATGGGGCTGATCGTGCCCGCCTTCGTCCCCACGCCGTTGGGCGAGATCGTCGAGTACATGCCCACGGTCCACGAAATCCTGGTCTGCGTCGGAATTTGGGCCTTCGGGCTATTGCTATACACGATTTTTGTCCGCGTCTCCGTTCCGGTGCTGGCAGACGAGGTAACCTACGAGAAACGGCTCGGCCGAGCTGCCGCGAAGATCGTTCGCGACGTCACGCGACCTAGCGAGGGAGTAGAATCGCCATGAACCGACGTTCCCTGATCCACCCAGTCTTTTTCGTCATCCCTTGCCTTGCGATGCTCCTGCCCTGGGGTCGGACGCCCGCGGCGCATGGCCAGGCGTGGGGCCTGCCGGAGATGTCCCAGGAGACGAAGGCTTGCGTCGAGTGTCACAAGACGGAGAACGTGCCGATTTACCAGCAGTGGGGCAAGAGTAAGCACTACCGGGCCAACGTCGGCTGCTACGAGTGCCACATGGCCAAGGAGGGTGAGCCCGACGCCTTCAAGCACGAGGGCCAGTGGATCTCGATCATCGTCTCGCCCAAGGACTGCTCCCGCTGCCATTCGAAAGAAGGTCAGGAGTTTGCCAACTCGCACCATTCGAAGGGTGCCCGCATCCTCGGTTCGCTGGACAACACCCTTGCCGAGGTCGTCGAGGGCAACCGCGGCATGATCACGCCCGCGTTCCAGGGCGGCATCAGCGCGGCCGCCGTTAGCGGCTGCTGGCAGTGCCACGGCAGCGAGGTCAAGGTGCTTGCGGGTGGCAAGCTCGACCCGGCCACATGGCCGAACACGGGGATCGGGCGGATCAATCCCGACGGCTCGGAAGGGTCCTGCTCGGCCTGCCACAGCCGCCACTCCTTTTCCGCCTACCAGGCCCGCCATCCCGACAATTGCGGCAAGTGCCATATGGGTCCCGACCATCCGCAGGTGGAGATCTATTACGAGTCGAAACACGGCATCGCATTTCGTGCGTATAAGGACGAGTTGAACATGGACTCGTCGAAGTGGGTGGTCGGCGAGGACTATCACCTGGCGCCGACCTGCGCGACCTGCCACATGAGCGCCACTCCGGCCCGCGCCGCGACGAAGGACCGGCCCGCCGTGCCCGGCCTGCCGGTGACGCACGACGTCGGAATGCGGATCAGTTGGAACAACCGTCCCGCGGTCTCCGTCCGACCGGAAATGAGCGACAAGAAGATGGGCCTGCCGGGAGCGAACATCAACTGGCAGACGCGCCGCGACAACATGAAGACGGTGTGCGTCAACTGCCACGAGCGGCAGTGGGTGGACAACTTCTACGTGCAGTACGACAGCCTCGTCAACCTCTACCACGAGAAGTTCGCGCAGCCGGGGCTCGAACTCTACCAGTTGGCCAAGCCGCTGATGAAACCGGTGGAATTCTCGAACGATCTCGACTGGATCTGGTACGAGATCTGGCACCACGAGGGCCGCCGCGCACGCCACGGCGCCTCGATGATGGGGCCCGACTATACGCACTGGCACGGGACTTACGAGGTGGCCAAGCACTTCTACACCGAGATGGTCCCGGAGTTGGAGCACCTCGCCCAGCAGGCCATCCAATCCGGCGATGCCGCGAAGGTTGCCGCCGGCCGGGCGCTGGAAAAGAAGCTGGCGGAGGTCCTCAACTCCGCGAATCACCGCTGGTATCTCAACAAGATGGATCCGAAGGAAGTCGAAGAACGGAAGCAGCGGCAGGAGGAGTTCAAGCGGCGGTACGGGCAGTAGGACGAACTTCCCGGAATCCTGATGAGCTTCCCCACATCCTTGTGACCTGGAGCCGCGACATCCGCGATCCGGATCGACGTGGATCCTAGCGGCATTCACGCTGCTGCTAGCCGTGGGAGCGGTCCATGGCGCTTTGGCTTTCGGGTGTTATCTGGTCAACGAGCACCGTTGCCTACTGCTCTGCCACTACCGGCGAGCCTGTTCAAGCACAGCAGTCAGGCCGCCATCGCGCAGGTTTTTCCTTAACCCTACGGATGGGGTTATTAAATATCCCTGCATTCCGCGGAACAGACCACGCCTTCAGGGGATTGCATTCCGCGCTCGTTTGAGTTTCACTAACCGTCACAGTTGACCCTTGTTTCCCATCTTTGTTTAGACCCCACAAGAATTGGAGGGTTGGCGAATGCGACGCTGTTGGTTGCTTCTGGTTCTTGCCGCGGTGGTTCTGTCCGCCGCTGCGGCTGAGGCAGGCGTGTGCTGCCCGAGGACATGCTGTCCGAAGCCGGTCTGTTGTGCGCCGTGCGAGATGGAAATCCAGTATGTCGAGAAGACGGTGATGTGTCCGGTCATGGTGACGGAGCAGAGAACAGTCAAGGAAGTGTGCTACCGCACCGAAGTCCGCCAGTGCGTGGAGACCTGCTACCGGCAGGTGCCGGAAACCCGCATGGTTCCGTACCAGTGCACGATCATGGTTCCCGAAGTCCGTCAGCAAACGGTGCAGTATACCGTCTGCCGTGCCGTGCCGCGCACGGAGACCCGGCAGTACACGGTGATGGTTCCCTACACGGAAGTCCGCCAGGGAGTCCGCAATGTCTGCAAGATGGTGCCCACGACGGTAACCAAGACGGTCTGCGAGGACCAGGGCCATTGGGAAGAGCGGGTCTGCCAGCCTGCGCCTTGCGCTCCGGCAACGTGCGCCCCGGCGGCTTGTGCTCCGGCCACCTGCGCCCCGAAAGCCTGTGCCCCGGCGTGCGCCGTGCAGACCTATAAGGTCTGGGTGCCGAACATCGTCAAGCGCGAGGTCCCGGTGACGTGCATGACCGCGACGACAGTCCAGGAACCCTGCACGTACACGGTTTCGCTGTGCCGGTCCGAAGTCCGCACGTGCACCGCAACCGTCTACGACTACGTGCCGGAAGTCCGCTCGAAGGTGTGCAACTACACGGTGTGTGTGCCGCAGGTCGTCACTCGGACCCAGCCGGTAACGACCTACACGTCCGTGCCTTATCAGGCCACGCGGTCGTACACCGTGTGTGTGCCTTACGAAGTCGAGAAGGTTGTGCCGGTGCAGGTGTGCCGGATGATGCCGAAGACGGTGCAGGTGCCCGTCTGCGTGCCGAAGCCGGCTCCTGTCGCGTGCGAGCAGCCGGCGTGCTGCGGCGCCGTTCTCGGCTGTGCGAAATAGCCTTGCGCGAACGGGAGCCAGACGGTTACTCGGCCCCCTGCCGGCCGCTCCGGCAGGGGGCTGTCGTTTTCGATTCTTGTTGGTCATTCGTGCTGGGCAATCTCGTCGTCTTGCCGCTTCTTCTCTCGCTCCTGCCGGATTCCGGCCCTGGAATTCCCGCTCGCCAGGAATAGAATTCCTGTAAGGCGATCAGCGGAAGCGAGAAGACGCGTGGGACGGCCTTCCCAGGCCATCGCGACGGCCTGGGAAGGCCGCCCTACGGGTGAATTGGTTCCTGCCGGTCGCCTCAGAGGGAATTCATTCCGTTCCCCTTCCAGAGTGTCTTTTTCAGGCATTCTATCTTCAGACCGGAACCGATGCCGTTGCAGGTCACTGCGTCAACTTCGCAGGAACGGAATGAACTCCGTTTTACCTCGGAGGCGCACCATGTCCTGGTTCCGCTCGACCAAGAGGCACGATTACGAAGCCCAGCGCATTTCGGACACGTCCTCGGCGACAGCGTTGTCGGATCTCGAATCCCGGGTCTCCGAGATCGGCAGGGAGTTGCTCGACGACGCCCGGCGGCGCCGCAGCGGCCTGCTCTCGCCGCAGTTCTGGTCCGACCAGTTGATGCAGTGGGCGATGCGCGCCCCGGCTTTCAAGGTGCAACTGTTTCGCTTCGTCGACGTTTTTCCCATGCTCAAGACCCCGGAGCAGGTGCACGCCTACCTGGTCGATTACCTGACGCAACCGGGCGTGACGCTCCCGTCCACCATGGAGTTGGGGCTCAAGGCCGGAAGCCTGGCCAAAGGCGTGCTCGCCAAGACCATCGCCAACCGGATCACGGCCCTGGCGGGCAATTTCATCGCCGGCGGCGACCCTGAGACGGCGATCCCGAAGCTCCTGCGGCGCTGGTCGGAGGGGATCGCGCTGAGCGTCGATCTTCTGGGTGAAGCCTGCGTGAGCCGGGTGGAAGCCGATGCCTATCGAGGCCGCTATCTGGCGATCATCGATCGGCTGGCCGACGCCACCGCGCGGTGGCCTGCCAACCCGCACCTCGAAACAGACCACGTCGCTGGGCTGCCCAGAGCGAACGTTTCGATCAAGATCACGTCGCTCGCCGCGCGCGTGGATCCGATCGATTTCTCCGGTTGCCTCGACGAACTCACCGAGGCGCTTCGCCCGATCCTCGAGGCCGCGCGGCGGTTCAACGTCTTCATCAACTTCGACATGGAGCAGTCGGCGCTGAAGGAGCTCACCATCGCCCTGTTTCAGCGGTGCTGCGAACAGTTCGACTTCCCGGCCGGACTGGCCATGCAAGCCTATCTTCGCAGCGGCGAGGACGACGCCCGGCGGATGATTGAATGGGCGAAGCGGAGCGGACGGCAGGTGGCCGTGCGGCTGGTCAAGGGGGCCTACTGGGACTACGAGGTCATCCACGCCGAAGAGAAGGGCTGGCCCGTGCCGGTCTGGACGGCGAAGCATGCATGCGACGCCTGCTTTGAGCGGATGGCCGAGCGGTTCGTCGAAGCCATGCCGCGGCAGGCCGGTGAGGCGGGGGTGAAACTGGCTCTCGGATCCCACAACGTCCGTTCGATCGCCCATACCCTGGCCCTCCTGGAAGAGCACGATTTGCCGCAGCGGGCCGTGGAGTTCCAGATGCTCTACGGGATGGCCGATCCGTTGAAGGCAGCGATGGTCGACCGGGGGCTGCGTGTGCGGGAGTACGTGCCGATCGGCGAAATGATCCCCGGCATGGCATACCTGGTCCGGCGCCTCCTGGAGAACACGTCGAACCAGTCGTGGCTCCGCGCGGGTTTCGCGGAGGATCGGCCGGCCGAAGAACTGCTGGCTTCGCCGCACGTGCAGGAGTCCGTTCATCGTGAGCAGAGCGACCTGATCGGCTTGGCCCCGGAGAGGCACCGCCTCGGCCCCGCGGTGAAGGGCCTCGGAGACGGCAGGCCGTTCGGCAATGAGCCGCATCGCGATTTCTCGCAGCGCGACCAGCGCGAACGGTTTGCCGCCGCCGTCGAAGGGGCCCGGGCGCCGGAGCCTGGTCGGGACCGGACGGCCGAACAGGCAAGCGAGACGGTGGCGCGGGCGTACGCGGCCTTTCCCGCGTGGCGCGACATGGACCCGGTGGACCGGTCCGCACGGATCGTCGAGGCAGCGGCGCGGATGCGCCAGCGGAGGGATGAACTGGCGGGCGTAGTCCTCCGCGAATCGGGAAAGACGTGGCGCGAGGCCGACGCCGATGTTTGCGAGGCGATCGATTTCTGCGAGTTCTACGCTCGCTGGGCCGTACCGCTCTTCCATCCCCGGCGGCTGGGCCGTTTCGTGGGGGAACTGAACGAAGTCTGGTACCAGCCGCGGGGAGTGGCCGTGGTGATCAGCCCTTGGAACTTCCCGTTGGCCATTTGCACCGGCATGACCACGGCGGCCCTGACCACCGGCAACACGGTGGTCGTGAAGCCGTCGGGCGCGACGCGCGGGATCGCGTTGGCCATGTGCGAAGCGCTCTGGGAAGCCGGAGTGCCGAGAGACGTGCTCGGGTATCTGCCAGGCCGGGGGAGCGTGGTGGGCTCGGCCCTGGTGCGGGACCGCCGCGTGGCGATCATCGCGTTTACCGGCTCGAAGGAAGTGGGACTCGATATCCTGGCGGCAGCGGGCCAGACGGGTGAACGGCAGGGTTTCGTCAAGAAGGTCGTCTGCGAGATGGGGGGCAAGAACGCGATCCTTGTTGATGAGTCGGCCGATCTTGACGAGGCGGTGCTCGGCGTGCGTCAGTCGGCTTTCGGCTACAGCGGCCAGAAATGCTCGGCGTGCAGCCGCGTGATCGTGGTCGACACCGTGCACGACGTCTTCCTTCGCCGCCTGGTCGAATCGACCCGCGCCCTGGTCATCGGCGATCCTACGGATCCGGGCACGGACATTGGACCAGTGATCGATGCGTCGGCCGCCGAAAAGATCCTCGAGTACATCGAGATCGGCAAGCGCGAAGGCAGGCTGGAACTGGCCTGCGAAGTCCCTGCCGGACTGGAGGCGAGGATCGGAAAGCCCTGCATTGGCCCCCACATTTTTTCGGGCATCCTGCCGCATCACCGGCTGGCCAACGAAGAGATCTTTGGGCCGGTCCTGTCGGTGCTTCGCGCGGCCGATTTCCAGCAGGGGCTGGAGTGGGCCAACACGACGACCTACAAGCTGACCGGCGGGCTGTTCAGCCGCCGTCCGGCCCATCTCGACGCGGCCCGGCGGCGATTCCGCGTCGGCAATCTCTACTTGAACCGCGGCATCACGGGCGCCCTGGTCGGCCGACAGCCGTTTGGCGGCTTCGGGTTGTCCGGCACCGGGACCAAGGCGGGCGGTGACGACTACCTGCTAAACTTCGTCGAGCCTCGCTCCTCGACAGAGAATACCATGCGCCACGGATTCGCCCCCGGCGAGCCAGAGCTGGGCGAGGCGGAGTTGTAAGGCCTTGTCGTTACCCACAACTTGTAATGACAAGGCCGCCAGACTCCGGTCCGGCCGGTGGCTTCTGAACCATCGTGCGGCTTGTTGCGCGCGAGGTTCCGTGGTTGGATCCTTGCGCCCACCGGACGAGGCGGCGCGCCTGTTACGTGTGTTTCCGGGGCCCCTGCCGGCGCGTTCCGGCAGGGGCCTGTGGTTAGCGAATTGTCAAAGAGCCGTCGGCCGATGTCGACCGGATCGGGGGATCAGGCGATCTTTGGGTTATGGAATTCATTCGGACCAAATAGGAAAAGCAGGCGGAGCCTGCAAGATAGTGCGTGCCCAGGCGGAGCCTGGGTACGAGAGAAAAGCAGGCAGAGCCTGGGAGCGAGGGAGTTATGGGACCTATGAGGGACGGAGTGCGTGAAATGCATGGTTTGCTGAGCTCTCAAACGGGCAGGCGGTTGCCGAGGCCGTCGTTGTGCGTTCCGGCGAGGAGTTCTTCGGCCAGGCGGATGGCCATTTCCAGGGCGTCGGGGCCGTCGTCGTGGTCGCCGATGGGGAACTCCTGGAGCTGGTGCATGAGCAAGCGGGTCGAGGGACAGTCGGACTTCATTCGAATGCGGCGAGCGGCCAGGAGCGGACCGAGACGACGGATGCGGACACGCTTGTTAGCGCTGTTGTCGATCAGCCAGGGATTCACGCCCAGGAGACCCTGACGGCGAAACTCCGCGACGAACTCGCGCCCAAGGAGTTCCTGGAACTGATTGGCTTCGACGCCGAAAGCGTGGGGACGGAACTGGCGATAGTGCTCCACTCCGTCGGCGATGATCTGGGGCGTGGGGCGGCGGGCCAGGTCGGCTTGGACGTAGAGGATGCCGTGGCGGTCGATGGCGAGGCGGACGAAGGCCGAATAGTCGCCGTGCTGGGCGTCGCCGCCTTTGCTGGGATCGAGGGCGAGGACCTTGATCCGGGATTGGGCGGGC
>JABWBD010000334.1 GCA_013360685.1 Pirellulales bacterium
TCCGCTCAGCATGAGCGACCAGCCGAACTCCTGCGCGTAACGGTACGGGCTGGAGGCGACGATCCCAAGAAACTTCCCGAGCGACCAGGTCCGTTCCATCACGTTGTCCGACATCCTCACCACCAGGCCCGCCTTGTAGACAAGATTGCCCAGCGGCACGCCGGCGAGGACCCACAAAACCAACGCCACGAGCGCTGCCAGCGGCCTTCGCCAGCGACCCAGCCGGAACACCCAACGCGGCCGCTTGGGGAGCGGGCGATCGCGTGGGGCGAGGCGAGCGATTGCCGCAACAGCGGCGATGACCAGCCCGATCGAAAGAACCACGCCGGGCAGCACTCCGACCAGCGCTTCCTGCGGATCTTCGCCCATGGCAAGCCGCGTGTAGACTTCTTCCGCGTAGGTCCGCACGACGAAGAGGTCGGTGACGGTCATCTCGCCCGCCGTGGCAACCAGGATCCAGACCGCCGCGGCCCCGATCGCGGGCAGTGCGCACCGGGCGGTGACATGGAGAAACACTTGCCGGGGCGAACCGTCGAGGACCGCTTGCTCCTCCAGTTCCGGTTCGACGAGCCGGAACCCGGCCCCGGTGATCAGCGCCACCCACGGCAATCCGGCCAGCGCGTGCACCCAGACGGCGCCGGTCCAGCCGTCGAGCCGGACCGGCAGCCCGAAGACGAGCGTCGACCAACCTTGCAGCCCGAAGCCTGCCTGCCAGGCCGCGGCCTGCAGATAGAGCGGAATGAAAAGCATGACACCCAAGAGCACGATGGCCGCTCGCCGGCCCGGCAGGTCCGTTCGAGCCAATAGCCAGCCGAGCAGCGATCCCATCGGCAGACTGATCGCGCCGGTCGCCGCCGCGAGGATCGCGGTGTTCAACAGGAGTGGCCAGGCCTGGATATGCGCTGCCATCGATCCATTCCCGAAGTGGTCGGCAGGCAAGCCTGCGCCCGGAGGCTGACCGCCGATCTGCAACCGTGCCGTATTGTTCCTCCGCCGACAAGAATTCGTGCCCGCAACATCAATAACCATTGAGCGGTTGCCAGCGATGCCGTCGGACCACGCATGGTCATCATACCGCGTTGGGAAACCTTGACTAATTGGAAGTTGGTCTTGAATGGCGCGAGAACCAATTTCATCCGGGCTGGTCAGCTTTCCGCGTCTTCTCGGCGGATCGAAAAAAGACCGGCCGCAGTATCTACTGCGGCCGGTTCGTCGTGTCCCTCTCCGGCGGTTCGGGTGAAGTGAGCCCTTGCGCTGGATGACAGAGCGCTGAGGTGTTGACACACTGGAGTGATGAAGCGGGTCGATATCGACACCCCATCACCCCATTACCCCATTCCTAATACGCCTTGTAAATCCCCGGCATGGCGACGGCGTGCTCGTAGCTGCCGCTCTCGTCCGGCAGGACCGGCGGCTTGGCATCCCACGCATAGGTTTCCGGCATCTCGCTGGGACCGCCGGCCACGGCATCGTCCCACTTGACGACCTGGCCGGAGTAGGTCGCCATGCGGCCCAGTACGGCGGTGAAACTGCTGTCCGCGCCGTAGTGACCTTCATTGTACGGCTCGCCCGAGCGGATCGCCTTCTGCAAGTCGGCGTGTTCCTGAACCATGGCGCTGGGCCGCTCGCCGAGGAACTCCCACTGCTTCTTTCCAGCGACGTGCAGCTCTTTTCCGGAGCAATCCGCCCACCCCTTGGTGCCGTGGGCGAACTCGGAGACACTGTCCCAGCACTTGGGGATATGGCGGCACTGGCTGAACATCTTCGTGCCGTCGTCGTAGGTGAACTCGATGAAGTGGTGGTCGTAGATATGGCCCACGTCCTTGCCCCTGCGGACCTGCCGGCCGCCCATGCCGTTGGCCTCGACGGGGTGTCCGCCCTTGACCCAGTTGCAGACATCCAGGTTGTGGACGTGCTGCTCGCAGATATGGTCGCCGCTGAGCCAGACAAAGTAGTACCAGTTGTCCATCTGATACTCCATTTCTGTCTGCTCGGGCCTGCGAGGCCGGACCCACACGCCCGCCCCGTTCCAATAGGCGCGAAGATACTTGAGATCGCCGATGGCGCCGTCCTGAATCCGCTTGATCGTTTCCTGGTAGCGGGGCTCATGGTGGCGCTGCAAGCCGACGCCGACTTTCAACCCCTTGGCGTCGGCCGCCTTGTTCGTCTCCAGGAGCGAACGGTAGCCCGGCGCATCGACGCAGCAGGGCTTTTCCATAAAGACGTGCTTGCCGGCGGCGATGGCCGCCTGGTAATGGATCGGCCGGAAGCCGGGCGAGGTGGCAAGAATCACGAGGTCCGGGCCGACGGCGATGGCCTTCTCGTAGCAATCGAATCCCGAAAACACCCGGTCGTCGGGAACATCGACCATGCTGCTGTAGTCTCCCTCTTTCTTGAGCCGGTCGAACGCATCACGGGCCTTCTTCTCGAAGGCATCGGCCACGGCGATCAGGCGGATCTTCTCGCCGGTGATCTTGCTGGCGTTCATGCAGTCGCGGATGGCGCCCTGCCCTCGGCCGCCACAACCGATCAAGACGACTTTCAATTCACCGCTGCCCGCCGCGTGCGCGCTGCGGGCGACGCTCAATCCGCTTGCCAATGCCGCCCCGGCGAAAGCCGCCGAGGAAGTCTTCAAGAAATCCCGGCGCGAAGCTCTCCTGGTGTCGCTCATCCTCTGCATCTCCTCGAAGGTAGGGAAGTATCAAACCACAAGTCTCTTGCCTATTCCTTGCCGCCCTGCGCTTCCTTGTAGTCCTTCATGATCTGGGGATCCGGTTCGTAGAGCTTGGCCTGCTCCTCGCTGGGAAGCTCCAGAGGGCGCACCACGCGGAACCCCAGGAATGTGGCGTCGGTCAGGTACCAGATGCTCTGCGGGATCTGCGGATCCTGCATCTTCCAGTCCTTGTTCGACGCGCGCCGCGCGGCGCTGCGGAGGCGTTCCGGATCGTCGTCCCACGAGCCGCCCCGCACGGTGAGGGGGATTTCCTTCGTCGGCACGAACAACGGATTGGATGCCGGGTTGCCCTTCGCCGCCAGCTTCGCGTAGGCATCGGGGTAGTACTGGTCGAGCACCCACTCCGAAACATTCCCGTGCATGTCGTACAGCCCCCAGGCGTTCGGCTTCTTCTTGCCGATTTCCTGGTACTTGTCGTCGCTGTTGTCGAAGTACCAGGCGTACTCGTCGATCTTCTCGGTGCCGTCGCCGAAGGAATAAGCCGTCTTGGCGCCGGCGCGGCAGGCGTATTCCCACTCTGCCTCCGTCGGCAGCCGATAATAGCGGCCCGTCTTCGCGCAGAGCCACTTGCAGAAATACTGCGCCGCGTACTGCGTCATGCAGATGGCGGGCCGGTTCCGCTTGCCCATCTCGAAGGTCATGTCGGTATAAGGCTTGGTCGGCCGGACCACCGCGTCGGCGATCTTGTCCCACTCGGACGCCGCTTCCCCCTTGAGCTTTCGCCGCTGGACGTCCAACTCAAACGACCACTCCTCGTAGAGGTCCCACGTGACCTCGTGGGTGGCCATCCAGAACGGAGCAACCTGGACTTCAATCTGCGGCCCCTCGTCCTCGCTGCGGCCTTCCTCGCCGTCCGGGCTCCCCATCACGAACTTGCCGCCGGGAATCGGCGCCATGCCGAATTTCAAATCGGTGCCCGAGACAACCTCGGTGTAGGGCTTCATCTCTGCTTCGGCCTTCGCGTCGGCGTTCTCGATGGGATACGGCTTCGGGAGCCATTTCACCGCCAGAACTTCGTTCGGCGCGAGTTCGTCGGCGACGGCCGCCGCACCTGTCCACAAGAACTGTCCCAAGGCGACGGCCAGCATCGCAACCGCCGCGCACGCCAAAGATAGTTGAAAACCCCGTCCCTTGTCAGTTACCCTAATCATCGAGAGTCCTCTCAAGCAGAACCTGTCAGGAAACACGAAACACTTCGAACCGCTGCGCCTGCCGGAGCAACTTGGTATTGGTAAAGGAACCTGTCCGTATGGGAAGGATCGCAATCGTGTGGCTATGGTCGGTGGGAATTTTGGCAGCTCCGGCTGACGAAACCAAGCTCCAACGCTTCGAGTTCGTCCGCACGGAGATGGCGGTTCCAGTCAAGCTTGTATTCTATTGCATCGATCGAGACACTGCAAACCGCGCTGCCGAGGCTGCCTACGCCCGCGCCCATCAGCTTAACGGAATTCTTACCGATTACGACCCCGACAGCGAACTACGCCGGCTCTGCGCCACCGCCGGAGAGGGGAAGGCTGTGCCGGTCAGTGAGGATCTTTGGAGAGTCCTGGTCCGATCCAAGGAGATCTCCGAGCGCTCGGGCGGGGCTTTTGACGTAACGGTCGGGCCTGTGGTCCGCCTCTGGCGGCGAGCACGGCGCCAGGAGGAGTTTCCACCGGCCGACCGCCTCGACGAGGCACGCCGGCTGGTCGGCTACAAGCTCGTGCGCCTCGACCCCGCGCACCGTGCTGTTGAACTGCTCAAGCCCGAGATGCGGCTCGATCTGGGCGGCATTGCCAAGGGCTACGTCATCGACCAGCTTCTGGCCGAACTCGGCAAGCACGGCATCCAACGGGCATTGGTCGACGCGGGCGGCGACGTCGGTCTCGGAGACCCACCGCCCGACAAGCCCGGCTGGCAGATTGCCGTGGCATCTTTGGATCCCAAAGAGAAGCCGGGCCGTTTTCTCAGCCTCTCCAACTGCGGCGTGGCGACTTCGGGCGATACCTGGCAGTTTGTCGAACTCAACGGCCGACGCTATTCCCATCTCATCGACCCGCGGACCGGAATCGGCCTGACCGACCACAGCAATGTCACCGCCGTTGCCCCGGACGCCATGACTGCCGACGCGTTGGCCTCGGCGGTGAGCGTCCTGGGCCCCGAGGCAGGGCTGCGGATGGTCGAGGAAATGCCCGGCGCTGCCGCCCTCATCCTGCGAGCGCCGGAAGGCAAGCTCGAGACCTACGAGTCGTGCCGCTGGAAGAAGCTGTCCAGTGCGGGGCCTCGCCTCGCGAGGTGATTTCCACGCCGCGGAGCGGCTCGCCACAATCCCCCACCCTCCCGCCAACCGGAAGACTTCCTTGACGCTCCCCGCAGCCGCTTCCCTCGAGACCGCCGCCAAAGACAAGCTTATCGGCCGGCTGGCCATGGTCGTGGCCGCCGTGATGTGGAGCACCAGCGGCCTATTTGCCAAGATGCCCTTGTTCGACGACTGGCCGGTCGCATACCAGGGCTCGATGTTGGCTTTCTGGCGGTCCGCCTTTGCTGCCTTGGTCCTGTTGCCGACGGTCCGGCGTCCCCGTTGGAACCGATACCTCGTGCCGCTGACGGCTTGTTTCACGGTCATGAACGTCATCTACCTGACGTCCATGACACGGACCACCGCCGCCAACGCGATCTGGCTTCAAAGCACGGCGCCGTGGTGGGTTTTCCTGCTCGGAGTCTTCGTGCTTCGCGACCCCATCGCGCGCCGCGATCTCGTGCCGCTCGGGTTCGCCGTGCTCGGCGTGGGGACGATCCTCGCCTTCGAGGTTCGGGGGCAAGCGCAGCTCGGCGTGGCGTGCGGCGTGGCGTCGGGCGTGGCCTACGCCTGCGTGGTGCTCCTGATGCGGCAGGTCCGCGGCGAAAACCCGGCCTGGATCGTCGCCTTGAACCACGCGGTGGCCTCGCTGATGCTCTTGCCCTGGATCGTCTATCTCGACCGCTGGCCGTCGCCGGTCCAGTTGGCGGTCCTGGCCGTCTTCGGGGCATTCCAGATGGGTATCCCCTACACGCTTCTGCTCCGGGCTTTGCGGTCGATCAGTAGTCACGAGGCGGTGGCCATCGGCCTGATCGAGCCGGTCCTGGTGCCGTTTTGGGCCTTCCTGGCACGAGGCGAACAGCCCGCCTGGTGGACGATGGCGGGGGCGGTCCTGATCCTCGTCGGCCTGCTCCTCCGCTACGTCGTCTGGGACCTGGTAGCCGGCCGTTGGAACGGGGGCAGGCCATGAGATCCGGGCGGAGATGATCGTAGCACACCGTGCGCGGGCTGGTCCTGCCGAGGCGAGCGGACGTGGGCGCCCGGGATCTATGCCGCTACCTGGATCGGGCCGCCTGGGCACTTCAGGTCGAACAGTCCGAAGATCTCCTCCTGCGTGAGATGCAGTTTCCGCGGGGCTTCCGTGCCCGAAAAGATCGTGTCGAACAACTCACGCTTCTGCTGGAGCACCAGGTCGATGCGCTCCTCGATCGTGCCCAGCATGAGGAAACGGGTGACCGTCACGGAGCCGCTCACCCCGATCCGATGTGCCCGATTGACGGCCTGGTCCTCAACGGCCGGGTTCCACCACCGATCGAAGAGAAACACGTAGTTGGCAAACTGCAGGTTCAACCCCACGCCGCCCGCCCCGTAACTGATCAGAAGCACGTGCGACTTGGAGTTCTCGCGGAATCGCTGGATGACCGCCTCGCGCCGGCCGGAGGGGATGCGGCCGTGGTACTCCAGCGGCCCGAAGCGGCGAAGGTGTCTTGCCAGTTTCTGAAGCGTGTCGACCCACTGGCTGAATACGATCGCCTTTCGGCCGCTGGTGGCGACTTCCTCAAGATCAGCCTCGAGCCTTTCCAACTTGGTGCTGGCCCCGGTGGCGGGGTCGAAGTTGCAGATCTGTTTCAGCCGGAGCACCAGTTCAAAGACATGGTGGATCGTGGCGGCGTCGCCCATTTCGGTCAGCCGCAGCACGCCGTCGTCCTCGGCCAGCGCGTAGGTCTCGCGCTGTTCCGGCGAGAGGTCGAGCTCCGCGTCGCGAAAGAGCTTGGGCGGCATGTCCGTAAGGACCTGGTCCTTGGTGCGGCGCAGCACGTAGTCGCTCACCAACTGGCCGATCCTGCGAGGCTTCATGTCCGGAGACAGAAATCCCGGCGATAAAAACTCGAAGATGCCGACCAGATCTTCGTGGCTGTTCTCCACCGGAGTGCCGGTCAGGGCCCAGTTGCGGCTCCGCGAGATTGCCCGCGCGGCCTGGCTGGTGGCGCTGGCGCGGTTCTTGATCCGCTGCGACTCGTCGAGCAGAACCAGATCGAATTGGAGCTGCGCCCTGCCGGTCGGCCCGCACGCCTCAAACAGTTCCCGATCGCGGTTGAGCAGCTCGTAGTTGGCGATCTTCACCGGCATGTCGGCGAGTTGCCACTGCCAGCGGCGACGGGCCTGATCGCCTTCGATGGTGAGCACCGGGATTTCCGGGGCCCACAAGGCAAACTCGCGGCGCCAGTTGGTGACCAACGGCTTGGGACAGACCAACAGCACGCTGCGGAGTTCGCCCGACCGGATCAACAGCCGGATCGCCGTGATGGCCTGCATCGTCTTGCCCAGCCCCATCTCGTCGGCGAGCACCGCCGCGTGCCTCGGGTACAGGAACGCGACTCCTTGAAGCTGGTACGAGAACGGCGGGAAAGGAAAGACCAGCGAGCGTTCGGCGAGAACCGCTTCCAGGGGAGGCTGGAGGACGTAATTCAGCCGATCTTCCAGCTTGATGACGTCGCGCGGAGGGGCAATCCGCGTCGGGGCGGTCCTTTGCCCGAGAAGATCCGCTGCGATTCGGGCAGCGGCATGGGACTTCACGGGTTCGTCCGGCCGTTCGCAGACCGCGGGCGGCGGCGCGAAGAAGAAACTCCGCACGGCGACCTCCACGCGTCCGATGCCGATCCGAATCGCGCGAGGGGCCGTATCCTCCCAACGGATCTTCTGAACTTCCGGCACCGGCCCGTTCCGCAAAGCAGCCTCGAAAGGACTCGCGACGGTGACCGGCGGCGGGCCCAGATTGATGGAAAAAGCCGCAGGCGGCGCAGCAGGCGCCCAATCGAAGCCGCCGGCCGGATCCGAGGTTTCCCAGCCGTCCGACATCATTGGCCTCCCCGGCGCGCCTCTTCAATCGCTTCGCGGATTCGGCCGAACGGTTCAGCCAGATCCATACACTCAGCCAGTTCCGCCAACCGTTGGAGAATTGCCTCCCGATCGCACGACATGGTTGCCGGCACGGCGAGTTGGTTCTTGCCCAGGCGGAAGGCGACCAGCGGCGGTTGCCGTCCGTGGGCCTTGTCCAACCGCCAATGGGATTCGCACGAAGCCGTTGCTCCGTCTCCAGCCTCTCCGTCGCCCGGAAGCACCAACGCAACCGGCATGTCCACGTGCTCCCGTACCGCCAGTGCGGGACCGCGGTCGGTGCAGAGAACCAGGGGCTGGGCCTTGGACCTGGCCGCCAGAGTCCGTCCGATCTGCTCGCCATAAAGGTAGGGCTCAAGCGTCGGACCGTAGAGGATTTGCTGTGCTCGGCTGGGCCGAACTGGTGCGGTACAATGGAATTCTTCAGGACGGCCCGCAGTATTGAGAATCAGATACCCCCCGAGTAGGCCGTAATCCGAATCTTGAATGACGGTGAGAAACCCAAGAGAAGCTTTGGACTGATCGCCACGACTTGCCATTAACTCCTCCAGCGCCATTCAACTTGCGCATTTTCCCCATTCTTCT
The DNA here is from genome assembly GCA_013360685.1 of Pirellulales bacterium. Taxonomy (GTDB): domain Bacteria; phylum Planctomycetota; class Planctomycetia; order Pirellulales; family Thermoguttaceae; genus JABWBD01. The sequence continues at coordinate 8,496 of JABWBD010000334.1, forward strand.
GTGTTGCTCGTCGGTCGTGGGGAAGCCTGCTCGTGGATCGGGTGCTTCTTGGGCAGGACTTTAGGGTCTTGCTGACGAAATCGTCTGCGCAAACGACGATGCCGTTTCGGCCTGTAGCGGCCGGGCCCGTCGAATTGGTTGGAAAACCGGGGTGTCGGAGACTCGACTTTTTCAATCGCTCCTGCTTATACTGGATGGAACGCGAAAGGAAAAAAACATCATGACCGAAGATCGACGTTCTCGTCCGTCTCCTCTCTACAGCCAAATCGACGTTTCCGGTCCCTATGCCACGCCTCCCGTGCCGGCTCCGGGCGGCCTTGCCGGAGAAATGACGCGGCTCTTGCGAGAGATGCTGGCTGCGCAGGATAGGCAGAATGAGCTGCTCGAAGAACTGGTCAACCAACTCAGCGCGACGCAGCGCCAGCGGGCGAATGAACTAGGTCAGTGGAAGCAGGCGAATCCGCACCTGGCCAAGAGTTGCCGGAAGGCGGCCGAGGCCCTCAGCAAGGTGCAGACGGAGTACCTGGCCAATCTCACCGAGGAAATCAACGAGAACTACGAAGGCCTGATCGACGGCGAGTTCCTGCTCAACGAATTCGTCGACCGCTTTGGTCCGCGCCTGGCACATCTCAACGGTTTGCTTCAAGTCCTCTCGCAATTGAGCAGTGCTTCCACACCGGCCAGCACGCCCAACACGCCTTGAGCGCGGGCGGGACCGCGGGGCGGAGACTACCGATGCCCAGGCAGGCAAAGTTCGGCAGTTTCACGATCTTTCTCTGGGTCTTATCGATTGCGGCTTCGTCGGCATGCACGGCCGGTTGCCGCCGAGAGCCCCTGACCGATTCTCGCGCGGAGAAGCAGCCGGCGGCCGCACTGCCGTCGCCGCAGGTCGTCGAGAAGCCCGGTCCTTCGCCGCAAGCC